>MHZX01000078.1 GCA_001828935.1 Rhodocyclales bacterium RIFCSPLOWO2_02_FULL_63_24
CGTCGACTTGCTGCGGCAGGCCGGCATTCCGCGCGCAGCCCTGCAATGCCTGCCGGGCCGCGGTGAAACCATCGGCGCCGCCCTGACCGGCGACCGGCGCGTACGCGGCGTGCTGTTCACCGGCTCGACCGAGGTGGCGCGGCTGATCAACCAAAGCATCGCCGGCCGCGAAGCGGTGCGCCTGATTGCCGAGACCGGAGGCCAGAACGCGATGATTGTCGATTCGTCCGCGCTGCCGGAGCAGGTGGTGTACGACGTGCTGACGTCCGGCTTCGACAGCGCCGGGCAACGCTGTTCGGCGCTGCGCGTGCTGTGCCTGCAGGACGAGATTGCCGACAAGGTGTTGAGCATGCTGCAGGCCGCCATGCGCGAGTTGTCCGTCGCCGACCCGGCGCGCCTGGATACCGACATCGGCCCGGTGATCGACGAACACGCCCGGGAACAACTCTTCGCCCATATCGAACGCATGCGGGCCAAGGGTCATGCGGTCTTCCAGCTGCCCCTGCCGCCGCAATGCATCGACGGCTGCTTCGTGCCGCCGACCCTGATCGAAATCGATGCGCTGGCCGATCTGCAAGGCGAGGTATTCGGTCCGGTGGTACATGTGCTGCGTTTTGCCGGCGACCGGCTGGATCGGCTGGTGGCCAACATCAACGCCGCCGGCTACGGCCTGACGCTGGGCCTGCACAGCCGCATCGACGAAACCGTGCAGACGGTCACGGCCAACGCCCGCGTCGGCAACATCTACGTCAATCGCAACATGATCGGCGCCGTGGTCGGTGTCCAGCCTTTCGGCGGCGAAGGGCTGTCCGGCACCGGCCCCAAGGCGGGAGGGCCGTTGTACCTGCACCGTCTGGCGGAGAGCGAACAGGTGTCGCCCGCCGCACTGGATGGGCGCCGGGCGCAAGCGGCCGCCGCCCACAGCCCCCCGGCACTGCAGCGCCTGTCCGCGTGGGCGATCGCCTCCGGCCGACGCGAGCTTGAGCGGCGCTGCGCCGACTACGCCGCGCTGACGCTGCGCCCGATCCGGCTCGACCTGCCGGGACCGACCGGCGAGCGCAACACCATGAGCTTTGCACCGCGCGGTCGCCTGCTGTGCCTGGCGCCTGACGAAGGCGCCCTGCTCCATCAGCTTGCCGCCGTCCTTGCAGTCGAGGGACAGGTCGTACTGCCCGCAGGCGAACTCAGTCGAATGGTATTGCGCGAACTGCCTGAGAATCTTGCCGCCGACGTGGAACTGCAGGCGCAGGAGGACCATGCGGGGCTGGCGGGCGTCCTCTGTGCCGGCGACGACTGCCTTGCCGTGCGCTTGCGTCAACGCCTGGCCGACGCGCCCGGAGCACTGATTCCGCTGTTCCGACCCGGCCGCGAAAGCGCCTTGTATCCGCTGTACCGCATGGTCACCGAGCGCGTGGTCAGCGTGAATACCACGGCGGCTGGCGGCAATACCTCGCTGATGACGCTGCGCGACGACGAGTACGAGCGGAAACCGCGTGCCGCTGCATCCTGACCTGCGCCCATCAATCGGCGGATGGCGAGAGCATTCAACCAAAAAACCTCACCACAGAGACACAGAGGCATAGAGAAAGACGATGAATCAACGCCTTGCGGGTCGGTCGCCGCTCACCCGTTGAGTGATCCGGCATTACGGCGCAGCGCCCTGTTTTTCGGGTATCCGTAATTCGTGATTGATTTGGCGCTCTTGCGGCAGCATGTCACGTTGTAGCAAAACCGCATTTCGTGATTGACTTTCCCTGAATGTCGCTATACTCTGAAAACGTATTGTATGATTGACGCACAAAGGGGACGTTGATGCCGAAAGCCAGCGCTGTAGCCGCTATTGACCTTGAGCCGCAGGAACCCCTGCAGCAGTACCGTGTGCTGAAGGCCAAGGCCCGTAAGTACGCCGAGAGCATCAAGAAGGATGTCTCACGCCTATCCAATGCTCGGGCGTTCTGCACAGCCATTCTGGCCGCCTACTGGACGACGCATTGCCGCAGTCAGGGCGCGAAGTGGGATATTCGACCCCATGGACTGTCGCTTCCATCGCTGACCGACAGCGAGCACAGTCTGGCCCGCAGCATCGGAGCCCTGGTCGCATCATTCCCCGTTGAAGACTCAGGCTACCTGATTGGCTCCGTTTACACGGTGATGTTGCCGGACACCATGCGGTCGGACATGGGCGCGTATTACACGCCGCCGCCCATGGTCAATCGCCTGCTCGACCTGTCCGAACAGGCTGGCACTGACTTCGCAACTTGCACGGCAATCGACCCCGCCTGCGGTGGCGGGGCCTTTCTGGCTCCGGTAGCCCTACGGATGTGGAAGCAATCTCCGAAGTCCTCTGCCAGCGATGCGCTCCAAGACATTTCTGCCAGACTCAGGGGAATTGAGCTTGACCCGTTTGCGGCTTGGATTACTCAGGTGCTGCTTGAAGCGTCCCTGCTCCCCTTGTGCGTGAAGGCAGGCGCGCGGTTTCCGCAAGTGATTACGGTCGGTGACGCCCTGCAGCATGACCAGATGGGCAAGTTCGGCCTGGTCATCGGAAACCCTCCGTATGGCCGCGTGAAGCTGACCGACGCTATGCGGACCAAGTATGCTCGGTCCCTGTACGGCCACGCCAACCTGTATGGCCTATTCACGGACCTGGCGTTACGCCTGGTGGAGCAGCACGGAGTCATTGCTTATCTCACGCCGACGTCGTTCCTTGGCGGGCAGTATTTCAAGGCTCTCCGCAAAATCCTGACGGACGACGCAACCCCGGCCGCATTTGACTTCATCGCCGACCGGGATGGGGTCTTCGATGACGTGCTGCAGGAAACCATTCTGGTGACCTATCAGGTAGCCAAGTCGAAGAAGGCTGCGGCCGTTTCCTTGATTGTTCCCAAGGGTATTGAACAGGCCGCCATCGAGCCCATCGGCAAGATTCGCGTACCGACGGATGGCGGTCCGTGGATTATTCCGCGAGCAGTCAAGGACTCAACCTACGTCCAGGTGCTCTCGAAGATGCCCGCTCGCTTGGCTCATTTCGGTTATCAAGTCTCCACCGGGCAGCTTGTATGGAACCGACACAAGCCGCAACTCCGACAAGTGAAGGTGAACGGCGAACTACCCATTATTTGGGCGGAGTCGGTTACTCCATCAGGATTCAGCTTTAGTGCCGAGCGCCGTAACCATGCGCCCTACATCGAGTTGCACACGCAGCCGCATCTGGTTACGGGCGAGTCCTGCGTCCTGCTCCAACGCACAACCGCTAAGGAGCAGGACCACAGACTACTGAGCGCCGTCATCCCACAGGAGTTCATTGACGCGAGCGGTGGTGTCGTTGTCGAGAACCACCTAAACATTATCTATGCAGAGGGGCGCGGAGAAGTGTCTCCGGACACCATATCTGCCATTCTCAACTCGAAAGCGGCCGACCGGGCGTTTCGCTGCATCAGTGGAAGCGTTGCAGTATCCGCCTACGAGCTTGAAGCTCTGCCGCTACCGACAATCCAGCAAGCCAAAGCTATTGAGCGCCTGCTGCTCAAAGGCGCCACCAAGGCTGCCATCGAAGCCAAGATTGCAACCTTCTACACAGGGGCCGGCGAATGACCATCCTCTCCGTTGAGCAGATTCAAGTCCGCCTGCAGGTCGTCTTTCCGGAGGGCACTGAACAGCGCACATACATAACGCGGGAGATGGCAGCAAAGACTGTCTTCGTCTGCTTATACGCCAACGCCATCGAAGGGCTGGACAGGTGGATTCGTCCCAACCAGGTCTGCCGGATGACGGAAGCTCAGTCGGCCATCATGGGCGATGCGGAACGGGAGAAGTGGTACGTCGCCTCTGGAAAGAACGGCTTTGTGCCGCCAGTCGGCGTTCCGTGGTTTGCGGACACAACCCGAGAGCCTATTCGGGACGAAACCATTGGCGATGGATTTCTGCCAGTACGCGCCATCATTGAGCGCCAAGGCATTCCTACTACGTCATCCAAGGGGCGCTATGCCCTTGAAGAAGGGTTCGCCGCGCTATTCGCCGCAAGCCTAAGCACTGACGATTTCAATGTTCTGGCAGCGGCTTGGCGAGCCAATCACCTGACGAAGACGGCACTGGCCCGGCAAGCGCTGATAGCAGGTGGAGCACTCTCGGCAGGCGGCGCGGTCCAGGTTCAATTTCCGAATGGCGAGACACGCGCACTATCAGCGGGGCCATCCAGTGTCATCGCCAAAGCAGTCATCGAGCAGTTCGCCACGCGATTCCTGAAGAAGCCCCATGTACTCTGGCTGTCCGAATCCGGTAACAAGGTTGTTGCCCGCGACGAACGGCTCGCCGCGACGCTTGGCATCGTGATCGACCCATCCAAAGCCCTGCCGGACATCATCCTGGTTGACCTTGGCGACGATGCCGGCGGTAGCGACTTGCTGGTTGTGTTCGCTGAAGTAGTGGCCACCGATGGCCCCATCAACCGTCAGCGCAAGGATGCGCTGACCGTCGTTGCCAGGGACGCCGGCTTTGAAGAGGAACATCTGGCGTTCCTGACCACGTTCATGGACCGCTCAACATCGCAGTTCAAGAAGGCGATTGTGGAAATCGCTTGGGGCTCCTATGTCTGGTTGGTGTCCGAACCCAACCATATCATCGACATGCGCAACGGCACGGCGAAGAAGCTCTCCGAACTGAAGTAGCCATGCCAACCAATGTATTGAACCTGCCGGCCTACACGGTGACGGCCTTCCAAGAGAACGAGCACGACTATCACATTGACGCGGTGGCTTCACAGGAGCCGGTCGCCTGTCCACATTGCCACCATGGCAAATTTGATGGCTTCGGGCGCCGCGAACAGATGGTCAAAGACCTGCCCATGCATGGTAAGCGGGTCGGCATCTACATCGACACGCGCCGGTATCGCTGCAAATCCTGCAGCAAGACGTTCTACGAAACCCTGCCAGCCATCAATGAGAAGCGCTCCATGACGAACCGCTTGGTGGAGTGGGTAGGCAAGCAAGCTATCAAGCGCACCTTCGCCAGTATCGCGGAAGAGGTCGGCGTCGTAGAGGGCACCGTCCGGCTTGTCTTCAAGGACTACGTGGCTGCCCTGAGTGAGAAGTTTCGCTTCGAGACGCCGAAGTGGATGGGGATTGACGAAATCCACCTGATTAAGCCCCGCGGGGTCATCGCCAATATCCAGAACAACACCATCGTTGAACTGCTGCCGAACCGCAACAAGGAGACGATGATTCGCTACCTGTCCAACCTGGAAGGTCGGCATCAGGTGCAGTACGTCGCCATGGATATGTGGCATCCCTACAAGGATGCTGTCGAAGCCGTCATGCCGCAGGCAAAGGTGGTCATCGACAAGTTCCACGTCGTCAAGATGGCCAACGACGCTATGGAACGGGTCAGGAAGAGCTACCGTGAGTCACTGACGCCCAAGCAGCGCCGTGGGCTCATGCACGACAGGTTTGTGATGCTCAAGCGGGAGCACGACCTAAACGACCGGGAAGTATTGCTCCTGTCTGGATGGGTCAATAACTACCCTGAGCTTGGGCTGGCCTACCGGCTCAAGGAAGACTTCTTCAAGATTTACGACGCCAGGAGCAAGGAAGACGCACTGGCCCGGTTTGCGGCTTGGGACCGCGCGGTGACGCACGAAGTTCGTGATACCTTTTCTGACCTAATCAAGGCATGGCGTAACTGGCAGCCATACATCCTGGCCTACTTCGACCATCCGGTGACGAACGCCTACACGGAGAGCCTGAACAGCCTGATACGAGTCATGAACCGCCTTGGCCGGGGCTACAGCTTTGAAGCCCTGCGAGCCAAGATTCTGTTTGCGGAAGGCGCCTTCAAGAAGCAAATTATTCGGCCGAAGTTCGAGCGCCGACAAGAACCAGCTATGCGGGAGTTTGCAATGGCCCGGATGATGACGCCTCAACAGGAGCCGCAAGCTCAGGAACTCAACTACGGACCTGATATTTCAACATTGGTCCGCATGATTGAAAACGCGCAGCTATAGCCCCGTTTCAATCACGAAATACGGATACCCTGTTTTTCCTCTGCGCTCTCTGTGCCTCTGTGGTTCAACTGAGCTTTTCAGGTTCAATACACTCCCCGGGCATTGAGGAATTCGCCGTATTCCCGATCCTCATCGAGAATGTGACGTAGCAGCCAGGATTCGAAGAAACGCAGAAAAGCCTTCATTTCGGGTATCTCGCCGGCCAGCACCGCGGCCGCGTAGTCGGTCACCTGGCGCACCAGTTCGCTGTGCCGCAGACAGTGATCCCGTGCGCCCGGATAGGCATACAGGGTCATCAGCTTCTCCTCTGCGCTGCAGTGATAGTGCATGTAATCGATCAGCGCGTCGAAGGCATTGGTCAGCGCGCAGCGGTCGGCGTCCGGGTGCAGATGTTCGGCGATCACGTTGGCGATCTCGATCAGGCGTTTGTGCTGGAGATCCATGTGGGCTACCCGGATGGAAAGGGTGGCATTCCAGACGACTCCGGCCGCGGGATCGCGACCGTAGTCGAAGCGCGCCGCCCGCTGCTGGCAGTTCTCGAAGAGCTTCCAGCGCAGGATCGGCACGTCCTGCAGAAGTTCGCCGGGGATCTGCACCACGGCCGTCGGCTCCAGGACGTTGAGGCGGAACAGGCACGGCGTCTTGAACACGGCGGCTTCCTCGCCGAAGAAATCCCCCTGCTGGAGCAGATCCACCACCTTGCGGCCGACCAGGCGCTCGACACGCCCGGAGCGAATGATGTTGAGCACCGACAGATCGCGCCCGGCCACGATATCGCCGGGCTCGAAGCGCCGCTCCGACGCGGCGTCGACGATCCGTCCCAGCACGTCGACCTGGAGTCCTTCGCCAAACAGGTTGGTGGCATCGAGGAAGTCGTTCAGATCGGCGGCGCGCCGTACACGCTCCAGCAAGCCGTTGTGATTCACCACGGTAGCATAGAGTCCCGCCGGCAGCGGCAGTACCCGGACAAAGGAAGACGCGCGGTAAGTGTGCCGGGACGCCCGCTTGTCGAGCATGGCGCCTTCGCCGATCAGCGAGCCGATCGACAGGTTGCCGTAGAGCATGTCGCGGGTGCGCAACTTCTCCACCCTGCCGCTGACCAGCAGCAGCACCTCGTGCGGCGTCGCTCCCTCCTTGAGAATGATGGTGCCAGGATTGATCTCGGCCATGGGGTGATTGATCAGCATGCGCAGACTGTGCCGCGCCACCCCTGGCAAGTGCGCTTCCAGGTAGCTGAACGCAAGATGGCGGAGTTCATCGGCTTGTCCCGCCACCAGCACGTCGACACTGCCGAAAGCAGCGCTCGAACCGATCTCTTTCTCTTCCGGCGTCAAGTCGCCGGCCCGATGGGCGAGCAGGACGCGGGTCGATGCGTCGCCGCGGAAATCCCGGGCGTCACCGTGAATCATGCCGCCGCCGATATCGATCTTCTTCAGGTCGACCGTGACAAGATAGGCCGCACGGATACGCTCGAAGGCCTCGCGATCCAGTCCCGGCGCGTCCGACTGATCGGTGACCATGCCCTGCAAGACATCGAGCGAAACGATGTCGGCGAAATGGGCATAGCTGCGATAGCCATCCCCCCAAAGGCTACGAAACACATATATGTTGGTTTCCACCGGGTGCGGCGAAAAGATCGGCATGACCTCCAGGCCCTCGACATTGTTCCAGTGGTCGAAGGCGAGATCGCGAACCTCGAAGTAATCGACGAAGCGTTCTTCCTCCATGCCCAGCAGCGCCGCCAGCTTCTTTGCGGTCGAGGTCCGCACCAGCGGTGTCGCAAAATAGCGGATACGGCGGCCGGAGCGCATCAGCGCGGTCATTCCGGCGAAATGGTCATCGTGCGCGTGAGTGTGAAAAATGCCGTCCACCTGGTCGATACCGATGCCCAGTGCCGCCATTGTGTTTGCCAGTTGCGGACCGGCGTCGATCATGTAGATGCGCCCCTGATGGGTGATGATGCTCGACATGCAGGGTCGATTGACGTCCCAGCCATCCCCTTCTCCCGAGTGGATGACGGAAAAATACTCGGGGCGGAAGCGGTGATAGCCCAGCGGGTAGGCGCATGGGTAGCTTTCGCCCGGCCGCAGGTTGAGATCGACCGTGACCGTCTCGCCGCCGAAGCCGAAGCTGAATACATTGGGTCTCAGCCGCAGCAGGCTGACTCCATTCCCCAGTTCCACACCGCCTTCGCCGATCACGCAAGTATCGAGGAAGTCTCCGCTGGGCCGAATGCGGCCGAAAGCGAAACGGAGCTTCAGGCGCATCATGGCCGCCGCCTGATCGGCGGAAATTCCCGCCTGGACGATTTCTTCGCGCGACACCAGCCCGTAGTTTCCCCGGTAGATGTAGCGCATCTGCGATTCCACCTGTTCGGCCGAGCCGATCAGCAGCGGTTTGCGTCCGGTGTTGTTCGGATGGTCGGGAACGATCAGCCCCTGCTTGTAGAGCATCTGCAGGACCGGAAACTCGGCCAGGTTCGCAAACTCGCCGTTCTGCAGGGAATGGTCGGAAAGCAGGATCGCATTCGGCCCGCTCTCGCACGCAACGCCATCGACCTCGCGAGGCAGGATAAGTCCGCGCTTCGTCAGATGCTTGACCGCATCCGCCGGACACCCGCAGAGCACGCGCAAGTCGGCCTCCGGGATATCCACCCATTGAATTCCGCGCGCGACGTCGACCTTGTGAATTAGCGGCACCGGTTCTGCTCCGAAATGCCTGCGAGATGCAACCATTATGCTGCAACAAGACAGGGCCGGCGATGCGACGTTACGCCGTCCAGCACGCTGCGCTTGAACTCGGCACGCCTCGCCACAACAATCCGATGACATACCCAGACCGATCGCGAAGCAGCCGCCCGGCTCGACACGACGACGCGGGCAGCGCCTGAACGGCCCGAACCGACCGACCGTGATCGCACTCCAATTGACCACTCCAACAATCCGGTCAATTCGCCGCGCGGACCGCGCCCAATCCACGGAAAGGTTCTGCCACCTGGATTCGCGGCATCCGGTGAATGCCGTGAAAGTTCCGGCAATAGTGTGCCGCGTTTCATAAACAGCACAAGACCACAATGATGATAAGGAATGACAAATGAAATTTTTGTTTTCCTTCCATCCATCCATGTCTATACTAAGCACAGGGAGATCGCCGACATAACAATATTGCGGCTGCATCGCAACCGGGAACGGGCGAGGGCAAGCCGGGCGATATCGAGGAGGACGCGACATGGTGGCAACCATTCGAATTCCCGACACGGCGCAGGACGCACTTGTGATCACGCCCTACGCGCCCCTCTCCTGGCCTGCGAGCCTGCTTCTGCTGTCAATCATATGCACTCCCATCATCGGTGCAGCGATTGTCAGCGGCATATTCGGCAACTGGTATGCGCTGCCGGTGTCGGCAACGCTGTGCGTCGTCATCGGACTGGCCTTCCGCTCCGGCTACCGCCGCACCCAGCGCCGCGAAGTGGTCACGCTGATCGGCGACGCGGTATCGATCGAGCGCGGCCACCGCTATCCGGAGAGCCGTTGCGCCATTCCATGCAGCGATGCCGAGGTGCTGCTGCAGACCTCGGCACCGGATGCGCACGAGCATCTCTATCTTTGCGCCAGGGAACAAAAGATCGAAATAGGTGAGTTCCTTGACGACAAGGAGCGCCACGATCTGGCCGACAGGCTGCGCCGGATGATCCGCTCTGCGGGAAATCTGGGGCCGATGCTTACGGCGTAACCGTCGGCAGGGCCAACAGGGAGGATGCACATGGAAACGAAGCTTTCGAGGCAGGCGCGCACGCTGGCCATGGCGCTGGCCATGGCGCTGGCTGCGGCGCTCGCAAGCGGGATGGCGAGGGCCGACTTCGCGCTCAATCTCACCGAGGGCGTGACCTCGATCAGCCGCGAGGCCTATCGCCTGCACATGCTGGCGCTATGGCTATGCGTCGTCATCGCCATCGTCGTCTTCGGCGCCATGGCCTGGTCGATGTACCACCACCGCAAGTCGCGCGGCGCCGTGCCCGCGACCTTCCACGACAACACCCGGGTGGAGATCATCTGGACCATCGTGCCCTTCCTGATCCTGGTGGCGTTGGCGATACCCGCCACCCAGGCGCTGATCGCCATGGACGACACCAGCAACGCCGACCTGACGATCAAGATCACCGGCCAGCAGTGGCGCTGGCGCTACGACTATGTGAACGAGGACATCGGTTTCGTCAGCAACCTCGACGACAAAAGCGCAGCCGCGGCAAAGTTCGGCAGCGGCATCGACCCGAGTACGGTCGAGCACTACCTGCTGAACGTGGACAAGCCGGTGGTGGTGCCGGTGGGCAAGAAAGTGCGATTCCTGCTGAACGCCAGCGACGTCATCCACTCCTGGTGGATTCCCGATCTCGGATTCAAGAAGGATGCCATTCCCGGATTCGTGAATGAGATCTGGGCGCGGGTCGACAAGCCCGGCACCTATCGCGGCCAGTGCACCGAGTTGTGCGGCGTCGGCCACGGCTTCATGCCCATCGTGCTGATCGCCATGAATGAGCCCGACTATCTGGCCTGGGTCGCGCAACAACGCGCCGCGGCCGCCAAGACCAAGGAAGGCAGCGACCGCGTATGGACCCGCGAGGAACTGCTGGCCAAGGGCGAGGAGGTTTACACCAAGACCTGCGCCGCCTGCCACCTGCCGACGGGCGAGGGCATTCCCGGCGTGTTCAAGGCCCTAAAGGGCAGCACTGTCGTCAAGGGGCCGGTGGCCGCACATATCGATCGCGTCATGAACGGCAAGGCCGGCACGGCAATGCCGCCTTTTGCCGCACAACTCGGCGATGCGGAAATCGCCGCCGTGATCACCCACGAACGCAATGCCTGGGGCAACGCCGTGGGCGACATGGTACAGCCCGCCCAGATCAAGGCCGCACGCAAGTAAACCGAGGGAAACCGCCATGACCGACATTGCCCTGCCGCAGCACCACGAACACGAGCATCCGAGCGGCATCACGCGCTGGCTGTTCACCACCAACCACAAGGACATCGGCACGCTTTACCTGCTGTTCTCGGTGAGCATGCTGTTCATCGGCGGCTCCTTCGCCATGGTGGTCCGTGCCGAACTGTTCCAGCCCGGCCTGCAGTTCGTCAATCCGCATTTCTTCAACCAGATGACCACCATGCATGCGCTGGTGATGATCTTCGGCGCGGTCATGCCGGCCTTCGTCGGCCTGGCCAACTGGATGATCCCGATGATGATCGGTGCGCCCGACATGGCCCTGCCGCGGCTCAACAACTGGAGCTTCTGGCTGCTGCCTTTCGCCTTCACGCTGCTGCTGTCGACGCTGTTCATGCCCGGCGGCGCGCCGTCCGGGGGCTGGACCATGTACCCGCCGCTGGTGCTGCAGACCGGCATGGCCTTTCCCTTCCTGATCTTCGCCGTGCACCTGATGGGCATTTCCTCGGTGATGGGCGCGATCAACGTTATCACCACGGTGTTCAACATGCGCGCCCCCGGCATGACCTATACCAAGCTGCCGCTGTTCGTCTGGACCTGGGTCATCACCGCCTTCCTGCTGATCGCTGCGATGCCGGTGCTGGCCGGCGCGGTGACCATGCTGCTGACCGACAAGTTTTTCGGCACCAGCTTCTTCAATGCCGCCGGCGGCGGCGACCCGGTGATGTTCCAGCACGTGTTCTGGTTCTTCGGCCATCCCGAGGTGTACATCATGATCCTGCCGGCCTTCGGCATCGTCTCGCAAATCGTGCCGACCTTCGCCAGGAAGCCGCTGTTCGGCTACATCTCGATGATCTATGCGGTGGCCAGCATCGCCTTCCTTTCCTTCATCGTCTGGGCGCACCACATGTTCACCGTCGGCATGCCGCTGGCCGGCGAACTGTTCTTCATGTACTCGACGGTGCTGATCGCCGTGCCGACCGGGGTCAAGGTGTTCAACTGGGTCGCCACCATGTGGCGCGGCTCGATGACTTTCGAGACGCCGATGCTGTGGGCGCTGTGCTTCATCATCCTGTTCTCGATCGGCGGCTTTTCCGGTCTGATGCTGGGCCTGGCCCCGGCCGACTTCCAGTACCAGGACACCTATTTCGTCGTCGCCCACTTCCACTATGTACTGGTCACCGGCGCAGTGTTCGCCATTATCGGCGGCGTCTACTTCTGGCTGCCGAAGTGGACCGGACGCATGTACAACGAGCGTCTCGGCAAGCTGCACTTCTGGCTGTCCACCCTCTCGGTCAACCTGCTGTTCTTCCCGCAACACTTCCTTGGCCTCGCCGGCATGCCGCGGCGGATTCCCGACTATGCCGTGCAGTATGCCGAATGGAACATGCTGTCGAGCATCGGCGCCTTTGTCTTCGGCGCCAGCCAGCTGATCTTCCTTTACACGGTGATCCGCGCCATGAGCGGCCACGGCGAAAAAGCCAGCGGCCAGGTCTGGGAAGGTGCCCACGGCCTGGAATGGACGCTGCCCTCGCCGCCGCCCTACCACAGCTTCACCGAAGCGCCGAAGGTGCCGTGATGAGCCGCGAAGCCATCGACCGCAGCACCAGGCGAGCGCCAACGCTGTCACCCAATGCCCGCGTCAGCCTGGCGCTGGCGGGCCTCGCGGTGGCGTTCTATGTCGCCGTGGTCTTGAATCATCTCCTGCAATGAATACCGCCCGGACTGACGCCATTTCCATCGCCGCAGGCAATCGCCGCCTGGGCTGGAAGCTGGCGCTGGGCGCCCTGCTGATGTGCGGTTTCGGCTACCTGCTGGTGCCGCTCTACCGGGTGTATTGCGAGTACACCGGCTTCAACGGCACTACCGCGCGCATCGATCCCGGCCAGGCCGCCGCGCAGGGAATCGACCGCACGCGCTGGGTCACGGTTGAATTCGCCGCCAACACCAGCGCCGATCTGCCCTGGGCCTTCCGCCCGGAAGTGAACAGTCTGCGCGTCCATCCCGGCGAAATGGTCGTGGCGCAATTCGAAGCGCGCAATCTGGGTAGCCGCGCCATCGTCGGCCAGGCGGTGCCCAGCGTGACCCCGGGCCGGGCCGCGTCCCACTTCCGCAAAATCGAATGCTTCTGCTTTTCGCGCCAGCCGCTGGCCCCCGGTCAAATGCTCAAGCTGCCGGTGCAGTTCCAGGTCGACAACAATCTGCCGCCGGAAATCGGCACGCTCACGCTTTCCTATACCTTCTTCGAATTACCGGGCATTCGCGCCGCAGGCCCCGACCCGCGCGACGCCCGCCTATAGCGCAAGGAGAACCGCCATGAACCCTGCCGCCATCTCCCATTACTACGTTCCCGAGCCCAGCCACTGGCCGCTGCTCGGCTCGATCGGGCTATTCTCGCTGACCGGCGGCAGTGCCTTGCTGCTCACGGACCACGTCACCGGCGGCAGCTTCGCCATGGGCGTCGGTTTCCTGATTTTCGTCGGCATGCTCTGCGGCTGGTTCGGCGCCGTGATCAAGGAGAGCGAGGGCGGCCGCTACAACGACCAGGTAGATGTCAGCTTCCGCTGGGGCATGGCCTGGTTCATTTTCTCCGAAGTGATGTTCTTCGCTGCGTTTTTCGGCGCGCTGTTCTACGTCCGCCACTTCGCCGTGCCCTGGCTCGGCGGCATCGGCGACAAGGCATCGACGCACGAAATCCTGTGGCCGAGTTTCGTCGCCGCCTGGCCGCTGCTGCAACTGCCCGACGCCAGCCAGTTCACCGTTGCCAAACACGCGATGGAAGCAGCCGGCCTCCCCGCCTTCAACACCCTGATCCTGCTTTCCTCCGGCGCCACGGTCACCTGGGCGCATTGGGGCATCAAGGCTGGCCGGCGCAATCACCTGATCATCGGCCTGTGCCTCACGGTGGCGCTGGGCGCCCTGTTCCTCAGCTTGCAGGCGCACGAATACTGGGATGCCTACACCGTGCAGAACCTGCGGCTGACCTCCGGCATCTACGGCTCGACCTTCTTCATGCTCACCGGATTCCATGGCGCGCATGTGCTGATCGGCGCCATCATGCTGAGTGTGGTGCTGGCACGTTCGGCACGCGGCCACTTCACGCCCACCCACCATTTCGCCTTCGAGGCCGCCTCCTGGTACTGGCACTTCGTCGACGTGGTGTGGCTCGGCCTGTTCGTTACGGTTTACCTTCTCTAGACGGCGCCACGGCAATGCTTATGGAACAATGCCATGAGGAACCACCACGCCGGTAAGCATGCCCAGCACCAGCAACACGAACAGCGCGATCGACAGGCCGATGCGAAAGGTCAGCGCCCTGACCGTACGCTCCGATTCACCGCGATCGGTGATCAGGCGCCACAGCGCAACGCCCAGGCTGACCACGATGGCCAGCAACGCCAGGACCATGACGAACTTGAACAGCAGCGGCGTCTGCATGTTTCCTCCTGGGCGGGAACCCGAGTTTCGAGTATAGCCCGCTGCCTGCCATGCGCACCCTGACGCTGGGTCACTGGTCGTTCGCGCCCGGCCTGATTCCGAGTCTTGTCGGCCTGGTGCTGATCGTCTTGTTTGCCCGCCTCGGCGTCTGGCAATTGCAGCGGGCCGACGAAGTGCGCACGCGACAGGCGGCCATCGCGGCACAGGGCCAGTTGCCGCCGATCGACCTCAACCGCACCGCCGCCGCAGGGGATGATCTCGGGCCGCTGTTATGGCGACCGGCGACCGCGCACGGCGCATGGGACGCGCAGCGGCAGGTGTTGCTGGACAACCAGACCGTCGACGGGCGGGTCGGCTACTTCGTCTTCACGCCGCTGCGGCTTGACGCCTGCGCCTGCGCGCTGATGGTCAACCGCGGCTGGATCGACGCCGGCCCGGATCGCTCGACGCTTCCTGAAATACGTGTAGCCTCGACTGCGGCGGCGCTGCGCGGCATCCTGGCACCCCTGCCGCCCGCCGGCATCGGCGTTCGCCCCGATGTGGAACGCCTGCCGAACTCCGACGCGCTACGGGTGCAGCGGCTCGATTTCGATACGCTGCCCACCGCGCCAGGAGTCCGGCTCTTGCCGCTGATCCTGCAACTCGCCCCCGAAGCAAGCGACGGCTACCGGCGAACCTGGCATCGCCCCGATCTGCGGGCCGATCGCCACGTCGCCTATGCCGTGCAGTGGTTCATCTTCGCGCTGCTCACCGCCGGACTGTATTTACGGCTGAACCTGAAGCGCCTGTGACCGCGACCGGCGCGAAGCGCCGCGCCGAACCGGCGGCTTACTCAGGCCGGTAGTCGAACTTGGCTTTCGCGACGTGCGATTGGCCGCCCCGCACAATTTGCGCCGTTATCCGGTATGGGTAGCGGTCAGGCATCCGGAAGTAATTGCCGTAGCTCGTTGCCCTGTTGAAGGAAATTGGATCGAGCTGCTTCATCTGCTCGCCCATCACCGGATCCTCGACGCTGAGATCGATCTTCGCGTCCTTGATTTCGACGCCCGTTTGCCGATCAAGCAGCGAAATATTGATGTGGTAATACCCCTTGCCGCGCGGGATTCCCCCGTGCATCGATTTCTCCTTGCCCTCGTTCGGCTGCATGCCCCGGATCGACTCCGCAGATACGACCCCCATATAGACGTCCATGCCTTCGATTATTTTGTGATTCCAGTCTTCCTTGCTCGGCGGCGTGGTCGCCTGCGCGACGCTGGCGTTGCCGGTCGGCACGACACCCTTGTTGAACATGTAGAGGGCCGCGACGCGCATTTCGGCATCGGTCAGGTCAGCCATGCCGCCGCGGGGAGGCATCGCCCCATGTCCCTTGATTGCCGAGCGGACCAGGAAATCCATGCCATGGGCGTAACGCGGCGCCCATGCCGCTATATCGCCGATTCGCGGCGCTCCGTCCACGCCTTTCTCGTGACACTTGATGCACTGCGCGTTGACGATCTGCTCGCCGGACCGCTCGCGAAACGCATTGCCGACAGCAACCGGTTCGATCCAGCTACCCCCGGACTGATTGACCATGTAGGTAATCGCGCGTTTGATTTCCGGGTCGCCCAAGCCCGGACTGCCACCGTGGGGTGGCATTTTGCGCAGACCCTGAAGCGCATGCTGGGTAAGGCTCGTCAGCCCCTGTGCCGCCCGCGGTTTCCACGCCTGCCGATCGCCAATTTTCGGCGCGCCCTCGATACCCGTGGCGTGGCAATTGGCGCACACCGCGTCAACCACCTGCTTGCCGCTCAAGCCCTCGCCCTGTCCTGCGGCCACCGCCTGTGAGGCAAGCAGGAGGGCGACGAACGTCGCCCCCGCCACCAGTTTTTTCGACACATGCAAATGCAAATATTTTTTGGCATCCCTCTGGTTGCTCATGACCGGTCTCCTTCCTGAGCAAGCGGAACCTCACAGCGACGCCGCACAACCAGCGGCGCATCAGCGGGCAGCCTTTGCAACGGGCACCTGAGTCCCGCCTGCATGATAATAAGGGCGATTTCCCCTTGTTATTGGAACATAGTACATAGCTGCGGAACCCGAAATACCAATTTGAGGACAAGGGGTAAAAACCGGGAAGCGCGGCACGGTCGGGACGATGGATTTTGCGACCCTGCCTTGCCGGCATGCCTGGGGCTTCCGAGCGAATGTAAGCGCGCGCGCGTTTTGGCACTGTTTTGCGCGCCTTTTGGCACTGCCGATACGCCGCCTCCGGCGTTACACGGCGGCCTGGCCCGCCCCTTTCTTGAGCCTCTGTAACGCCACCTCGAAGTAGTGCCGGCTGGCCTCGATGCCGGTGAAGTGTTTGCCCTGCATCTGGGCCGCCAGGCCGGTGGTGGCCGAGCCCATGAAGGGGTCGAGGATTCGGGGGCCGCAGGCGGCTACCAGATCCTCCATGAGCGGGAGCGGCTTGCCTACCTGGTGCAGCTTGCCACCGGCCTGCGGATTGACCTTGAAGACGCCCGGCGAGTAACGCTCGCCCTGGAGCGGCCCCTTGCTGCCCCAGACGATGTATTCAGCCTGGCTGCGGAAGCCGCCCTTGTAGGGCCGTGCGCCGCCCGTTTTGTCCCAGACGGCGATCCCACGCCAAGTAACGCCGGCGGCCTGCATGGCGTCGGTGGTAACGGGGAGTTGCCGCCAGTCGCTGAAGACGATCATCAGGCCACCTTCGGCCAGGCGCTCGAAGCACAGCGACATCCACAGCGCGGACCAGTGCAGGTAGCTGCGCTGGTCCTTGGTGTCGCCGAGGAAGTCAGGGAACTTCGTGGCGCCGCTGTTGAGGTACTTGTCGCCGGTGCCGCGGGCGCGGTCGCCCTTGGACTGGCCGCCGCTGCTGTAGGGTGGGTCGGTGACCACCGCGTCGAAGGGGCCGGCCAGTCCGGGCAGGATTGCCAGGCAGTCGCCCCGGTAGAGGTCGACGCTTGGTAGTGCTACGTGCGAATTGTCAAAGAGCGTCTTGCTTTTCTTGATTGCCATCGGTCATCACCTTTCGGTCTGACGCTCGATGGCGCTCGGGTTTGAGGCGCTGGGCCTTCACCAGGTTCAGCACCCTACAGCGTGGGCACTTGATGGCGATGCGGGTGAATTCCGCTTCGGCCAGTTTTCGGTTGCAGTTACCGCATCTGATCGTTTCCAAAAGTCATATCTTTGCGTGGTAGCCTAGCCCCGCCGTGTGCACGGTGGCGGCGCCTCGGCCAGAACGCAGGTTGCATCTGCCAATGGCGGCCGGCTTGGGTGTCTCACCACCCTCGCCGGTCGCGCCGTCTTTATCCAATAAAGGCCGGTGGCCAGCCGACGCTGAAATCGTAGAGGGCCGGATCGGCGGCTGCTTCCATCGCCTGACGGTGGGTCTCGGCCACTGCGAACGCCGTGGCGTCGAGATTGCCGGCGGCCGTCACGATGTCGTAAGCCAGTTGCACGGTCACCGTCACGAACGCGCCAGAGAGCGTCTTCCATTGCACCGGCTGGCCGAGGATGGTGATCGCGTCGGCCATTGTGCCGCCGGCGGCAAGCAGATCGCGCGCCTTGTCTTTCAGTCCCAGATGCTGAATGCGGCTGTCGGCATCGCTGTGAAACCAGTAGGCGCCGACCTGCACGCCGCCCACCTTGATGGCATCGCGCCGGGCCTTGATGGCGGTCCAGGCCAACGTCCGCTCAGTGGCCAGATCGCGTTCCCAGGCGCCTGCGGCGAACACGGCAGGGCCGGCAGGCGGCGCGAGGTTGGTCAGTCCCATCTCGGCGGGCTGCACGCCCAGCGCGGTCACCGTTATCGGCTGGCCGGTGGCGATCTCGTAATAGGCGCCGCGCCAGTCGGCCACCAGCACCCAGGCCTGCGCCTGGGCGTCGAACACCGGCCAGGTGTTCGGCAGGATCTCGGGCGGGGCGATCAGCGTGGCGTGCGCCGGCACCAGTACCTGGTCAGGATCGAGGGGAGAAACATCCGCCGGCGCTGCCGAAAGAAAGGCCAGCGTGGCCGGGTCGTAGTTGTATATAAGCGTGTCCATGCCGTTTGCGCCTCCGATCAGTATTTAATGCAGCCCAGCACCGCGAGATTGCGCGGGCGCGTCTCGGTACCGCCCGTCGCCGACGTTGTAGTGTTCGAGGCGTTGGTGTAATAGCCGCTGGCGTTGCTCGCGCCGGGGCCGCTGTTGGCGATCGGCACGGTATGGGTGTGGCTCTTGAGGTCATCGGCCTGAGCACTGCCGATCGCGCGGCCGGTGTCCACGCCGCGGCCGTCGTCCCAGCCGCGCAAGAATTCGCCGCGCACGTCAGGGATGCGAAACGTAGTCGCGCCGTCGCCGGGGCTGAACTGACCCGCCACCCAGGCACCGTCGCTGGCCGCCAGATTGCCGCTGGCCTGGGCATAGGCCCAGAGGGCCGCATAAGTGGTTCGCGACAACAGCGCGCCATTGGCCTTGACGAAGCCGGTCGGGGCGCTGCTCCCAGGAAACCAGTACAACGCCCCGGTCAGGGTCGAGCCGGCAGCGCCGGCGGCATCGACATCGATCAGGATGTCGGTGGCCGACTTGGCGATGCCCATCGCCACCACATTGGCCGGCGCCGTTGTCGTGATCGCGCCGGCCGTCGTGCCGTCGAGGTAGTAACGCGCACCCGGCGTCAGGCCAGAAAGCAGGCCGACCGCCAGGCCGAAGGCGTAGACCTTGGCGTTGGTCACGTCGGCCACGCCCACGGCGCTCTGCGCCGCGCTGCCGTCCGCCACCGCCAGCGCGAAGCGCGTGTTGGCCGAATCCCAATACACCGCCTTGCCGTTGGTGACCCCTGGTGCGAACACCGCCGCATCCACGATCACCGCGCGCTGGCCGGACTGGATCAGCGACTGGATCGCCAGCGTCAACTGGTTCACCGCCAGGTGGTTGGGCGTCAGGCCGGCAGCGACGATGACGCCGCGCAGCTCCTCGGTGATCTGATAAAACCAGTAGGCGCCGGGCTTGGTGGGCGGCGTGCCGCCCGCCGGGTCGCCGGCGGTGGGGTAGCCGATCGACGGCGTGGCCGGGGCGGAAGGCGGGCCGGCAGCGGCGCCGGAAGCGAATACATGGTCCATGTTGTCTCCTAGGCCCTGCGGGCCACAATCGATATCCAGTCAGACTCCGCGCGACCGGCAGCGAACACCGCCGACCAGCGGAAGCCGTCGAAACTACGCGTCCATTGCTTGCCGCTGCCCTCGCGCTGCCGCGCGGCGCTGGCCGCTCCCGTTGCCGCACAGACCTCCAAAATCTCCCAGCCCACCGGCAGCGTGAAAATGGTTTGTGCGGCCGTCGCGACGAAGTCGTGAGCGACCGGGGCCTGCCCCAAACGCGCGAGCTGATCGGCATTACGCGTCAGCTCTTCGCGCAGGGAATACGCCGGCTCGCCGACATCCGCTCCGGTCGCACCGGCCTGGGCGATCACGCCAGCGCCGCCGGCGATGGCGCGGATCGCGCCGACCGGCGTGGCTTCGGACGCCACGCGGGCCAAGCCCTTGAAGGCGCTGCGGCCATACGACGTGCCGACGTGCAGCAGGTCGGTTTCGTCGTCATAGGCCAGCGCCGTGATGGCGTTGCCGGTGCCGGCGAGGCAGCATTGCGCGCTGGGCTCGAACAGGGCTTTTTCAGTTTCGTAGATATGCGCGATCTGCTCGGCGGTTGGCGCGTAGGCCATTGACCGCCAGAGGGCGAGCGTGCCGTTGGTGAGGGGAGCGCCGTCTTGCTGTTCACCTAGTCGGAAAGTCGCTGCGCTATTGCTGAGTGATGTATTGGCATTACTGGTCGCCACATCCGATGCGGCCTTTGCCGCGTTACTCCATAGCTCGAAATACCCGGCTCGTCGAATTACCCAGATCAGGCGGAATACCGAATCATCCACTACCGCAGTTGATACGACTTGATCCTGAGTCACGAAGGCATCATCAGAGAACCCGGCTACGAGATACCCGGACGAATTAACTGATAACGCCAAGCCCGCCCCAGAATACAATCCGCTATACGCGCCGCGGCCAAACACGCATTCTGTCGTTGAGTTGGGCGCTTCTTTCAGCCAGCCAAAGATGCAGAAATCACCCGTCCCGAAATCCAAATCGCTGTTATAAGGCTGTTCAAGGTAGTTCGCAGCGCTGAACCCGCTGTAGCCGACAAGCTGCGAACCCGAGGCGACAGCGGCTTTGGTCAGCGAGCCGAAAATCTGCAGGCCCTTGCCCTTGACGCTGCGGTCTATGTCGGCGAGGCGCATTGAAACATTGTCGATAACGATTGTCCCCGTGCCGGACGCATAGAACAGCAGACTCGTTCTAGCGGCAGTTGCAGTCAGTGTGACGGTGTATGTTCCATTGGCTGCGAAAATGCCGCCTGAATCCGCTCCATCAAATGTTGGCTGCACATTTCCGCCAGTAAGGCCGGAGATAGTGAATGTCACAACATAGGACTTGCCGGAAACAATCGTGACGTTTTGACTCAGGCTGCCCGATGCGCTTCCTGTCCGAGTAGCCACCTCGCCAGAAATAGCCCATCCCGTTCCAGCGGTCCAATTTGTCGCGGAGGCAAAGTCACCATTCGTCACCAACTCGCTGCCGGTGATGGTTTCCGCCGCGCTGTCGGCCAGCCACGCACCGCGGATGTCACCCGGCAGCCAGCCGGAGTTGTAGTCCTTGGTGATGTAGGCGACCATGCCGTTGCCGGGCGTGGCGGGGTTCTCGTGGATCAGCGTGAGGCCGGCCGCTCCGCCGATCGCGCCGGGCACGACCTTGCTCGCGTCGGTGCTGATGCCGGTGCCGAG
>MHZX01000079.1 GCA_001828935.1 Rhodocyclales bacterium RIFCSPLOWO2_02_FULL_63_24
GTGTTCAATGAACCGCCGGATGCGGAACCGCACGTCCGGTGGTGTGGGAGGACGGCGGGGGTGACCCCGCCTCCTACCCGATTGATGTAAGCGCGCAAAAAAAGACCGGAGGCAAATCCGGTCTTTGAAAAATGGTGGAGGCGGCGGGAATTGAACCCGCGTCCATAAGCGCGCCACAAGCAGTTCTACATACTTAGCCGCGTCATTTGGTTTAACCCGCACCCCGCCGACGGACAGGCTGGTTTCAGGCGATTCGCTGAATTTTCGAACTGTGCATCGCGACTCGGCACAGCCTTATCTTCTGTTAATGATTCCGATGTAGCTTGCGCTACCTGGTCCAGAAGCAAACCAGTTCGGAAGCCAGCCACTGTTAAGCGGCTAGAGCGAAACGCTCGTCGTTGGCAGTTAGTGCTTTCCAGATGGATTTACGAGGTACCCGGATCCTCGGTATGCCCTGCATGCTTTGTCACCCATGTCGAAGCCATGTCGCCCCCTTGGTGGTACGGATTAATTGGTGCCTGATCCGCGAATTGCAAGCACGATTCTAGCGGTTTGCCGCGGCAATGCCCAGAATATCTCGCGGCGAAACGGCAACGGCGTCCGCTCCCCAGGTTGCGGGAGACTTTCCGTTTCCCAAGTAGCCCCAGGCAGCGACAATGGTCTTCATGCCCACGGCACGGCCGGAGATCACGTCCCGTTCGTCGTCGCCGACGTAGATACAACCTGTCGCGGCGATTCCGATGACTGCGCTGGCAAGTTGCATGGGATGGGCATGAGGTTTGGAACGCTGGCTGCTGTCGCCGCAGACGATGCAGGCACAGCGTTGGCGCAAGCCGAGTTCTTCCATTAACGGGATTGCAAAGCGCTGCGATTTGTTGGTAACGATTCCCCAGGGAATTCCCAAGGCTTCAAGCTCATCCAAATGTTCGGCCATACCTTCGAACAGGCGGGTACCGACGCACAACCCGTCTTGGTAGATGGTCAGAAAACGCTGCTGCAGGTCGAGATATGCTGGATCGCCGGGAACTACACCAAGACCGGCCCCGATCATGCCGCGCGCGCCCGAAGATACATGCGGTCTGAGCCTTTCCATCGGTAGCGGTTCGCGCCCTTGTTCCCGTAGCAGTTGATTCAAGGCACCGCCCAAGTCGGGCGCCGTGTCCGCCAAGGTCCCGTCAAGGTCGAAAAGAACTGCCTCAGGCATTGCGTCGGGCTCTGATCAGGTAGTTCACGTCGGTATCGGCACCGATCGACGCGTCACGTTTGAGCGGGTTGTAACGCAAGCCTGTGATTTCGAGAACTTCCAGCCCCGCGTTGCGGCACAGGCGTGCAAGTTCCGCCGGCTTGAGGAAGCGAGTGTAGTCATGAGTTCCGCGCGGCAGCAGATTGAAC
Source organism: Rhodocyclales bacterium RIFCSPLOWO2_02_FULL_63_24 (assembly GCA_001828935.1). Lineage (GTDB taxonomy): Bacteria > Pseudomonadota > Gammaproteobacteria > Burkholderiales > Rhodocyclaceae > Sulfuritalea. The sequence goes on from MHZX01000079.1 coordinate 1,393, forward strand.
AGGTATTCCGCACCGACCACAGCCAGCAGGTAGGCTTTTGGATTGCGGTTTATCGTAGATAAGAATACCTGCCCTCCCGGCTTGACCAAGCGGGCGCAGGCCGCTACCGTACTTGCCGGATCGGGTACGTGCTCCAGCATTTCGAGACAAGTGACGACATCGAAGCGTGAAGGCGCTTCCGCCGCCATGGCTTCCGCTGCTATCAGGCGATAGTCGATGACATGCCCGCTTTCGTAGAGATGCAAGCGGGCAATGCCGAGCGCTTTTTCGGACAGGTCAATGCCGGTGACTTGTGCGCCGAGAGCGGCCATACCCTCGCTGAGCAATCCGCCGCCGCAGCCGACGTCGATCGCATGTTTTCCCCTCAGGCCCACATGACGGTCGATCCATGCCAGTCGAGCAGGATTTATGTCATGCAGAGGGCGGAATTCGGAGTTTGGGTCCCACCAGCGATGGGCAAGTTCCCCAAATTTGTCCACTTCGCGGGAATCGACATTGCTGCTTGCATTCATATTCGACATTCCAGGTCATCCTTGGATATCTTCCTCGGCAAGACGCCGGGAACATACCTAGGATACCGTCCCGCCTAAAGAGATGGGAACATAACGAAACGAAGATTCAGTACAGGCTAGGGCTTCACGTGCAGGGCAATTAAAAAAGCCCTGCATTGCAGGGCTTTTCCGGAGCCGGATACAAAATTACTGAGCCTTGGTACCGATGACTTCGATTTCGACGCGACGATCGGGCTGCAGGCATGCAATTGTCTTCTTGCTCTTCGGTCCCTTGCACTGATCAGGCTTGGTGATCGGCTGCTTCTCGCCTTTGCCTTCGGTGTAGACGCGGTTCGGCTCGATTCCCTTGCTCACCAGATAGGCCTTGACGGCTGCGGCACGCTTTTCCGAGAGCTTCTGGTTATACGCGTCGGTACCGAAGCGGTCGGCGTGGCCGACGGCGATGATGACCTCGAGCTTGATGCCCTTGATGTCACCGGCAAGCTTGTCGAGCTTGGCCTTGCCTTCGGTGCGCAGGACGGCCTTGTCGAAGTCGAACAGGGCATCGGCGGCAAGCGTCACCTTCTGCGCGGCAGGCTTGGGTGCAGGCACCGCAGCAGGTGCTGCAACAACGCCTCTAGTTGCAGGAGCAGCCGGTGCAGCCTTCTTTACCAGATCCGGATCGCATTCTTCCACGGCCATCGCCGGAGTCCAGTAGCCGGTGCGCCAGCACAGGCCGGTACCATTCTTGACTACAGCACCGCGTGAATCGATGGCATAACCAACGGTACCTTTGGTGTCGATCCCTGGCGTCTGGGCGAGGGCGGAAATGGAAATTCCGAGCAGAGTGGCGAGCAGCAGAGAATGTTTGGCGCTATTGATCATGTTCCCCCCTTGTTGGGTCAAAGTGTGACGGAGTCCCGCGTTTCATCTTTTTCCTGATCGCGGCATGGCGTCAGGACGTCAGGCGAGTATGCCACAAACCTGTGATATCGCGCAATTCGGAAACGTCGAATTGCTGAGGAACACCGTTGCTCATTACCAGTTTGCCCGCAACCCAGGTATGGGTAACCTGTTCGCGTCCGGCGACATAAACGAGATGCGAAGCAGGGTCAAAGCACGGTTGGATAAGCCATTCGTCCAGGCGCACGGCGCACAGATCGGCGGCCTTGCCGGGAAGCAACGAACCGATTCGGCCGTCCAGTCCCAAGGCGCGAGCGCCTCCCAATGTTGCCGCAGCCAACGTCGTATGCGCGTCAAGTACCTCGGCATTCCGGTTGGCACCCTTCGCCAATAGGGCGGCGTGGCGCATTTCCTGAAACAGGTCAAGGCGATTGTTCGAGGCAGCGCCATCGGTTCCCAGGCCGAAATTGATGCCATGCGACTGGATCACCGACATCGGCGGAATACCGCTGCCGAGCTTCAGGTTCGACGTAGAGCAGTGGGCAAGATGACATGCTTCATGGCTCAACAGATCGATTTCGCCAGGTTCGAGGTGCACAGCATGGACAGCGATCAGTTGCGGCCCGAGCAGTCCCAGGCGGCGCAACCGCTCGATGGGCCGTACGCCATGCTGCTTGAGACTTTCGTCTATCTCGTGATCGGTCTCATGCAAGTGGACGTGGACAGGAATTTCCAGTTGCGCCGCAAGAGTCGCGATGTTTGAGAAGGTTCTATCGGAGACGGTATAAGGTGCATGCGGAGCGAGGCAAAAGCTCAACAGGGGATCGTCGCCCAACGCATCACGAACGGCGAGTCCCTTGGTCAGATAGTCGTCGGCGTCGGCGGCGTAGCTGGTAGGAAACTCGATCACGACAATACCGAGCACGGCGCGCATCCCGATCTGCCGGGCTGCCGCCGCGGCCGCATCGGGGAAAAAATACATGTCGTTGAAAGTCGTGATGCCCCCGCGCACCATTTCGGCGCAGGCCAGTAAAGTACCCGCTTGCACGAACTCCAGTCCGGAGTAACGCGACTCTGCCGGCCAGATACGTTCGGAAAGCCAGCGCATCAGCGGCAGGTCATCGGCGTAACCGCGCAGCAGACTCATGGCGGCATGGGTGTGGAGATTGACCAATCCAGGCAGCAACACCTGACCGGGCAGGTTCATGGTCTTTCGCGGCCGAAAGCGCAGCAAGGCTTCGTCACAGGGTAGCAAGGCGACAATACGGCCATCATTTACCGCCACTGCGTGCCGCGAAAGGGTGATTCGGGCGGGTTCGATGGGAATGATCCACTCCGGGCAGATCAGGAGGTCAATTGGGAGGGGCGCAGCGCCCGGAGCAGAGGGTGTATTCATGCGCTGATTCAACCAGATTTGGTGTCTGGGGACAACCCGCCGAGGCTATCCGTGCATGCTAAAATTGCTCCTTTTTACGCCATTGTCCGCCGCAAGTCGGCTGAGGCAGCCTAAATGACTTCGTTCGCCAAAGAAACCCTGCCGATAAGCCTCGAAGAGGAAATGCGCCATTCCTATCTCGATTACGCGATGAGCGTGATCGTGGGAAGGGCGTTGCCGGATGTGCGGGATGGCTTGAAACCTGTGCATCGTCGCGTGCTTTTCGCCATGCACGAGCTTTCCAACGACTGGAACAAGGCCTACAAGAAGTCTGCGCGTATCGTCGGCGACGTGATCGGTAAGTACCATCCGCATGGAGATACCGCGGTATACGACACCATCGTGCGCATGGCGCAGGATTTTTCGCTGCGTTACATGCTGGTCGATGGCCAAGGCAACTTTGGCTCGGTCGATGGCGACAACGCGGCGGCCATGCGCTACACCGAAGTGCGCATGGCGCGCATCGGCCACGAACTGTTGATCGACATCGACAAGGAAACCGTCGATTTCGGGCCCAACTACGATGGGTCGGAGCAGGAACCTCTGATTCTTCCGGCACGCATCCCGAACCTGCTGATCAATGGTTCCTCGGGCATTGCGGTCGGCATGGCAACCAACATCCCGCCGCACAACCTCAACGAGGTGGTGGATGCCTGCCTGTTGCTGCTGGGCAATCCTGAAACCACGATCGACGAATTGATTAACATCATCCCGGCACCGGATTTTCCCACCGCGGGACTGATTTATGGCGTTTCCGGGGTGCGCGACGGCTATCTTACCGGCCGGGGTCGCGTCGTAATGCGCGCTCGCACCCACATCGAGGATTTGCCGCGCAATGGGCGGCAGGCCATCGTGGTCGACGAACTGCCCTACCAGGTCAACAAGAAGACCTTGCAGGAAAAGATCGCCGAGTTGGTGCACGAGAAGAAGATCGATGGCATCGCCCATATCCAGGATGAGTCGGATAAGTCGGGGATGCGCCTGGTGATCGAGCTGAAGAAGGGCGAGGTGCCCGAGGTGGTGCTGAACCACCTCTACAAGCAGACGCAGTTGCAGGACACCTTCGGCATGAACATGGTGGCGCTGGTCGATGGCCGACCCCGATTGCTCAACCTGAAAGACATGCTGCAGTGCTTCCTCGCCCACCGGCGTGAAGTCATCACCCGGCGCACGGTGTTCGAACTGCGCAAGGCGCGCGAACGCGGCCATATTCTCGAAGGCCTGGCGGTCGCGCTGTCGAATGTCGATGAGATCATCGCCCTGATCAAGGCGGCACAGACGCCGGCGGAAGCCAAGCGCGGACTGATGGCGCGCACTTGGCGCTCGGCACTGGTGGAGGAGATGCTGGCCCGCGCTTCAGCCGAGTCTTCGCGCCCGGATGGTCTCGCCCCGGAATTCGGTCTCTCGGCACAAGGCTACCTGCTGTCCGATGCCCAAGCTCAGGCGATCCTCGAACTTCGATTGCAGCGTCTGACCGGCCTGGAGCAGGACAAGATTGTCGCCGAGTACAAGGAAGTGATGGACCAGATCGCCGACCTGCTCGATATCCTGGCCCGGCCCGAACGCATTACCACCATCATCGGCGAGGAGCTGACGGCAGTGAAGGCGCAGTTTGGCGACGCGCGGCGCTCCGAAATCGTGCTCAGCACCGCCGACATCAACCTTGAAGACCTGATTGTCCGCGAAGACATGGTGGTCACCTTGTCGCACACCGGCTACATCAAACGCCAACCGCTGGCCGACTACCGGGCTCAACGACGCGGGGGGCGCGGCAAGCAGGCCGCGGCGATCAAGGACGACGATTTTGTCGATCGCCTGTTCATTGCCAATACCCACGACTACATCCTGTGCTTTTCCAACCGCGGCCGCGTTTACTGGCTCAAGGTTTATGAGGCGCCGGAAGGCACGCGCACCTCGCGCGGCAAGCCGATCGTCAATCTGTTTCCGCTCGAGGAGCGCGAGAAAATCACCGCCATCCTGCCGGTCAAGGAGTTCGACGAGGAGCATTTCGTCTTCATGGCTACTGCCATGGGTACGGTGAAAAAAACCCCGCTGACCAGTTTCGCCAATCCGCGCAAGGCGGGCATCATCGCCGTCGGCCTGGACGAGGGCGATCACCTGATCGGCGTGGCCATCACCAACGGCCAGTGCGACGTGATGCTGTTCTCGGATGCGGGCAAAGCCGTGCGCTTTGCCGAAGACGATGTGCGGCCGATGGGCCGCGAAGCGCGCGGCGTGCGCGGCATGATGCTGGAAGATGACCAGAAGGTGATTTCCATGCTGGTGGCGGACAGCGAGAATTATTCCGTGCTGACGGCGACCGAGAACGGCTTCGGCAAGCGCACACCGATTGCCGAATACACACGTCACGGCCGTGGCACCAAGGGCATGATCGCCATCCAGACCTCGGAGCGCAATGGCAAGGTCGTTGCCGCCGTGCTTGCCAGTCTGGGTGAAACGCGCGAGGAGATCATGCTGATCTCGACCGGCGGCGTGCTGATCCGCACCCGGGTGACCGACATCAGGGTCATGAGTCGTTCGACCCAGGGCGTGACCCTGATCAATCTTGACGACGGCACCTATCTCGCCGGCGTCGAGAAAGTGATTGAAACCGAAGAAACTGAAGAATCCGAAGAATCTGATACCGAGGAGTGAGACAAGTCATGGCACGCATTTTCAATTTCAGCGCAGGACCCGCCGCTTTACCTGAGTCAGTTCTCAAACAGGCCGCCGACGAACTGCTCGATTGGCAGGGCAGCGGCCAGTCGGTGATGGAAATGAGTCACCGCGGCAAGGAGTACATGGGCATCCATGCCCAGGCGGAAGCAGATCTGCGCGAATTGATGGCCATCCCGGCCAATTACAAGGTGTTGTTCCTGCAAGGCGGCGCCACACTGCAATTCGAGATGATTCCGATGAACCTGCTCGTCGGCAAGGCAAGCGCAGACTATGTTCATACCGGCGAATGGGCGAAGAAAGCGATCAAGGAAGCCAAGCGTTTTGGCCAGGTCAATATCATCGCCAGCAGCGAGGACGGCAAATTTACCTATGCCCCCGTCCAGAAAGACTGGAAACTCGACCAGAACGCCGCCTACGTGCACTACACCGCCAACGAAACCATCGGTGGCGTCGAGTTCCACTGGACGCCCGCGACCGGGGATATTCCGCTGGTGTGCGACATGTCGTCGAATATTCTTTCCAAGCCGATCGATGTCAGCAAGTACGGCCTGATCTATGCGGGTGCGCAGAAGAACATCGGTCCGGCGGGACTGACCATCGTCATCATTCGTGACGATCTGATCGGCAAGGGCGTCCCGGCGCCGCAGACCATGCTCGACTACAAGACCCACGCCGACAACGACTCGATGTACAACACGCCTCCCACCTACGGCATCTACATCGCCGGGTTGGTGTTCCAGTGGCTCAAGCAGCAGGGCGGGCTGGCGGCCATCGAGCAGCAGAACATCGCCAAGGCCAAGATGCTCTATGACTTCATCGATGCGTCGAGCTTCTACGCCAATCCTGTGCGCAAGGAGGATCGCTCGCGCATGAACGTACCCTTTACGCTCAAGGATGCCGCGCTCGACGAAGAGTTTCTCAAGGGCGCCAAGGCCAAGGGCATGGTGCAACTCAAGGGCCACCGGTCCGTGGGCGGCATGCGGGCTTCGATCTACAATGCGATGTCCATCGACGGCGTCGCGGCGCTGGTCGCGTATATGAAGGAATTTGAGGCCAAGCATGGCTGATCCCTTCAATATCCTGATCCTCAATCAGATATCCCAGAACGGTCTCAAGCGTCTGCCGGCGGAGCGTTACCACGTCAGCAAGGATGCCATCCAGCCGGACGCCATCATGGTGCGCTCGGCCGACATGCACTCGATGGACATTCCGCAATCGGTGCGGGCCATCGGGCGCGCCGGGGCCGGCACCAACAACATTCCGGTCAAGGCGATGTCGGCACGCGGCGTGCCGGTATTCAACGCGCCGGGCGCCAACGCCAATGCCGTCAAGGAACTGGTGCTGGCGGGGATGCTGCTGGCGGCGCGCAACATCGGCGGCGCGATGAAGTTCGTTTCCAGCCTGGATCCGCGGGACCCGACGATGGAGAAAAAGGTCGAGGACGGCAAGAAGAACTTCGCCGGATACGAGCTTGCAGGACACACCTTGGGCGTGATCGGTCTCGGCAAAATCGGCTGCCTGGTAGCCGACGTAGCGATCAAGCTGGGCATGAATGTGCTTGGCTATGATCCCGAGATCACGGTCGATGCCGCCTGGAGCCTGCCTTCGCAGGTAAGAAAGGCCAATAGCGTGAGCGAGGTGCTGAAGAACGCCAACTTCGTCTCGATGCATGTGCCTTTGGTCGATGCCACTCGCAAGATGATCAATGCGGAAATGTTGGGCCACGCCCGGCACGGCGCGGTGCTGCTGAACTTTTCCCGCGAAGGCGTGGTCGATGAAGCGGCTGTGCTCGCCGCACTGGAAGCCAAGAAGCTAGGTGCCTATGTGTGCGATTTCCCCAGTACCCACGTCAATAACCATCCGCACGTGATCGCCCTGCCACACCTGGGGGCCTCCACACGCGAGGCGGAGGAGAATTGCGCCGTGATGGTCGCCGACCAGTTGCGCGAGTATCTGGAGCACGGCAACGTGCAGAATGCGGTGAACTTTCCCAGCGTGGTCATGCCGCGCGAGTCGAATTTCCGCATCGCCGTTGCCAATTCGAATGTTCCCAACATGGTGGGACAGATTTCCACGACCATGGCCAATGCCGGACTCAACATCCACAACATGGTCAACAAGTCGCGTGGCGAAATGGCTTACACGCTGGTGGACGTGGATAGTCAGGTCAAACAATCTGTCATCGATGCCATCGCAAGCATCGCAGGCGTGCTGGCGGTTCGGTACCTACCGCTGGAGAGTTGAGGGTGGCCGACGATTCGCATGAGCTGGGCAAGCTGCGCGAAGGTATCGACGCGATCGACGGCGAGTTGCTGCGCCTGATCAACGAGCGGGCCAAGCTTGCGCACCGCATTGGAGAAATCAAGCACGGCAACATCTACCGGCCGGAACGCGAAGCACAGGTGCTGCGCCGCGTAGCCGAGCGCAATCCAGGCCCGTTGTCAGCCGTCGCTGCTCAGCGCATCGTGCGCGAAGTCATGTCGGCCTGCCTGGCGCTGGAACAGCCCTTAACCATCGCCTACCTGGGACCGGCCGGCACCTATTCCGAATCGGCGGCGCGCAAGCATTTTGGCGGTGCGCCGACCTTGCAGCCCTGCCCGGCGATCGATGACGTGTTCCGCGTGATCGAATCCGGCAACGCAAATTATGGGGTGGTGCCAATCGAGAATTCGACCGAAGGTGCAATCGGCCGCTCGCTTGACCTGCTGCTTTCCTCGCCGCTGAAAATCTGCGGCGAGATCAACCTGCCGATACACCACAATCTGATGTCCCACAGTGCGACGCTGGCCGACATAAGCCGCATCTACTCCCATGCGCAGTCGCTGGCGCAGTGTCACGAGTGGCTCAACCGCAATCTACCCCTGGCGGCTCGCGTTCCGGTCGCCAGCAATGCCGAGGCGGCATGCCTGGCGGCTGCAGAAGCCGGCGCCGCTGCAGTGGCGGGCGACGCGGCAGCGGAGCTTTACGCGCTGCCGATTCTGGCCGCGAACATAGAAGACGACCCGAACAACACGACACGGTTTGTGATTGTGTCCGAGCATGACTCCGGAGTATCCGGAGCGGACCGTACCTCGCTGGTCTGTTCCGCGCAAAACCGGCCTGGCGCCGTGTATCAGTTGTTGGCGCCATTCGCCGACAATGGTGTATCGATGAGCCGCCTGGAGTCCCGTCCGGCACGCGGATTTGGCGGCAGTCGCTGGGAGTACGTGTTCTACATCGATATCGAGGGCCATCGCAGCGAGCCCGCAGTCGCCCGCGCACTGGAAGAGCTCCGTCATCGGGCCGGCTTTGTCAAAGAGCTGGGCTCCTACCCCAAAGCTGTTTATTGAGATTCCAACCATGAGCATTGCCCTCCAGGCGCCGCACTACATTCGTGCCATTTCGCCTTACCAGCCAGGCAAGCCGATCACCGAGCTGGCCCGCCAAATGGGTATTCCGGTGGACAAGATCGTCAAGCTGGCCTCCAATGAAAACCCATTGGGCATGAGCCCCAAGGCGCGCAGCGCGGTCGAGAAGGCATTGGCCGGCGTTGAGCGCTATCCGGATCAATTTGACCTGATCGCCGCGCTGGCCGAGCGGCATGGCGTGGCCGCCGACCAGGTGGTGCTCGGCAATGGCTCGAACGATGTGCTCGACTTGGCGGCCCGGGTATTTCTGGCGCCTGGCCGTTCGGCCGTGTGCTCCAAGCATGCATTCGCCGTATACCCGTTGGCGACGGTGTCGACCGGCGCCGAATGCATTGTCGCCCCTGCAAAACACTTCGGCCATGATCCCGCGGCCATGCTCGCCGCTATTCGGCCGGATACGCAGGTGGTCTGGATCGCCAATCCCAACAACCCGACGGGCAACTTCCTCCCTCAGGCCGAACTGCGCAGGTTCGTCGAGGCGATACCGGCGCATGTCGCCGTGGTGCTGGACGAGGCATACACGGAATATCTGGCGCCGGCCGATCGCGCCGACACCGTGGCCTGGATCAGGGACATCAAGAATCTGATCGTCACCCGTACTTTCTCGAAGATCTACGGCCTGGCCGGCCTGCGTGTCGGTTATGGCGTGGCCCGGGCGGAGGTGGCTGACCTACTGAACCGAGTGCGCCAGCCGTTCAACGTAAACAACCTGGCGCTCGCCGGATCTCTTGCGGCGCTCGACGACCACGGCTTTGTCGCCGAAAGTTTCGAATTGAATCGACGTGGCATGGAACAGATGGTCGCCGGCCTGAAACGCCTCGGCCTCGAACACATTCCGTCTCACGGCAATTTCGTTACCTTCGAAGTAAAGGATGGTGCGGCGGTGAATGGGAAACTGCTGCAGCAGGGTGTCATCGTCCGCCCGATTGGCGGTTATGGGCTGCCGAATCACCTGCGCGTCACCATCGGCCTTGAGACCGAGAACGCGCATTTCCTCGAAGCATTGGAAAACGCAGTTTCGGCGAAGGCGAATGTCGGCTTTACCGGCGTTAAGCAAAACGGCCGGAGCCAAAAATAGCCCCGATGGCGCAAAGCAAGATCGTCATCTGTGGCGTCGGGCTGATCGGCGGCTCGTTCGCACTGGCACTCAAGAAGTCGGCGCTGGCGCTACGGCAGGACTTGCAGCTGGTGGGCATGGGCCGCACGCGCGCGCCGCTGGAGCAGGCGCTGCAGCTTGGCGTGATCGATGCCATCGCGACCGACTGGACATCCGCGCTCGATGGCGCCGACCTCGTGCTGCTGGGCATGCCGGTGGGACAGATGGCCGCCGTAATGGAGGCGCTGGCGCCGCATCTGCAGCCGCATACGATCGTCACCGACGGCGGCAGCACCAAGTCCGACGTAGTGGCGGCCGCCCGCGCGACTCTCGGCGGCAAAATCGGACAATTCGTTCCGGGTCATCCGATCGCCGGTGCCGAAAAAAGCGGCGTGGCGGCGGCGCAGGCAGATCTCTATGTCGATAAGCGCGTGGTGCTGACACCGCTGCCCGAAAACTCGGCGGGCGACGTGAAGGCGGTGCGAATGGTTTGGGAGCTTTGCGGTGCAAAGGTTTCTGAACTCGCCCCGCAAGAGCATGACCGCGTCTTCGCCGCGGTCAGCCACCTGCCGCATCTGCTGGCCTTCGCACTGGTGCATGACTTTGCCCAACGTCCGAATTCGGATCAATTGTTTGGCTTCGCCGCCGGTGGCTTCCGCGATTTCACGCGGATCGCCAGCAGCCATCCGGAAATGTGGCGCGACATCTGTGTTGCCAATCGCCACGCCCTGCTGCTGGAACTCGACGCCTACATGGTCGAGCTGATGCGAACCCGCGTGCTGCTCGCCGGGGGCGACGCAGCCGGCCTGGAACGGTTGTTCTCGACGGCCCGAGCGCGGCGCGACGCCTGGCTCGATTCGCTGTTGCCGCCGGGCGAATAGCAGGACTATCATCTCGTCAGCCATCACTTCGGGAGATTGAAATGCCCACCGTGCTTGAAGTTAACGAACGTGCGGCCATGCCTTATCACCGCTGGTCGGTGGATGAATATCACCAGATGGCGCAGGCCGGTCTTCTCGACGAAACCGACCGTGTTGAATTGATCGAAGGGGAGTTGATCGACATGGCGCCGATAGGCAGCAAACATGCGTTCAGAGTGGACCGTTTCGCCCGTGCATTGCAGCTTGCCGTCGGCAAGACACTTCTCGTTCGTGTCCAGAATCCAGTTCTTCTCGGCGAACGCAGCGAGCCGCAGCCTGACATCGCAGTGGTCAAAGACAAGAGCTACGCCGAATCGCATCCTTGTGTCGAAGACGTACTATTGATCGTCGAGGTATCCGATACCACCCTCGCCTATGATCGGGGCGTCAAACTCTCGCTCTACGCCCGCCACGGGATCCCCGAAGTGTGGTTGCTGGACGTCAATGCTGATGAGCTGACCGTTTATCGCGAGCCTGCGGAAGGCCAGTATCGGTTGCTCCGCAAGCCGACGGCTACCGAGGCGGTATCGCCGATCTTGGTACCGGAGGTCACGATTGCGCTGACGGAGGTGTTGGGGTGAGAGCAACATGTGCTTGGTCCCATCCCAAAAAGAGACACGAGCTATGAAAGACAAAGACGGTCTTTTGTCGTGGATGGCGGTCGATGAACTGCATTCCCTACGTCTTGCGCACGTAACCGCAAAGACTGCAATTCAGCTTATTGCTACCGAAGTCGATCTTCGCCCTCGCATTCAAGCGTTGTTGCAGACGAACAGCGGATTCGCCAAGGGAGCCACTGATTCAGCCTACTCGGACTCAGCGGATATCACAGTGCGCACCGCGCAGGAGATCATCGACAACGATTTTATGAACCTGCGAACATCGATGCTTATCGGTCAGTGCGCGGCACTTGAGCACCTGATTAAGTGTCTGATCGTAGAGTGGGCTGAAATCGCTCCGCAAAAGATCGAAGGTCTGGACAGCTTTCGGATAAGTCTCCAAGCAAGCGATTTCCTGGAGGCAGACTTGCGTGACAGGCTCTTTCTGGTGGCCGATAAACTGTACCAAGACACTCCGTCCAACAAAGGCCATTCTGAAAAGTTTCGTTCCATCGTACGCAACCATATTCCTCACCAGTTCGAACTGTTCCAGAGGGAAATCGAAGCAGTCGATAAGGATGACCTCGATGAGGCGTTTCTGGTTCGAAACTGTGTTATCCATAACGGAGCAAAAATAAACCGCCAATTGGCCCGCCTCGACGGTTTCGAACTGGGTGGTTCGATAGTTATAAGCTCGCGGCTACTTGGTAAGTACTCCAAGGCCATAGAGAAAATGGGTGGAGCGCTGTTCTCATGTTCCGCGTGCGTACTTTAGCCCGGACAAGTCTCATATTGAATTCAAAATCACAGTCAACCGACAATGAAAACGGCTGTAGTACATTCAACGGCCACACCCATCAGCATGAACCATCTTGACTTACCCCCGCTGACGCGTGCCGTAGGTACCGTCCGTTTGCCCGGCTCCAAGAGCATTTCCAACCGCATGCTGCTGTTGGCGGCGCTGGCTGAAGGAACTACCGAGATTCGCGACCTCCTGGATTCCGACGATACCCGCGTCATGCTGGCGGCGCTGCAAAGACTCGGCGTTGGCGTGCTCTGCATCCCTGGGAATCCGCTTCGCGGGCAGGGAACGGCGCTGGGCGACAACTCCTGGCGCGTCGAAGGCTGCAGCGGCGTTTTTCCGGTCAAGGACGCCGATCTTTTCATGGGCAATGCCGGTACCGCGATTCGTCCGCTGACCGCGGCGCTGGCGCTGTCGGGCGGCCACTATCGACTGTCCGGCGTGCCGCGCATGCACGAGCGGCCAATCGGCGACCTGGTCGACGGTCTGCTGCAGATCGGGGCCGATGTGCGCTACATGGCCAATCCCGGCTTTCCGCCGCTGGCCATCCATCCGGCCGGCGTGAAGTTGACGGGGCCGATCCGGTTGCGCGGCGACGTGTCGTCGCAGTTCCTCACCGCGCTGCTGATGGCTTTGCCTCTCACGGGCCAAGCGGTGGTCATCGAGATGACCACCGAACTCATCTCCCGGCCCTACATCGAGATCACGTTGAACCTGATGGCGCGCTTCGGTGTGCAGGTTCAGCGAGAGGCCTGGCAGCGCTTCACGATCGCCGCGGGACAGCGCTATCGCAGCCCCGGCGTGCTGCATGTCGAAGGCGACGCCTCGGCCGCCTCGTATTTTCTCGCTGCCGGCGCGATCGGCGGCGGCCCGGTGCGGGTCGATGGCGTCGGCCGCAACAGCATTCAGGGCGATGTGCGTTTCGCCGAAGCGCTTGCAGCGATGGGCGCGCGCATCGAGTGGGGCGAGCAGCACATCGCGGCGCGGGCGCCTGAATCGGGCAAGCTCAGGGCCTTCGATCTCGATCTCAATCACATTCCGGATGCGGCGATGACGCTGGCGGTGGCGGCGCTGTTCGCCGACGGGCGTTGTGTCCTGCGCAATATCGCCTCGTGGCGCGTAAAGGAAACTGACCGCATCGCGGCGATGGCGACCGAACTGAGGAAACTCGGGGCGATAGTGGAAGAGGGCGCCGATCATCTTGTCGTATCGCCACCTGCGGCGTCGAGCGCCGTCTCATCAGCGCCGACTTTCAACGTCGGCGCGGCGATCGATACCTACGACGATCACCGCATCGCGATGTGCTTCTCACTGGCAGCGCTGGGCGGCGTGCCGGTCACCATCAACGATCCGCACTGCGTGAACAAGACCTTTCCCGACTACTTCGACGCCCTGGCCGAAATCACCGCGCCGGTGATCGCCATCGACGGCCCCTCGGCCTCGGGCAAGGGTACCGTCGCCGAGCGGGTGGCCGCCGTGCTCGGCTATCATTATCTGGACAGTGGATCGCTGTATCGGTTGGCCGCACTGGCGGCGCTTCAGGCTGGTGTCGCGCTGGATGACGAAACAGGCGTGGCAGCGCTGGCAGCTGGTCTTCCGGCGACTTTTGCGGGCGGTCGCATCGTGCTCGCCGGCGACGATGTCACCGATGCCATCCGCAGCGAAGAAATTTCGGCGGGCGCCTCGAAAGTAGCGGCATTGCCAACGGTAAGGGCGTCGCTACTGGCTCGGCAGCGCGCCTATCGCCGCTTTCCGGGTTTGGTGGCAGACGGCCGCGACATGGGTTCCGTGGTCTTTCCCGCCGCCGAGGCGAAGGTATTTCTTACCGCGTCGGCCGAGGCACGTGCAGAAAGACGCTATAAACAGTTGATCGGAAAGGGGATGCCTGCTAACATGCACGCCCTTTTGCAAGATTTGCAGGAGCGGGATGCGCGCGATGCCCAACGCAGCGTGGCGCCTCTCCGGCAGTGCGATGACGCCGATCTGGTGGATACCACCCAACTCGACATCGAACAAGCCGTAGCCGCCGTGATGAGCATTGTCAGGCGACAGCAATTATGAATCAGGCATCGAGCGAGTTTCAAGAAGCATCGAATGTGTAGTGCAACAAGTGTTTCAGCAACGGTGTCGCAGCGGCCGCCCGGCTTCTGCGACGAAGAGCAACCAACCCGTCACCCCGGTGACAAACATCTGTAAGGTCCTTAACCCAATGTCTACTGCTGCTATTGCCGAAGCTTCACCCATGGAGAGTTTTGCCGCCCTGTTCGAGGAAAGCCTCCAGCGCCAGGAAATGCGTGCCGGTGAAGTCATCACGGCCGAAGTTGTCCGCATCGACCAGAATTTCGTGGTCGTCAATGCGGGTCTCAAGTCCGAAAGCATGATCCCCGTCGAAGAGTTCCACAACGAACGCGGCGAACTCGAAGTGGCGCCTGGCGATTTCGTCCAGGTCGCGATCGAAATGCTCGAAGACGGTTACGGGGCAACGCGCCTCTCGCGTGAAAAGGCCAAGCGCATTTCCGCCTGGAACGATCTCGACAAGGCCCTCACCGACAGCGCCCTGGTCAAGGGTCTGATCACCGGCAAGGTCAAGGGCGGCCTGACCGTGATGGTCAATGGCATTCGCGCCTTCCTGCCCGGTTCGCTGGTCGATACCCGTCCGGTCAAGGACACCACGCCCTTCGAAGGCAAGGAATACGAATTCAAGGTCATCAAGCTCGATCGCAAGCGCAACAACGTGGTGGTTTCGCGCCGCGCGGTGCTTGAGGCCAGCATGGGTGAAGAGCGCCAGAAGCTGCTGGAAAACCTGCAGGAAGGCACCGTCATCAAGGGCATCGTCAAGAACATCACCGACTACGGCGCATTCGTCGACCTCGGCGGCATCGATGGCCTGCTGCACATCACCGACCTGGCCTGGCGTCGCGTGCGTCACCCGTCGGAAGTGCTCAATGTCGGCGACGAAGTGACGGCAAAGGTGCTCAAGTTCGACCAGGAAAAGAACCGTGTTTCGCTGGGCATGAAGCAGCTCGGCGAAGATCCGTGGGTGGGAATCTCCCGCCGCTACCCGGCCGGCACGCGCCTGTTCGGCAAGGTCACCAACCTCACCGATTACGGCTCGTTCGTCGAGATCGAGCAGGGCATCGAAGGCCTGGTGCACGTCTCCGAAATGGATTGGACCAACAAGAACATCCACCCGACCAAGGTTGTCCAACTGGGCGACGAAGTCGAAGTGATGATTCTCGAAATCGACGAAGACCGTCGCCGCATTTCGCTCGGCATGAAGCAGTGCATGGCGAACCCGTGGGAAGATTTCGCCATGAACCACAAGAAGGGCGACAAGGTCCGCGGCGCGATCAAGTCGATCACCGATTTCGGCATTTTCATCGGCCTGCCCGGCGGCATCGACGGCCTGGTGCATCTGTCCGATCTGTCCTGGTCCGCCACCGGCGAGGAAGCCAAGCAGAACTTCAAGAAGGGCGACGAAGTCGAAGCCGTGGTGCTCTCCATCGATGTCGAGAAAGAGCGCATTTCGCTCGGCGTCAAGCAGCTCGATGGCGATCCCTTCACCAGCTTCGTTGCCACGCACGACAAGAACAGCTTGGTGTCCGGCACGGTCACCAGCGTTGATCAGCGCGGCGCGGTGGTTGATCTGGGCTCCGAGGTGGAAGGCTACCTGCGCGTTTCCGAGTTCTCGCGCGATCGGATCGAAGACCTGACCCAGCACCTGAAGGTCGGCGAAGTGATCGAAACCATGATCGTCAATGTTGATCGCAAGACGCGTTCGATCAACCTGTCGATCAAGGCCAAGGATCAAGTGGAGCAGAGCCAGGCAATGCAGAAACTGGCTTCCGAAAGTTCGGCCAGCAGCGGCACGACCAACCTGGGCGCGCTGCTCAAGGCCAAGCTCAATCAGCAGTCCTGAAAAATCCGATCCTATGACTAAATCGGAGCTCATCGCCCGGCTGGCGGAGCGTTTTCCCCAGCTGGTGGCGAAGGATGCCGACTACGCCGTCAAGATGATCCTCGATGCCCTCACTGCGGCGCTGGTCCGCAGTGATCGCATCGAGATACGCGGCTTCGGCAGTTTTGCGCTGAACTATCGGCCGCCGCGCGTCGGTCGTAACCCGAAGTCGGGCGACAAGGTGCAGGTACCCGAAAAGTACGTGCCCCATTTCAAGGCCGGCAAGGAGTTGCGGGAGCGGGTCGATTTCCGGCCATGAGTCGCGCTGTTGTGGATTGCATCACGGCGGCACCTTAGAAACGGGTGCCGCTTTTTTTCGCTGATACTTTGATCCCTTTATTGTGAGCACCCTGCTCAAGCTTCTTGCCTGGCTGTTGCGTATCGTGGTCTTCGTCGGCCTGTTCGGCCTGGCGATCAAGAACAGCGGCCCGATGGAACTGCGCTTCTTCCTCGATCAGGCCTGGATGGCACCGGTTTCGGTGGTCATCCTTGCCGTGTTCGCCATTGGCGTTGCGGTGGGCCTGACGGCCGCGTTAGGGGTGTTCCTGCGCCCCCAGCGCAGTTCCGATCGCGAGCAGCGCTGACACCATGGAAATCGAACTTTGGTGGCTGCTGGTCCTGCCGGTGTTTTTCGGCCTCGGCTGGATCGCTGCCCGGATCGACATCAAACATCTCCTGAAAGAGTCGCGCGCCTTGCCGCGCTCCTATTTCAAGGGCCTTAATTTCCTTCTGAACGAACAGCCGGACCAGGCCATCGAAGCCTTTATCGAGGCGGCGCGGGTCGATCCGGAGACCATTGAACTGCATTTCGCACTGGGCAGCCTGTTTCGCCGTCGCGGCGAAGCCGACCGCGCCATCCGCGTGCACCAGAATCTGATCGAGCGCGACGGCTTGTCCGCCAAGCAGCGGCTACATGCCCTCTCTGAACTCGGGCAGGACTATCTCAAGGCCGGCTTGCTCGATCGTGCCGAGGAGATATTCGTCAAGCTGCGCGGGACGGACCGCGATGAAGAGGCGCTGAGGAACCTGCTGGAAATCTACCAGCAGGAAAAGGAATGGGCCAAGGCGATTGCCATTTGCGACGCCATGCCGAATCATTCCGATCATCTCTGGCAGAAGGAAATCGCCGAGTTTCGCTGCGAGATGGCAGCCAACGAAATGCTCCACGACCGCCACGACGAGGCGCGTCGCCTGCTCGACGAAGCCCTCGCCGCGAATCGGAAATGCGTCCGCGCCACCTTGCTGCAAGGCGACCTGGCGATGAAAGTCGGCGCCAGCGAGACGGCGATCGATTACTGGAAGCGCATCGAGCAGCAGAATCCCGTGTATCTCTCGCTCGCCGCGGAAAAGCTGATGGTGGCGCATATTCAATTGGGCCGCCTGGATCAGGGCATCCAGTTGTTGCGCGGCTGGCTGGAGCGCCATCCTTCGCTGGACCTGCTCGATGCCGTGTTTCGGGCCGAACTCGACAACGACGGCGCGGAAGCGGCCTATGCCCTGGTGCGTGACGAACTGCGGCGCAATCCCACGCTGCTCGGGCTCGACAAGCTGCTGGAAGCGCAGATTCTGGTGGTTCCGGCGGAGCGCCGCGCCGATCTGGAACTGATCAAGAACCTGATCCACAATCACACCCGCCGCGTCGCGCGCTATCGTTGCGACGCCTGCGGTTTCAAGGCGCGCCAGTTCTACTGGCGCTGTCCCGGCTGTGGCGGCTGGGAGACCTATCCGCCCCGGCGCACTGAAGAATTCGACATCACTCTCTAGTAAAACCATGAAAATTACTGTCATCGGTACCGGCTACGTCGGCCTTGTTTCCGGCACCTGCCTCGCGGACGTGGGCAACGATGTGCTTTGCCTGGATCTCGATGCCGCGAAAATCCGCACACTCAATGAAGGCGGCATTCCGATCTACGAACCGGGCCTCGAAGCCATGGTGCGCAAGAACGAGGCGGCCGGGCGTTTGCGCTTCACGACCGACATCGAGGCCGCCGTTGCCCATGGCGAAATCCAGTTCATCGCGGTCGGCACGCCGCCCGACGAGGATGGTTCCGCGGACCTGCAGTATGTCGTCGCTGCGGCGCGCAATGTCGGCCGCCACATGAGTGCCTACAAGGTCGTGGTGGACAAGTCTACGGTCCCGGTCGGCACCGCCGACAAGGTGCGCGCTGCGATCGCCGAGGAACTGCTGGCGCGCGCCGCGAAGATCGAGTTCAGCGTCGTCTCCAATCCTGAGTTCCTCAAGGAAGGCGCCGCGGTGGACGACTTCATGAAACCCGATCGCATCGTGGTCGGCGCCGACGATGCGCGCGCCATCGAATTGATGCGCGAACTCTACGCGCCCTTCCAGCGCAACCACGAACGCCTGATCGTTATGGATGTGAAGAGCGCGGAGTTGACCAAGTACGCCGCCAATGCGATGCTGGCGACGCGCATCAGTTTCATGAATGAACTGGCGAACCTCGCCGAGAAGCTCGGTGCAGACATCGAGCTGGTACGCAAGGGCATCGGT
>MHZX01000080.1 GCA_001828935.1 Rhodocyclales bacterium RIFCSPLOWO2_02_FULL_63_24
CATGATCGAGCACTACGGCCGCGTCGCCGGCTTCCTGCTGGAAGAAGGCGCGACGCCGGCGCAGGTCGACAAGGCCCTGGAAAAATGGGGCATGGCCATGGGCCCCTTCCGCATGGGCGACCTCGCCGGCAACGACATCGGCTGGGCGATCCGCAAGCGCCGCTATGTCGAGAAGCCCAATATCCGCTACGCCAAGTTCGCCGACCGTCTTTGCGAGCAGGGCCGTTACGGCCAGAAGACCGGCAAAGGCTGGTACCTCTACCAGCCGGGCAACCGCAAGGCCATCCCCGATCCGGAAGTCGACCAGATGCTGGAGGACTACCGCAAGGAACTGGGCATCACCCCACGCAAGATCAGCGATGTCGAAATCGTCCAGCGCTGCATCTATGCACTGGTCAATGAGGGCGCGCGCATCCTCGAAGAAGGCATCGCCGCCCGCGCTTCCGACATCGACATGATCTACCTGACCGGCTACGGCTTCCCGCTGCATCGCGGCGGTCCGATGCTGTATGCCGACGAGGTGGGCCTCTACAACGTGGCGCGGAGCATGAAGGAGTTCGCCGCCAGTTCCGGCGACGCCTTCTGGGAACCGGCGCCGCTGATCGCCCAGCGTGTCGCCGAAGGTCGCGGTCTCACCTGAGCGCTGACGTGATCATCAACCCACAACCTGTCACTCGTCACACCGGCGAACGCCGGTGTCCAGACCAGCCGCTGCGCTGGATTCCGGCTTTCGCCGGAATGACGAATATTGGCGTTACGAATTCTGGAGAATCACATGACTGATGCCGTTATCGTATCCACCGCCCGCACCGGACTGGCCAAGTCCTGGAAGGGCGCCTTCAACATGACCCATGGCGCCACGCTCGGCGCGCATGCCGTGAAGCATGCGGTGGCCCGCGCCAAGCTCGACCCGGCCGAGGTCGAGGACGTGCTGATGGGCTGCGCCACGCCCGAGGGCGCGACCGGCAGCAACATCGCGCGCCAGATCGCCCTGGCCGCCGGCCTGCCGGTAACGGTGCCGGGCGCCACCATCAACCGCTTCTGCTCCTCGGGCCTGCAGACCATCGCCATGGCGGCGCAGCGCATCATCGCCGGCGAGTGCGACATCCTGGTCGCCGGTGGCGTCGAGAGCATTTCCTGCGTGCAGCAGGAAGCCAACCGTCACATGATCGCCGACCCCGCGCTGCTGAAGACCAAGCCCGAGGTGTACTGGAGCATGCTGCAGACCGCCGAGCAGGTGGCCAAGCGCTACAAGATCGCCAAGGAGCGCCAGGACGAGTACGGCGTGAACAGCCAGTTGCGCGCCGCCGCCGGCCAGCTCGCCGGCAAGTTCGCCGACGAGATCGTACCGATGACGGTGACCATGGGCGTCGCCGACAAGGCCACGGGCGCCCTGGGAACCCGCGAAGTGACCATCGCCGCCGACGAAGGCATCCGCCCCGACACGACGCTGGAAGGCGTTTCCAAGATCCGCTCGGCGCTGCCCGGCGGCGTCATCACCGCCGGCAACGCCAGCCAGTTCTCCGACGGCTCCTCGGCGGCCGTGGTGATGAACGCCAAGCTCGCCGAACAGCGTGGCCTAGCGCCGCTGGGCATTTTCCGCGGCTTCGCGGTGGCCGGCTGCGAACCCGACGAGATGGGCATCGGCCCCGTCTTCGCGATCCCCAAGCTGCTGAAGAAGGCGGGGCTCACGGTGGCGGACATCGACCTCTGGGAACTCAACGAGGCCTTCGCCGTGCAGGTGCTCTTCTGCGCCGACACCCTCGGCCTGCCCATGGACAGACTCAACGTCAATGGCGGCGCAATCGCCGTCGGCCACCCTTACGGCGTCTCCGGCGCGCGCCTGACCGGCCATGCGCTGATCGAAGGCAAGCGCCGCGGCGCGAAGTTCGTCGTCGTCACCATGTGCATCGGCGGTGGGCAGGGTGCAGCCGGTTTGTTCGAGGTAGTCTGATCATGAGCGTCAAACAACTATTCGATCTGACCGGCAAGGTCGCCCTCATCACCGGCGGCTCGCGTGGCCTCGGCCTGCAAATGGCCGAGGCGCTTGGCGAAATGGGCGCGAAGCTCGCCATCACGGCGCGCAAGGCCGACGAACTGGCCGCCGCCCGTGCGCATCTCGAAAAGCAGGGCATCGAGGTGCTCACCGTCGTCAATGACCTGTCGAAGTACGACCAGATTCCCGGCCTCGTCAGCAAGGTACTCGAGCACTACGGCAAGATCGACATCCTGGTGAACAACGCCGGCGCCACCTGGGGCGCACCGGCCGAGGACTACCCGGACGAGGCCTGGATGAAGGTGATCAACCTCAACGTCAATGGCATGTTCTTCCTGACCCGCGAAGTCGGCAAGCGCGCCTTCATTCCGCAGAAATCGGGCAAGGTCATCGTCACCGCTTCGATCGCCGGCCTGCGCGGCAACCCGCCCGACATGCAGACCATCGCCTACAACACCAGCAAGGGCGCCGACGTCAATTTCGTGCGCGCCCTGGCGGCGGAATGGGGCAAGCACAACATCAACGTCAATGCCATCTGCCCCGGCTTCTTCCCTTCCAAGATGGCCAGCGGCATCATGGAAAAGCTCGGCGACCGCATCATCGCCGGCACCGCGCTGGGCCGCATCGGCGGCGACGAGGACCTCAAGGGCACGGTGGTACTGCTCGCCTCCGAGGCCGGCCGCCACATCACCGGCCACGCGCTGCCGGTCGACGGCGGTTCGAGCTGTTTCTAAGCCAGCGGCGATGAGCGGATCCGCCGACTTCTTCGGCCTCAAGGTGCCCTTCCTCACGCATCTCGGCGTCAAGGCCGAGATGGCCGAGGGCGGTCGCTCGCGCATCTCGCTCGAACTGCGCCCGGAATTGATGAACAGCTTCGAGGTCTCGCACGGCGGCGTGATCATGACCCTGCTCGACGTCGCCATGGCCGTCGCCGCGCGCACCTCGCATGAGCACGTCGGCGGCATCATGACGGTGGACATGTCGCTCAGCTTCATCCGTTCGGCGAAAGGCCGCATCGTCGCCGAAGGCCGCCTGCTGCGCGGCGGCAACTCACTGCATTTCTGCGAGGGCGAGGCCTTCGACGAGTCCGGCGAACTGGTGGCCAAGTCGCTGGGTACCTTCAAGCTGCGCCGCGAAAAGAAGGCCGAGCACGCGGCCTGATGTCACCGTGACACCAGCGCCGACTCCTGCACTCCAACTTATAAAACTACAAGGATCCCCACCATGGAAATGAACCAGAAAATCGTCCTCGCCAGCCGTCCCCCCGCTGGGGTCGAGGAAAGCAATTTCCGCCTCGAAGAGGCTGCGATTCCAGAGCCCGGCGCGAATCAGGTGCTGGTCCGCAATCACTGGCTGTCGCTTGATCCCTACATGCGCGGCCGCATGTCGGACGCCAAGTCCTATGCCAAGTCGGTCGAGATCGGCGAGGTCATGGTCGGCGGCACCGCCGGCGAAGTCGTGAAATCGAACCATCCGAAATTCGCCGTCGGCGACAAGGTGGTCGGCCCGCTGGGCTGGCAACTGTATGGCGTGGCCGACGGCGGCGCATTGCAGAAGGTCGATGACAGCGCAATACCTTTGTCGGCCTGGCTCGGCCCGGTCGGCATGCCCGGCGTCACGGCCTGGGTCGGCCTGCTCGACATCTGCGCGCCGAAGCCCGGCGAAACTGTGGTGGTCACCGCCGCCTCGGGTGCCGTGGGCAGCGTGGTCGGACAACTGGCGAAGATCCACGGCGCACGCGCGGTCGGCATCGCCGGCGGCGCCGAGAAGTGCCGCTACGTGGTGGATGAACTCGGCTTCGACGCCTGCATCGACTACAAGGCCGGCAATCTGCGCGGCGACCTCAAGGAGGCCACGCCGAAGGGCATCGACTGCCTGTTCGAGAACGTCGGCGGCGAGATCTTCGACACCCTGCTGACGCGCATGAATCCCTTCTCGCGCATCGCCGTCTGCGGCCTGATCGCGCAGTACAGCTCGGCCCCCTACCCGATGCAGAACCTCGGCTCGGTGCTGATCAACCGCATCAAGATGCAGGGCTTCATCGTCTCCGACGACCTGACGCGCTGGCCGCCGGCCATCAAGGAAATCGCCGGCCACGTCGCGGCGGGGCGCATCAAGTATCGCGAGAGTATCGCCAACGGTCTCGCCAATGCGCCAGCCGCCTTCATCAGCTTGCTCAAGGGCGGCAACTTCGGCAAGCAACTGGTAAAGCTCGTCTGAACATGAGCGACAAGTTCACCGGCACGCGCCCCATCACCGAACAGGACGCCTTCGACACCGCCCGCCTCGCGGCATGGATGCGGGATCACGTCGAGGGCTTTTCCGGCGAGCTGCAGGTCGAGAAGTTCAAGGGCGGCCAATCCAATCCGACCTTCCTGCTCGACGCCGGTGGCCGCAAGTACGTGATGCGCAGGAAACCGCCCGGCAAGCTGCTGCCCAGCGCCCACGCGGTGGACCGCGAGTACAAGGTGATCACGGCGCTGGCCGCCACCGACGTGCCCGTGGCGAGGACCTACGCCCTGTGCGAGGACGATTCCGTGATCGGCACCATGTTCTACATCATGGATTGCGTCGACGGCCGCATCATGTGGGACCCTTCGCTGCCGGGCATGAACCCGACCGAGCGCGGCGCGATCTTCGACGAGATGAACCGCGTCATCGCTGCCTTGCACAAGGTCGATTACCAGTCGGTGGGCCTGGCCGACTACGGCAAGCCGGACAAATACCTGGAGCGCCAGGTGGCGCGCTGGAGCAAGCAGTACCGCGCCTCCGAAACCGAAAAGATCGAGGCGATGGACAAGCTGATCGACTGGCTGCCGCAGAACATTCCGGCCGGTGAAGAGACCAGCGTCGTGCATGGCGACTTCCGCCTCGACAACACGGTGTTCCATCCGACCGAGCCGCGCATCCTCGCCGTGCTCGACTGGGAGTTGTCGACCCTGGGCCATCCGTTGGCCGACTTCGCCTACCACTGCATGACCTGGCGCCTGTCGCCGGGCCAGTTCCGCGGCCTCGCCGGCTACGACCTCAAGGCCCTGGGCATTCCGGCCGAGGCCGACTACGTCGCCGCCTATTGCCGGCGCACCGGCCGCCCGCCGATTCCGCCGCGGGACTGGGAGTTCTACATGGCCTTCAACATGTTCCGCCTCGCCGGCATCCTGCAAGGCATCATGGGCCGCGCCCTGCAGGGCAACGCGTCGAGCGCGGAAGCCATCGAAACCGGCAAGCGCGCCCGCCCCCTGGCCGAAGAAGCCTGGCGCCAGGTCGAGCGCCTGATTGCCGATAGCTGATTACCCAATGAAGCGTCGCGTTGAAGCCCGTCATTCCCGCGCAAGCGGGAATCCAGTTCGCATGGCCTGGGTTCCGGGGCAAGCCCGGAATGACGACTCATTGCGGTCTCCTTATTCCAACTAACCCGTCACGAGGACACACCATGGATTTCGACTACTCCCCCAAGGTCAAGGACCTGCAGCAGCGCGTGAACGCCTTCATGGATGCGCACATCTATCCGAACGAGGATGTGTTCCACGCCGAGGTCGGGGCCAACCGCGCCAAGGGCAATCCCTGGGTGCCGACGGTGATCATGGAGCAGTTGAAGGACAAGGCCCGCGCCGCCGGGCTGTGGAATTTGTTCCTGCCGCAGTCCGAACGCGGCGCCGGACTGACCAACCTCGAATACGCGCCGCTGTGCGAAATCATGGGCCGCTCGCACATCGCGCCGGAAGCCTTCAACTGCTCGGCGCCCCTGGGTGCCGACGGTGATCATGGAGCAGTTGAAGGACAAGGCCCGCGCCGCCGGGCTGTGGAATTTGTTCCTGCCGCAGTCCGAACGCGGCGCCGGACTGACCAACCTCGAATACGCGCCGCTGTGCGAAATCATGGGCCGCTCGCACATCGCGCCGGAAGCCTTCAACTGCTCGGCGCCCGACACCGGCAACATGGAAACCATCGAGCGCTACGGCAACGACGCCCAGCGCAACGAATGGTTGATGCCGCTGTTGGAAGGCAAGATCCGCTCCGCCTTCGCCATGACCGAACCGGCGGTGGCCTCCAGCGATGCCACCAACATCGAGGCGCGCATCGTCAGGGACGGCGACCACTACGTGATCAACGGCCGCAAGTGGTGGACCTCGGGTGCGCCCGATCCGCGCTGCAAGATCCTCATCTTCATGGGCAAGACCGATCCCGACAATCCCAGCCGGCATAACCAGCAGTCGATGATTCTGGTGCCGATGGACACGCCGGGCGTGACCCGCGTGCGTGCGCTCAGCGTGTTCGGCTACGACCACGCGCCGCACGGCCACGGCGAGGTCGATTTCAAGGACGTACGGGTGCCCGTCTCCAACATCCTGCTCGGCGAAGGCCGCGGCTTCGAGATCGCCCAGGGCCGCCTCGGCCCGGGCCGCATCCACCATTGCATGCGCCTGATCGGCCTCGCCGAACGCGCACTGGAACTGATGTGCAAGCGCGCGCTCAAGCGCGTCGCCTTCCACAAGCCGATCGCCGACCAGGGCGTGACGCGCGAGCGCATCGCCGAGGCGCGCATCATGATCGACCAGGCGCGCTTCCTGACATTGAACGCGGCATGGAAGATGGACACCGCCGGCAACAAGGTGGCGAAGCAGGAAATCGCCATGATCAAGGTTGCCGCGCCCAACATGGCATTGCAGGTGATCGACTGGGCCATGCAGGCCCACGGCGGCGCCGGCGTCTCCGACGACTTCCCGCTCGCCGCGGCCTACGCCCAGGCGCGCACCCTGCGCTTCGCCGACGGCCCCGACGAGGTGCATCGCAACGCCATCGCCAAGCAGGAACTCGGCCGCTACCTGGGCAAGTAAGCACGGAGAGAAAAACCAACATGTCCGACCGTCACTTCGCCCACTGGCCCAAGGGCCTGCCGCGCCACATGAGCGTGCCCGAAACCGACCTGTTCTACAACGTCGAGGTTTCGGCAAAGCGCTTCCCCAACAAACCCTACCTGGTGTTCTACGACACCCAGATCAGCTTCGCCGAATTCAAGATTGATGCCGAACGCATCGCCGGCTGGCTGGAAAAGCAGGGTGTCAAAAAAGGCGACCGGGTGCTGCTCTACATGCAGAACAGCCCGCAGTTCGTGCTGGCCTACTACGCCATCCTGCGCGCCAACGCCGTGGTGGTGCCGGTCAATCCCATGAACATGACGACCGAATTGCGCCACTACGTCAGGGACAGCGGCGCCACGGTGGCCATCGTGGCGCAGGACATCTATCCGCAGATGAGGCCGCTGCTCAGTGCCGCCGAAGACCAGGGCTTGCAGCGCATCGTCGTCGCCGCCTACTCGGACTACCTGAAGGCCGCGACCGATCTCAAGGTGCCCGACTTCGTCAAGGCACCGCGCCAGGCCATTGCCGACCCCGGCGTCGCGCTGTGGAGCGACGTGCTGACGCAAAACCTGCGCCCCGGCCCGGTCACGGTCGGCCCCGACGACCTTTGCGTGATGCCCTATACCTCGGGCACCACCGGCCACCCCAAGGGCTGCATGCACACCCACCGCACGGTGCAGCACACCCTGATGGCCGGCTACCAGTGGTTCGGCATCCAGCAGGACGCCGTGTATCTCGCGGTGCTGCCCTTCTTCC
>MHZX01000081.1 GCA_001828935.1 Rhodocyclales bacterium RIFCSPLOWO2_02_FULL_63_24
GCCCGCTTGTTCGAGCGCATTCGTCGCCCGCTTGTTCGAGCGCATTCGTCGCATGCAGGGCCGCTTCGATGCGCTATGCCAACGCATCGAAGCGGGCTTCGCCGATCTGCCCGAAGCGGCAGGGCTGGCCGAAATCGATGCCGCCCTTGCGCTGGAACGGAAGCGGGCGCGGCGGTCGGCCAAGAAGCCTTGATTCGCCTTGGCGACTCTGAACTCAATTTCTTGGCGCCGGTAAGCGGCCTGAGAGGCAATCGGCGTTCTCGCTGATCCCCGCAGTGCCTTTCATTGCAGTAACGGTGTCAACTACTCGCTCTGTCAGCGACAAGCCGATAGGTGCGCAGATGCAACCGCGATAAAATCGGCGAAGTTTTCCAGGCCAGCGGTTCCCAATGACAACAACAGAAAGCCAGATTGAGCAGGATTTCATCGCCAAGCTCGAAGCGCTGAAGTATGCCTATCGACCGGATATTCGTGATCGGGCGTCGCTGGAGGCGAATTTCCGCAAAAAATTTCAGGAACTGAATCGCGTTAGCCTGAGCGACAGCGAATTCGAACGTCTGAAGGACGATCTGGTCACGGCCGATGTCTTTGCCGCGTCCCGGCGCCTGCGCGAGATTAACAGCTTCGAGCGCGACGATGGCACGCCGCTGTTCTACACGCTGGTCAACATCAAGGACTGGTGCAAGAACAGCTTCGAGGTAGTGAACCAGCTGCGCATCAACACCGACAACAGCCACCATCGCTACGACGTGGTGCTGCTGATCAACGGTGTACCTGTCGTCCAGGTCGAACTCAAGACCCTGGGCATCAATCCCCGCCGGGCCATGCAGCAAGTGGTCGAGTACAAGAACGACCCCGGCAACGGCTACACCCGAACGCTGATGTGCTTCATGCAGCTCTTCATCGTCAGCAATCAGGACCAGACCTGGTACTTCGCCAACAACAACACCCGCCACTTCAGTTTCGACGCCGACGAGCGCTTTCTACCGCTCTACCAGTTTGCCGACGAGGGCAACCAGAAAATCAACCACCTCGCCCCCTTCGCAGAGAAGTTCCTCGCCAAATGCACGCTGGGTGAAATGATCAGCCGTTACATGGTGCTGGTCGCCAGCGAGCAAAAGCTCATGATCATGCGCCCGTACCAGATCTATGCGGTGCGCGCCATCGTCGATTGCATCCACCAAAACCGGGGCAATGGCTACATCTGGCATACCACCGGCAGCGGCAAGACGCTCACTTCCTTCAAGACCTCGACGCTGCTCAAGGACAACCCGGATATCGAGAAATGCCTGTTCGTGGTCGATCGCAAGGACCTCGACCGCCAGACCCGCGAGGAATTCAACAAATTCCAGGCCAATTGCGTCGAGGAAAACACCAACACCGAAACCCTGGTCCGGCGGCTCCTATCCACCGACTACGCCGACAAGGTCATCGTCACCACCATCCAGAAGCTGGGCATTGCCCTCGACGGCACCCACAAGCGCAAATACAAGGAGCGGCTGGAGCCGCTGCGCAACAAGCGCGTCGTCTTCATCTTCGACGAATGCCACCGCTCGCAATTCGGCGACAATCACAAGGCCATCAAGGATTTCTTCCCTAACGCGCAGCTCTTCGGCTTCACCGGCACCCCCATCTTTGGCGACAACGCCAGCAAGGTGAAAATTGATGGCGATCACGCGACCGACGTCACCACCGAAGACGTTTTCCAGAAACAGTTGCATGCCTACACCATCACCCACGCCATTGAAGACCGCAAACCAAGAGCTACTTTCTGTACAAGACCAAGGAGAGTGAAGGTCACACGCTGCGCGCCACTACCGACACACCCTTCTTCCACCATGTCGCCATGTTGAGCGAGTTGAAAACCGCCAGCCAGAGCGGTGCGCTATACACCCACCACTTCAACACGCTGCGCAGCATCCTGGAAAAGACGGCGAACTTCTTTGGCCACGATGACTTTTCGGAATGCCTGGGCACATCGGGCGACGAAGGCTTGCACGCTCGCGCCTTGAACCTGCTGAGCCACGGCAAATATTCGCTCTACGAGCCACGCGAAATGCTGGAAGACAACAAGGCGCTGTTCAAGGAAATCCTGGAGGGGTTCCTGGCCCGCTATGCCTTTGTTGACCTGCCCGAGTTTGCGCCGCCCGCCGCGCAAACTCAACCCGCAACGACGGAGGCATCATGACCCTCAAGCCCCCTGCAACGCCGGACGATCAAGCGTCGCATGGCTTGCTGGACGCCCTGCGCGGCCTGATCGTGCAGGCCCGCCAACAGGTGCTGCGCCAGGTGGACGTGATTCAGGTGCAGACCTGTTGGCAGATCGGCCGGCACATCGTCGAATTCGAGCAGGGCGGGCAGGCCCGCGCGGCATACGGCAAGCGCTTGCTGCCGCAACTTGGGCAGGCACTGGCACAGGAGTTCGGCAAGGGTTTCGACGAACGCAACCTGCGTCACATGCGGGCGTTTTTTCAGTGCTTCCCGATTTGGAACGCAGTGCGTTCCGAATTGAGCTGGACCCATTACCGCGTGTTGACCCGGGTGGAGAGCGAGGCAGCGCGCCTGTGGTACATGCAGGAAGCGGCCGCGCAGAACTGGAGTTCGCGGGCGCTGGAAAGGCAGATTGGCTCGCTGTATTACGAACGCTTGCTATTGAGTCAGGACAAGGATGCTGTGGCCACCGAGGCTCGGGAGAATCTGGCAACACTGGAGCAGTCCCCCCGCGCCTTTGTACGCGATCCGGTGATGCTGGAGTTTCTGGGCCTGCCGAACGCCGGCAAGCTGCTGGAATCCAGTCTCGAACAGGCCTTGATGGACAAGCTGCAGGATTTTCTGCTGGAGTTGGGCAAGGGCTTTGCCTTTGTGGCGCGCCAGCAGCGCATCAGCACCGAGAGCAAGGATTTTTATATCGATCTGGTGTTCTACAACTACCTGCTCAAGTGTTTCGTGCTGATCGATCTGAAAACCGGCGAACTGACGCATCAGGACATCGGGCAGATGGATATGTACGTGCGTCTGTACGATGACCTGCGCCGGGGCGAAAACGATAATCCAACGGTGGGCATTCTGCTATGCGGCAACAAGGATCAGTCGGTGGTGCGCTACTCGGTGCTGCACGAGAGCGAACAACTGTTCGCCAGCAAATACCGTCTGGTACTGCCTAGCGAGGACGAACTGCGCCAGGAGCTTGAGCGCGACCGCCAAGCCCTCGAAGCGCGGGCCGAAGACAAGGAAAACAAGGAATGACCGAGCAAGACCAGAAAAAACTGGGCGACATCCTGTGGGGCATTGCCGACGATTTACGCGGAGCAATGAACGCGGACGATTTCCGCGACTACATGCTGTCCTTCCTGTTCCTGCGCTATCTATCGGACAACTACGAAGCTGCGGCAAGAAAGGAACTGGGAGCCGACTATCCGGACAATAAGGATGAGCCCAATATGCCACCTCTACGTCTTTGGTATGAGGGCAACCTGAATGACATCGATCAGTTCGAAGCGCAGATGCGGCGCAAGGCACACTATGTGATCAAGCCCCACTACTTGTGGAGCAGCATCGCAGAAATGGCTCGTACCCAAGATGAAGAGTTGTTGCGCACTCTACAAGAGAGTTTTGATTACATCGAGAACGAATCTTTTAAAAGCGTCTTCGTCGGCCTGTTTTCCGAGATCAATCTCAACTCGGAAAAGCTGGGCAAGACCTATCCAGCCCGTAACGCCAAGCTGTGCACCATCGTCACCAAGATTGCCGAGGGGCTGGCCAAGTTCTCGACCAACAGCGATGTGCTGGGCGACGCCTATGAATATCTGATCGGTCAGTTCGCGGCAGGCTCTGGCAAGAAGGCGGGCGAGTTCTATACGCCCCAGCCGATTTCACAGATACTGTCCGAGATCGTGACGCTGGATGGGCAAGACCCCAGCACCGGCCACAAACAACGACTGGACAAGGTGCTGGATTTCGCTTGCGGTTCGGGCTCGCTGCTCCTGAACGTGCGCAAGCGCATGGGGGCGCATGGCATTGGCAAAATTTACGGCCAGGAAAAGAACATCACCACCTACAACCTGGCGCGCATGAACATGCTGCTGCACGGGGTGAAGGACACGGAGTTCGAAATCTTTCACGGCGACACGCTGTTCAACGAATGGGACGAACTGCGTGAGGCCAACCCGGCCAGGAAATTGCGGTTCGACGCTGTCGTGGCCAATCCGCCGTTCAGTCTGCGCTGGGAACCCAGCGAGGCGATGGCCGACGATTTCCGCTTCAAGGGCTACGGTGGACTCGCCCCCAAGTCGGCGGCGGATTTTGCCTTCCTTTTGCACGGTTTTCACTTCCTCGCCCCGGAAGGCACGATGGCCATCATCCTGCCGCATGGGGTGCTGTTCCGGGGTGGTGCAGAAGAACGCATCCGCACCAAATTGCTGAGGGACGGCCATATCGACACGGTGATCGGTCTGCCCGCCAACCTGTTCTTCTCCACAGGAATTCCGGTGTGCATTCTGGTGTTGAAGAAGTGCAAGAAGCCGGACGACGTGCTGTTCATCAATGCGGCCGAGTACTTCGAAAAAGGCAAGCGCCAGAACCGCTTGCTGCCGGAGCACATCAAGAGGATCGTCGATACCTACCAGCATCGCACCGAAGAAAATCGTTATTCCATGCGGGTGTCGATGGAGCGCATCGAGAAAGAAGGTTTCAACCTCAACATCTCGCGCTACATCAGCACGGCACAAGCAGAGGAAGAGATTGATTTGAAGCTGGTTCACCGGCAATTGGTGGCTATCGAGAAGGAAATCGCGAAAGCAAAAGACAAACACAACGGGTTTCTTAAGGAATTGGGGTTGCCACTACTACCCTGAAAGGACATTTTCAGTCCCGGTGAAATTAGCTTGGCATCAGGCTGATTGCCGTACGCACGGGTCATTCAACTGAACCGAGGCCAACGACCGATTGACCGACCAACAGGCGGTCGCGAAGGCCCAGGAGTGACAAGTGGTCGGACCCAAATTCCATCTCCAGCGCTTTTGCCGCCGTCCCGCCAGCGCCGACTCCTGAGGGCCTGGAACGCCGCGAAAACTAAACCGAGGCCGCGTCGGTATCGGTGCCTTCTGACGTCTGGGTCGGTTCCGTCCCGGTTTCCATTCCCCAGTCGCCGTACTCAAGCCAGTCCGCGCCGAGCAGTTCCACCGGGTGCTGGGTGCGGTCCGAACCGTTGCCGCATTCGAGAGAATCGACCGGACAGTATTTGTCGCAGCCCCAGCAAATCCGCTCGGGATGCTTGGGATGCAAGGGGAATTTCTTTGCCACGGGCTTGTTCTTGCCTATGAGATTGCCGCCACGGGCTTAGCCGAAGGGCATTTTGTCTTGCGCCGCTTCGAACAGTTCGCGCTCTTCGAAGCGGACATGCGCCGCGAGCAATTCGGCGAAGCGCGACAGCGTGGCCGAATCGGGCCGGGAAAGGGCGGCGACGAGCCGCCGCAGTTCGGCGTGTTCGTCCTGTGTACGTTGCACCAGCGCGTGTTCGCCGGCCTGCGTGAGCAGCGGCAGGATGCCTTGCTCCTCGACGCGGAAGTGCGGATCGAGCTCGGCGGCGAACGTTTGGGCGACGCGTCGCGCCTGTGTCGCAAGCTGGTCCGCCGCTCCCGACTCGGCCGCATGGCGGGCGGCACGCGCCAGCTTCAGCGCGCCGTGATGTTCGCGGGAAAGGTCCTGCAGTTGCGCGTGGCGCTTCATCGGGATGCCTTTTTCGTTTACCAGTATTTCTCGAAAGCCATTTGTCCCGGCACGCCGCGGCGGTTGGTGGCATAGCCGCGCGCGCTGAGGGTTTGCCGCAGTTCCTTCGCCAGTTCGGGGTTGCCGCAGACCATCAGGCGCGAGCCGGCAAGGCTGAGCGGGCTGGCGGCGGCGGCTTCGAGGCGGCCATCGGCGAGCAGCAGCGGGATGCGATCCGCCAGCGCTGTGGCGCCCGGTTCGCGGGTCACGATCGGAAGATAGCGGAGCGCCGCTTTGGTCGGTGCAAACCGGTCGGGGAGGGCCGTGATTTCCTCGCGCCAGGCGAGTTCGGCGGAGTGGCGCACGCTGTGCACCAGGATCAGGCGCTCGAAATTCTGCCAGACCGTCGGCTCGCGCAGGATGGAGACAAACGGCCCGAGCCCGGTGCCGCTGGCCAGCAGCCAGAGATCCTTGCCTGGCGCCAGTTGATCGACGGTAAGGAAACCGTAGGCGGCCTTGTCCACGCGCAGGCTGTCGCCGACGCGCAGTTGCCGCAACTGCTCGGAGAACGCGCCGCCGGGAACCAGCACGGCGATGAATTCGAGAAAATCGTCCTGCACCGCCGAGGCCATCGAATAAGGGCGCCACACCGCGGCGTCGTCGGCGCCGAGGCCGAGGCGGGTGTAGTGCCCGGGCGTGAAGCGGAAGGCGGCCGGGCGCGTGCTGCGGAAGGTCAGCAGCGTCGGCGTCCAGGCGCGGAAGGCGAGCACGGTTTCGTCGGTCCATTTGGCCGGGTTGGCGGCGCTGTTCGGCGCCGGGCCGTCCTGGCGGCTTTCAGTATCGGCATTCACGGTTTGCCTCCTTGAGGTTTTGGTCCAGGCGCGGGGCTGTCCGCGCGAAAGCGGTAGCCGGCGATATCGCGGCCGCTCATGGTCGTCATCCCGCCGTCAGTTCGCCCAGCATCCGGCTCATGCCGTTCATCACCATGCGGTTGGCCTGCTCCATCGCCTTGAGTTCCGCCAGGCCGGCTTCGAGGCCGCCGGCGTAATAGAGCTCGACGGCGCGGCGGGCGTGCTGGTGCACTGCGCGGTGCGGCGTTTCCAGGTCGGCGTAGCCGCGCAGGCCGGCAAAGCGCTCGTGGCCTTCGCCAGCGTAATACCACTGGCCAAGGCGGCATTGCGTCTCGTCGGGCAGGGCTTCCGGGCGCACGGTCGAGATGCCGAGGAACACCTTGTACACCTCCAGCTTCAGCATCAGTTCTTCGAGATTCGCCAGTTCGACGTTCGACAGCAGCGCCGACGAGGCGACGGCGCCTTCCATGCGCCGGGCGAGTTCGAGCAGGTGCTGCATGCTGTGCATCGCCAGTTCGCTTTCGGCCGAATAGCGGCTGGCTTCCTCGGCGCCCACTTCCATCGCCGTCTTGGCGGCGCGGGTTTCGTCCTGGATGGCGCCGACCAGGCCGGAAATCTCGGTGGTGGCCTTGGCGGTGCGCTCCGCCAGCTTGCGCACCTCGTCGGCGACCACGGCGAAGCCGCGCCCGGCTTCGCCGGCGCGCGCCGCCTCGATCGCGGCGTTGAGCGCCAGCAGGTTGGTCTGGTCGGCGATCTCCTTGATCAGGCTGACGATGCCGCCGATCGCGCTGGCGCGCTGGTTCAGGCTGTCGACGTCGGTCTGGGCGAGGCGGGCTTTCAGCTTGCTGAAGAACATGACGGCTCCTGGAGGCGGTGGCGGTCGGCGAGCCCGGATTCAGGGCGTCGTCGGGCCGTGGCTTGGCGGCTGCGGAACGCTGCGCCGGCCGCGCCCGACGCTGACCAGCATGGTGGCGATGAACAGCAGCAGCGCAATGGCATTGACCAGGGCGCCCTCGCTGCGCAAGCCGATTTGACCGCTCAGGCTGCCGAAAATTCGCAGCGCCAGCGAGGCGTGCAGCACCAGCAGCGGCAGGTAGAAGGCCGGGTGATAGGGAATCCTGACCCGCAGCACGGCGGGGAAGATGATAGCCGCGTGGCCGAAGATCATGGAGAAGACGAAGCCGAGGCCGACCGCGTGCAGCGTCGCATCGTGCCAGGGGTGGCCGGGCAGCAAGCCGCCGGCGAGGCCGAGCAGGCCGGCCAGCACCAGCCAGGCGTAGCCCGACAACAGGCACAGCGCGATGAAGCGGGTCAGGCCGGCTTGCCCGGCGTTGCGCCGCGCGATGTCGTAGCGCAGCAGCCAGAGCGCCAGCGCCAGCAGACCGGCAGCAAACAGGGCGAGGCCGGCGTCTTCTTCGCGCAAGCCGAGCGCGGCGCCGGCCAGCAGGCTGCCGACAATGGCGAAGAAGACCCGCTGGGCGACCACCGGGGTGGGCAGGAAGCGGGTCAGTTCCAGCCGCTCGCCGGCGATGGTCAGTACCAGGAAGGCCAGCCACCAGGCGACCGCCGCGTTGAGCACGCCGCCCCACAGCCAGACCAGGTTGCCGATCAGCCAGCACAAGGCGCCTACGGCGAGGATGAGCGTGAACGGCGCCACCAGGCGCAGCAGCACCTGGACGCTGGCGGCCAGCAGCACGGTCGCCGCGGCGACGGCGAGTAGTTGCGCCAGGAGCAGGGGCGCTCCGGCGAGCAGGGCCATGCCGCCGAGGCCGGCGGCAGCCGGCGCCAGGTAGGCCCAGCCGCGGCCGAGGGCGACCGCCCGTTCCAGGCCGATGACGGTGCCGAGAAAGGCCGAAATCATCAGCGCCCCATGCCAGCCCGCCGCCCCGGCGGCGACGGCCGGCACGCCCCAGTCGAGCCGCGCCAGGCCGGCCAGCACGCCGCCGAGCAGCGACAGCATGCCCAGCACCAGCAGCGGCAGGCGCGCGGCGGGGCGCAGATCGCTCACGGCCGGCTGCCGCTCAATGGGCGCAGCCGCAAGCGCCGGAGGTGGCGGCGCCTATCGCCGGCTTGCCGATCTTCACCTGCCAGACTTCGGGGCCGGATTCGAGGTAGTCCCAGGTGAATTGGCCTTTCGATTCCGCCTGGAACTGGTAGTAGAGCGGCTTCGGGTCGTGGTCGTTGACCAGCAGCAGCGCCTCGCCGGCGGCCAGCCGGTCGAAGCTGCCGAAAATCAGCGGGTGGCGCTCGCGCGGGGCGATGCTGCGGACATCGACGGTGGTCTTGAAGCTCTGTGGCGTGGTCATGGATTTTCTCCTGTGGTGTGCTTGAGGCGGGGTTGAGGGTGCAAGGGCTTGTTTCCGGATTCGCGGCCTACCAGCCGAAATGCTGCTTGCCGGTGTCGCTCATCATGGCGGGCGTCCAGGGCGGTTCCCAGACCAGGCGGATGTCCGCGGCGCAGCCAGCCGGCAGGGCGTGCGCCAGTACGGCCCGCATCTCGTCGATGATCATCTCGCCCAGCGGACAGGCCGGCGAGGTCATGGTCGTTTCGATCAGCAGCTTGTCCACAGCGACCTCGATGCGATAGACCAGGCCGAGCTCGACGATGTTCATGCCGACTTCGGGGTCGATCACCTGGCGCAGCAGATCGCGGATGGCCGCTTCGTCGGGCAGGTGGGGGGCAGGATCGGTAGTCATGGTTTTAAAGCAGTAAATTGAATACAGCTTCATCCTAACATCGTCTTTTTTTAAAAGCAATATTTCTTTTACTGCTTATGAGTGTAGACTTTGCGACATGAAACTGACCACCTTCTCCGATTACACCTTGCGCGTGCTGATGTTCCTCGCGCTCAATCGCGAGCGGCTTGCCACTATCCCGGAGATTGCCGCTGCCTACGCCATTTCGGAGAACCACTTGATGAAGGTGGTGCATCAGCTGGCGCGCGCCGGGGTCATCGAGTCGGTGCGTGGCAAGGGCGGCGGCATTCGCCTGGCGCGCGCGCCCGAGGAGATCCGGTTGGGCCAGATCGTGCGTGCCAGCGAAGGCAGCGCGCCGATCGTGGAGTGCCTGTCGGACGAGGCCGGGACCTGCCGCATCGCGCCGGCCTGCCGGCTGGCGGCGGTGCTGGTGCGCGCCTTCGATGCGCTGTATGCGACGCTCGACGAGTACACGCTGGCGGACCTGGTGCGCTCGCCGCGCGGTCTGCAGACGCTGCTGCGAAGTTAGCGCATCCTCACGCGTTTTGCCCTGCAATCAGGCCGCGCCGGAGAGCGGTGTCAGACTGAAAAGCCGCCGTTGCGCAGCAGCCGGGTGCAGGCCGTGACCACTTCCGGATCGAACAGCCGCCCGCTGCTGCGGGCAATCTCGGCGATGGCCGAATCGACGCCCAGGGCGGCGCGATAGGGGCGGTGGTTCATCATTGCTTCGACCACGTCGGCCACGGCCAGTATCTTCGCCTCGGGCAGGATCGCATCGCCCTTCAGGCCCTGCGGATAGCCGCTGCCGTCCAGCCGCTCGTGGTGCTGGAGGATCATCGCCGCGATTGGCCAGGGAAATTCGATGTCCTTGACGATGTCGTAGCCGACCTGTGAATGGGTCTTGATCATCGAGAATTCGATGTCGCTGAGCCGTCCGGGCCGGTTCAGTATCTCCGACGGCACGTAGATCTTGCCGATGTCGTGGATTTCCGCGCCGCGCTGGACCCCGGCGACCAGCACGTCGTCGAGTTGCATCTCGCGCGCAATCGCCGTCGCCAGCTGGCTGACCCGCTGCTGGTGTCCCGCCGTATAGGGGTCGCGCGCCTCGATCGTGGTGGCGATGGCCTGGATCGTGTCCTCCAGGGCGCGTTCCAGCTTGAGGGCGTTTTGTCGTTGCTCGGCGCGGGCGCGCACCGTGACGATGCCGAAGGCAAGATCGGCGGCGAGCTCGGCGAGCAGGCTGAGCTCCTGATCGCCGAACACGTCGGCCTCGGCCGCATAGATGTTGAGCGTGCCGATCACCCGCTGATCCGCCTTGAGCGGCAGGGCGACGCTCGAACGGTAGCCGAATTCCAGGGCCCGCGAACGCCACGGCGAAAAGCCGGCATCGGTGGCGATATCCCTGGTGACCTGGATCTGGCCGCTGCGCACCGCGCGGCCGGTCGGTCCCTCGCCCTGGTCGGAGTTGGCCCAGGTCAGGCCGAGGGCGGCCACGTATTCGGCGGCGCGCTCGCCGAACTGTGCCACCGGCCGCACCGAGCGTGCCGCGTCGTGTTCGACGTAGGCCACCCAGGCCATCGGAAAGCCGCCGGTTTCGACCACCACGCGGCACATGTCCTCCAGCAAGCCGATCTCCTCGGTGGCGTGCACCAGGGTTTCGTTGCAGCGGCTGAGGGTCCGCAGGAAGCGGTTGCTCTGCTTCAGGGCGCGCTCGGCGGTTTTGCGCGCGGTGATGTCGCGCGCGATGGTGGAAATTCCCGTGATCGTTCCCGAGAAGTCGCGGATCGGCGAGAGGGACAGCGATACTTCTATCTCCCGGCCATCCTTGCGCTTGCGTGAGGTCTCGAAGTGCGCGACGCTCTTGCCGCCCCTGACGAGGTTCAGCAGATCTGCAACTTCCTGCCGGCGCTCTTCCGGCGCGAGGAATTCCACCGGCTTGCCGACGATCTCCTCGGCGGCGTAGCCGTAGATTTTTTCGGCGCCGCTGTTCCAGGTCGTGATGCGCCCATCCACCGCCTTGCCGATAATGGCATCCTCCGAGGACTCGACGATCGCCGCCAGTTCGCGGCGCACCGCCTCCGCCCGGTGCCGTTCCGAAACGTCGCGCACTATGCCCGTGGCGTGCCAGTGCCCGTCGATCGCCACCGAGGAAATCGACAACTCGACCGGAAACTCCTCGCCGCCCTTGCGCAGCCCGGACATTTCCAGGGTATGGCCGATCACTGGGCCCTCGCCGGTTTCGCGGAAGTGGCTCCAGCCCTTGTGGATGGCTTCGCGATAGCGCGCCGGGGCGAGCAACTGATGCAAGGGGCGACCAAGGGTTTCCGCCGCGCTGTAACCGAACATTCTTTCCGCCGCCCGGTTCCAGTAGGTGATGGTCTCGCTCTGGTCGACGGTGATCAGTCCGTCCTGGGCCGACTCGGCGATGTTCCGGAAGCGTTCCTCGCTGGCCGCCAGCTCGGCTTCGGCGCGTTGCCGCAGGCGGCGCTCGGCGGCTTCCTGCAAGGCGCGGCTGACCGCCGGTGCCAGTTTGCCCAGGCGGTCCTTGAGCACATAGTCCGCTGCGCCCTGATGCAGCGTCTCGATGGCGAATTCCTCGCCCATGGCGCCGGAGACGAATATGAAGGGCACGTCCGGTGCCCGTTCGATCGCTATCGCCAGCGCTTGCAGGCCGTCGAAGGCCGGCAGCCGGTAGTCAGCGAGGATGATGTCGGGCCGAAAGTCGTCCAGCGCCGCGACGAAGGCATCCCGGGATTCCACACGCAGGGACGAGAAGTCGATGCCGGCCTTGCGCAGCGCGCGCATGGCGAGTTCGGCATCGATCGGCTCGTCTTCCAGCAGCAGTATCTTCAGCTCAGCGGGCATCGCGCGTCATTCGTTGGGAATCTTGTTCAGCAACAACCAGTAGAGGCCGAGTTCGCCCACCACCCTGACGAACTCGTCGAAGGCGACGGGCTTGGTGATGTAGCTGTTGACGCCGAGCCGGTAGCACTCTTCCACATCGACATCCTCCTTCGATGAGGTGAGCACCACCACCGGAATCGACTGGGTACGCTCATCCTGTTTCAGCCGCCGCAATACCTCGATGCCGCTGATCCGCGGCAGGCGCAGATCGAGCAGTACCACCCTGGGCTGGTGGCTGCTGTCGCGCCCGGCGTAAGCGCCGGTGGCGAACACGAAATCCAGCGCCTCGGCACCGTCCTTGACCCAGACCAGGTTGTTGATAAGGCAGTTCTTCTTCAGGGCCCGGATGGTCAGTTCGGCGTCGGCCGGCGTGTCTTCCACCAGCAGGATCTCCACGGCGTCATTGAGTTGGGTCATTTTCCATCTCTCTTGCAGGCAAGGTAAAACTGATTGTGGCACCGACGTCGACCTGGCCTTCGGCCGAGACGCTGCCGCCGTGGCGGCCGACGATGCGCTTGACCATCGCCAGGCCGGTGCCGCTGCCTTCGAATTGCCCTACCGGATGCACGCGTTCGAAGACCTGGAACAGTTTATCCACGTAGCGCATGTCGAAGCCGACGCCGTTGTCCTTGACATAGTAACGGGCTAGGTTGCCCTCGATGCGGCCGCCGACTTCGATCACCGCCAGCGCTCGCGGCTGGGTGAACTTGACCGCATTCGAGAGCAGGTTCGACAGCAACCGGCGGATCATGGTTCGGTCGCCCCAAAGCGGCGGCGGGGTCTTCAAATCCAGCCGCAGTTTGCGGTCCGGCACGGTGGCCTGCAATTCGTCGAAGATCTCCTGGACCAGCTGCGCAACATCTACCGGCCCGAAGTCCATCGGGCGCCGGCCGAGGCGCAGGAACTCCAGCAGTTCGTCGATCAGCCGGCCCATGCGCACCGTGTTCGCGTGCACCACGTCGAGCAGGCGCCGGCCTTCGCTGTCGAGGCTGGCGGCATGCTCTTCAACCAGGATCTGGGCGAAGCCGGCGATGGCCCGCAAGGGCGTGCGCAGATCGTGGGAAATCGAGTAGGAGAAATCCTCGATCTCCTTGTTGGCAGCTTCCAGTTGGGCGGTGCGGCTCGCGACGCGCTGTTCGAGTTCGGCGTTCAATTGGCGTACCGTGGCCTCGGCCTGCACGCGCTCCGTGATATCTCGATTGTTGGCGCGGCGCCCCATGAACTGGCCGTCACGGCCGAACACGGCGCTGCAGCCATGGGCGATCCAGCGGATTTCGCCATCGCGGCGCACGATGCGGAAGTCCACTCCGGCGTCGTCCCTGTGCGCGGCGTCGGTCCGGTGACCCGCCATCTGGTGTTGATCGTCGGGATGGATGATGCGGTAGATCAGATCCGGCTCGGCCAGGAACTCGGCCCTGGAATATCCGGTCACCCGCTCGCACGAGGGCGACATGTAGAGCATTTCCCTGGCCGGCCCCTCCCAGTATTCCCAGTCGTAGGTGTAGTCGGCGACGGTATGGAACTTTTCCTCCTCGCGCGCCAGGTCCAGCGTGGCGGCCAACTGGTGCTTCCAGTTGCGGTAGATCAGCCAGGACGATACCAGCGTCGCCAGGAAGAACAGGGCAGCCAACAGCGCCGTCTTGGTCGCCTGGTCTTTCCACTGCGCCAGGTATTCGTCGGTGGCCCTGCCGACGACGACGTAAAGGGGGAACCCGGTGACCTTGCG
Source organism: Rhodocyclales bacterium RIFCSPLOWO2_02_FULL_63_24 (assembly GCA_001828935.1). Taxonomy (GTDB): domain Bacteria; phylum Pseudomonadota; class Gammaproteobacteria; order Burkholderiales; family Rhodocyclaceae; genus Sulfuritalea. Next base: position 13,885 of record MHZX01000081.1, read on the forward strand.
CACGGCAAACTTTCGTTCGACGCCGTCGACCGTGTGCGACGAAATATAGCTTCCGGCGTCGCGGTCGCTCCGGATCAGTTCCTGCAACTCGGGCACGGCGAGTTTTTCGCCAATCACCTTGTCGGCGTGCGCTGGAACCGGAGTGCGGGCGAAGATTCTCAGTTCGGCATTGCGCAGCGAGGCCGAGCCACGCCGACCGACGTCGATCGCGGCAAGCGTGCTGATCAGGTGATCAACCGACACATTCGCGTAGATCACGCCGCCGAAGGTGCCGTCCGGAAGATGGAAGGGACGCGACACGGGCACCGCCCAACGCTTGTCGAGACGCGTATACACAGGCCTGGCGATGACCAGCCCGACCTTCGGGTCGTAGCGCTGGCGGACGAAGTATTCGCGGTCGGAATTGTCCTGCCGCGCCGCCGGATTCACGCCGACCCCATGCGAGACGATGCCGTGCGCATCGGTCGTGCGCAGGCTGAAGATTTCAGGCAGGCGCCGCTGCTGTCGCTCCAGAAACCGGTTCAAGGCCTGCCGGTCGATGCCACCGCCGGCAAGCTGGCGTTCGACTTCGTCGGCCGCGGCCAGCAGCGTCAAATCGATCCTGTCGATATCTCCGGCGATGTGCTGAGCCAACAGGCTGGACAGGTTCTGTGCGGTTAGCTCGGCGCCTTGCTGGGATTCGTCATAGCTTTGGTAAAGGGAAAAAGTCACCATGCCGAAGACGAACAGATTGATCAGCACCAAGCCGGCCATCATCCATCTGACGAACCAGACGGACGATGTCGCCGATTTCGCCGGATAGGCAATGGCGCTGCCGGACATGGGTTGCGTCACGATTGCGGCCTCCGTTGTTGCGGCTGCGCGATGCGCGGAAGCGTGAAATGCATCGTCGCTCCGCCATCGACTTCGCCTTCGGCCCAGACCCGACCGCCGTGGCGGACGATGATGCGCTTGACGATGGCCAGGCCGATGCCGGTGCCCTCGAATTCTTCGGTACTGTGCAGGCGCTGGAAAACGCCGAACAGCTTTTCCACGTATTGCATGTCGAAGCCGACGCCGTTGTCGCGGACGTAGAAGTGGCTTTCATCGGCACCGTTGTCGGTATCGCCGGCGATCTCGATCAGTGCCTCGGCGCGCGGTCCGGTAAATTTGATCGCGTTGGAAATCAGGTTGGCCAGGACCTGCCGCATCATCGCCCGATCGCCCCAGGCTGTCGGCAGTTCGCCGATCTTCAAAACCAGCATGCGCCCGGGAACCGCGGCGCGCAGTTCGTCGAATACCGACTGCGCCAGCGCTCCGATATCGAGGTCGCCGGTCTCCATGTCGCGCCGGCTCATCCGTGAGAAGCTCAGAATGTCGTCGATCAGCTGGGCCATGCGGGCGCTGTTCTCGCGCACCACGCCGAGCAGTCGCCGGCCTTCGGCATCGAGCGTGCTTTCATAGTCCTCGACCAGGATGCGCGAAAAGCCGTCGATGGCGCGCAAGGGCGCCCGCAGGTCGTGCGAAACCGAAAAGGCGAAGGCCTCCAGCTCCGTGTTGGCGGCTTCCAGCTGGGCCGTGCGCGCCGCGACCCGCTGCTCCAGTTCCTGATTCAGGGCGCGGACCGCCTTTTCGGCACGCTGGCGCTCGGTGATGTCATGAATCGTGCCCAGGGAGCGTATTGGCTTGCCATCCGGTGCGTAGCGGGTTTCGCATTTTTCGTTGACGTACTTGATCCGGCCGTCCCGCATCAACAGTCGATGCACGATGTCGTAGGGCGTCCGGTTCGCCACGGAGTCGGTGTAGGCCTGATTGACCATCGCCCGGTCGTCGGGATGGATCGCGCCGAGAAAGGCCTCGTAGGAGGCCCCGAATTTGGTCGGGTCGAGCTCGAAGATGCGAAAGATTTCCGGCGACCAGGTCAGCACGTTGCTGAGCAGATCGAGCTCCCAGTTGCCGAGGTGGGCGATGCGCTGGGCTTCGGCCAGACTCGCTTCGCTGTTGCGCAAGATGTCGTTGGCACGTTCGCGTTCGAGTTCGCGCCGACGGCTGCGCACGGCGACCAGGCCGATCGCCAGCAGACCGACAATCCAGCCGACGGCATGGCCGATCATCAGGTGGCGTTTGGCTTCGCCGGACGCCTGCCGGAATGGTTCAAGGGAAAGCGACACGGCGATGCCGCCGCGCACGTCGCCGACCTTGTAACCCTGCTGGCCGTGGCACTTCAGGCAACCCTGCTCGACCAGGAAGGGCTTCATCATGCGCAGATGGGGCACGCCATCGATGCGATCGACTGCCGACACTTCCCGCGCTCCGGCTTCGAAGCGCAGCAAGGCGACCCGCTCCCATTCGTCCGGCGCGTTGATCGGGTTGAGCGGACGCAGGCTGACGATGCGGCCCTTTTCGCCGAAAGGTCCGGAGAAATGCGTTTGCACTTCGCGCAGGACATAGGCCGGATTCATCAGGGTCAGCTTTTTGCCGGATGTAGTTTCCACGTCCCGGTCGGGAATTTCCGAGAGGTAGGGATTCGGCGGTGTCGTTTCGCTCGGCGCGACATAGACGCCGCCATGGGAGGTGGCCCAGGCGCGGAAGGCGATGTCCTTGCCGATATAGGCGGCCGCCTCGTGGCGGGCGATTTCGAGAATCTGACGGTCGCTATCGAGCAGGTACCAGAATACGGACCCAGCCGAAATGACCATCCAGGCGAATGCCGCGAACACGGCGTTGCGCAGGACCGCCGACGAGCGGAAAACATCCCACCGCTTGCTATTCATTGCCGCTTCAGTGATGCGAAGTGAATTGATGGTTGGACGATACTCCAAACCCGTCGGGCGGGGGCAGCGCCGGCGCCCGGCTTTGATCCAGCGCAAATCCGGCCGGAAAAGCCCTGCCAGCCGCTGCGATGCGGATGAAGCGTCGCGTGCTATGCTTTTGCCGACATCAATCCATCAGGACGATTCATGGCCGGCTCCTGGGGCTGTCCCCACGAAGCGAACGAGCGGTGCGCGAAGGTCAATAATCTGCCTTGCGATCCGGGTATGAAGGGCTGCGTGCTGCACGGCCGCTTCGTCTTCGCCAACGACGACAAGAACCAAAGACTCAGGCAGAAGCAGGCCCGTGAGGAGAATGCGGCTGGCTCCGCGGCGGTTCCTCCTGGAGAATCGTCCTGAGCTCAAGCATCCGCATGGCATCGACGGCGCATTCCCAGGCGCCCTCCTGGCAAAGCCCGGCGATCTGCGCGCGCTCGTAGCCGTCGAGCGCCGCGGCGACGCAGGCATTGCGCACGCGGTCGGCAAGTTGCATCGGGTCGGTCATGGCACGCAGTCCTTCCGGTTCGCGGTTCAATCCGACTGCAGTTCCCGCAGTTGGGGCAGGAAGAAGCCGCCCTCGGGATTCAGCAGCTCGTCGCGGTGCAGCTGGGCCATTTTCCCAACCATGCGCTCGCCCGCCGCGGTGAGATGCACTTCCACCTCGCGCCGATCCGTCCGGCCCTGCGCGCGACTTACCCAGCCGCGCACTTCGCAACGCGAAATCAGGGCCACGACGCCATGGTGCTGTGCTTGCAGCCGCTCCGCCAGCTCGCTTACGGTCGCCCAGTCGCGTCCGGGAAAGCCCTTGATGTGGAGCAGCAGCAGGTATTGCAGCGGCGTGATGCCATGGCGCCGCGTTGCCTGCTCGCTGAAGCGCAGGAAGCGTCGCAGCTGGTAGCGGAATTGCGAGAGGGTTTCGAATTCCCGCTTCTTGAGCGCTGCTTTGGTCATGGGACGGCACATCCATCGTCTTGAACAGCCAATAAAGTATCACATTGTGCTTCTATCACGATGTGATGTATTATTTCGCTGGCTGTGCATTTTCATGACTCGTGGAGGGATGCGATGGAAGTGACTAAGGAATTGCCGGCGACGGACGACGAGGGCTACCTGATCGATCCGGCGGATTGGAGCGAACAATTGGCGGAAGTCCTGGCCCAGCAGGAAAGCATTGCACTGACCGAGCCGCACTGGGACGCGATCCGCTTCATGCGCGAGTTCTACCAGGAGCATCAGGTCATTCCCGACGTTCGCTTTGTCGTCAGGCATCTGGCGGCGCGTTTCGGCGCCGCCTCGCGCAACATGATGTTCGAGCTGTTTCCCTATGGCTACGTCAAGCAGGCCTGCCGCATTGCCGGCATGAGGCGCCCGCGCGGCTGGAGCACCGGCTAATCCCGTCGGGGATATTTGTCGCTGATCGACGGTCACATGCGCAGCGGCACGCCTTTTGCGTGCAGCTCCTTTCATGCTGCGCATTCTCATCATCGACGAGTCCCGTACCCGCGCCGCCGAGCTGTGCGGCGGGCTGGCCACGGCCGGACACCAGGTGGCGGCCGTGCTGCCCTCGGCGCTCGACCTGACGGCGCAAATCGAGGCCATTAAGCCCGACGTGATCCTGATCGAAACCGACTCGCCGTCGCGCGACACGCTGGAGAATCTGGCGGTGATGGACCGCGACATGCCGCGGCCGGTGATCATCCTGACCCAGGAGCGCGATGCCGAGGTGATGCGCGCGGCGTTCAAGGCCGGCGTCTCCGCCTATGTGGTGGATAACCTCGATCTGGCGCGGCTGAAGCCGATCGTGGACGTCGCCATCGCGCGCTTCGAGGCGCACCAGAACCTTAAGCACGAGCTGGCCACTGCGACCAAGAAGCTTTCCGAACGCAAGATCATCGAGAAGGCCAAGGGCATCCTGATGAAGACCCGCGGCCTGGACGAGGACCAGGCCTACGCCGCCTTGCGCACGCTGGCGATGGAACAGGCCCAGCCGCTGGGCAAGGTCGCCGCCGATCTGGTGGCGATGGCCAAACTTCTGCTGTAGTTGGCGCCCCGTTCCGGTGCGCCGATGGGTGGCGGCGCGCTATCGCGGTGCAACAATCGGCGTCCTGCCAGTGCCGACTCCCAGCTCGAATCCCCTGTGTTGAAGCGCCCTTCGGGCGGTTAGAGGCGAGCTGGCACAGCGGTTGCTAAATAGAAACCGAGTGCCGGATCAAAGGCGGTTCGGTGCAAATGACAACGGTGTCTGTTGCGTCTCTTGGGACTTGTTCCCGGAGATGCGCAACGGGCACCGATTTTTTTTGGCCGCGGAGAGCGAACATGAAGGCAGATCAGGCGAGCGAGGAGACAGGACCGGTATCCGGCGATACCGCCGATACTGGTCGTCGCGACTTCCTGCGCCAGTCCGCCGGCCTCGCTACTGGCGCCACCCTGATCAGCGTGGCCCCTGTGGCGAGCGCAGGCTTCAGTCCAGGTTTCGGCGCGCATGTTGCGGGTAGCGACGCGCCGGAATTGAGCGAGGTGCGCGTCGGCTTCATGCCGCTTACCGACTGCGCTTCGGTAGTCGTCGCCGCCGCCGAAGGTTTCGACCGCAAGCATGGCATCCGCATCGTGCTCTCGCGCGAGACGTCCTGGGCCAGCGTGCGCGACAAACTGCTCAACAGCGAACTCGACGCCGCGCATGTCTTGTACGGACTGATTTATCCTAAAAACGGCAGTTACCCGATTCCATTCGCATGATGTGCGAGAAATCTGTGTGTTTGAGACGGCCCGATTC
>MHZX01000082.1 GCA_001828935.1 Rhodocyclales bacterium RIFCSPLOWO2_02_FULL_63_24
AATATCGAACACGATGCGTTTCATGGCGAATGGAATTACCGCATCAGCCCCAGAGCTAAGTGATTGTTCATGTTATTTACGAACGACTCCTAAGGACGGCGCATCGGCGTGTCGCCAGCGCCGACTCTTTTGGGTTGATGCCGTCGCAGCGAGGGCAAAGCGCGCTTGCCCTGGAGTTACAAATTCTTGTATATTCGTCCATGACGATCAAGCCGGTCGAATTCCTTGGCGACAGTATCGAGGCGCTGCGCGTCTTTCCCGGCAACGCCCACCAGGAGGCCGGATTCCAGTTCGACAAGGTTCAGCGTGGCGAGCAAGCCGACGACTGGAAGTCCATGAGCACTATCGGCGCTGGCGTCAGGGAAATTCGGATACGGGATGAAGCCGATGCCTTCCGGGTGATCTACCTGGCGCAGCTGGCCGGTGCGGTTTATGTCCTGCACTGCGTCCAGAAGAAGACGCAGGAAACCGCGAGAAGGACATCAAGCTCGCCCGCACTCGCTTCAAGGAATTGATGAGGAAACAGCCATGAGCAAGGAACAGCGATTCGCCAGCGTCTGGGACGCCATCGAGGATACGCCGCAGAAAGCCGCCAGCATGCGCGCACGCTCCGAACTGATGATGGCCATGCAGAGTTGGGTAAAGAACAGCGGCAAGACCCAGGCCGAGGCCGCCAGCCTCTTCGGCATCACGCAACCGCGCATGTCCGATCTCATGCGCGGCAAGATCAGCCTGTTCTCGCTGGAAGCCTTGATCGACATGGCCGCCGTCGCCGGGCTGGAGCCCCAGGTGACGATCAAGAAGCCGAAGGCGACACGCAAGCGGCGTGAGGAGGCACAGGCTGCGGCCTGACATTGGCAATGCGATGACCGGCGTCTGCGGCATCCATCCCGCCGAGTGCGGCGAGTGTTTATGTTGCTATCCAAGCGGCCTGAAACGCCGTGTTGCCAGCGCCGACTCTTGGAACTTCCATGGTCGCGCAAATAGAGCCGAGCCGAAGCAAGCTCGTTTCGGGCCGAGCGTGGCCACGATGGCCGCCGCGCGAGTGATAACATTCCCATACTTCAATTCATTGCACGAGGTACTCCATGGACATCCTTGCTCTCAGCGCGACCGAGCAACGTCGCTTGGAACGGCTTGCCGCAGCTGCGGGTCGCACGCCCAAGGCCATGCTGAAACATGTATTGCGCGACGGCTTCGACTATTGCGAATACGTTGTCGGCGCGGTAAATCAAGGTCTCGACGATGTTAACACCGGCAAGCTGGTGCCCTCGTCCGACGTGCGACACAAGGCCCGCGATCTGATTTCCCGTCATGCCGCCAAGCAAGCGGCTTGAATGGACCGCTCGCGCCGAACGCGAATACCTGCAGGCGCTGGCTTTTATTGCGGAAGACAGCGGTACGCGTAATGCCGCGCTCGTTATGCAGCGCATCGAACGCGCCGAATCATGGCTTGCGTCGAATCCTGGAATCGGTACGCCCGGACGTCGTGCCGGTACTCGCGAATATCCTGTCGCTCACATCGGGCATACGCTGATTTATTGCATCGCATCGAGCCGTATCCAGATTCTTCGCTTCTTGCATCAGCGCATGAACTATTGCTGAGCAAAGCAACTCGTTACTCTCCTTGGCGCTTATCGTTCCGGCCCCGGATACCCGGTGATCTCGCGAATATCCCGATACAGCGGCTGCAGGCGCTGGTACATGCGGCAATACACTTTGCGGTAGAGCTGTTCGTAGATGCGCACGTGTTGCGGCTCGGGCTGGAACACCTGGCCGACGCGGGTCATTTCGCGCACTGCGGTGGCGAAGTCGAGGTGCAGGCCGAGGCCGACGGCGGCGATGATCGCGGCGCCGAGGCCGCTGGTCTCAAAGAGGTGCGGGCGCTCGGCCGGCAGGTTGAAGATGTTGGCGGTGATCTGCATCGCGGCGTCGCTTTGCGAGCCGCCGCCGGAGATGCGCACGCGCTCGATGCGGGGGCCGCCGCGGCGTTCGATGCGCTCCTTGCCTTCGCGCAGGGCGTAGGCGAGACCTTCGAGGATGGCGCGATAGAGATGGGCGCGGGTATGCACGTCGCCGAAGCCGATCACGGCGCCCTTGGCTTCCGGGCCGGGGACCTTGATGCCGGGATTCCAGAAGGGTTGCAGCATCAGGCCCTGGGCGCCGGGCGGCACCGCATTGACCAGGTCGTCGAACAGGCTTTCCGGCGCGACGCCGCGTTGGCGCGCTTCGATCTCTTCATGCAGGCCGAACTGCTCGCGGAACCAGTTGACCATCCAGAAGCCGCGGGTGATCTGGATTTCGGTGTTGTAGTGGTCCGGCACCGCAGCCTGGTAGGGCGGGATGAAGCGGGTGGCTTCGAGGTAACGCGGCGTGGTGGTGTTGATGGTGGCGGCGGTGCCGTAGGAGAGGCAGGCGATCTGCGGCGTCAGGCAGCCGGCGCCGATGACTTCACAGGCCTTGTCGGCGGCGCCGGCGATCAGCGGCAAACCTTCGGGAATCCCGCTGTCGCGCGCCGCTTCAGCGCTGACCCTGCCGAGTTCGCTGCCGGCCGGCACCAGGTCCGGCAGCATGGGGCGCTTGATCGGCAGGCACTGCCATTTCCAGTCCCAGGCGGCGGCCCAGCGGCCGCGCCGGTAGTCGAAGGGAATGTAGCCGACCTGGCAGGCGATGGAATCGACGAAGCGGCCGGTGAAGCGGTAGCTGAGGTAGCCGGAGAGCAACAGGTACTTTTCGGTGCGCGCCCACAGTTCAGGCTGGTGCTGGGCGATCCAGTTGGCCTCGGCTTCGCGCGCGAAGAAGCGGATGGTGTCGCGCATGCCGACCGCGCGCAAGGCCAGTTCCCACCACCAGGCCAGTTTGGGGTCGGCGTCGGCGCGCCGCTGGTCGAGCCAGATGATGGCCGGCCGCAGCGGCTGGCCGTGGCGGTCGAGATTGATGACGGTGGCGCGCTGGGCGGTGACGCAGACGCCGCGGATCGAAGCCTTCGGCACGCGCGTATTGGCCCACAGCCGCTGGCAGGCCGTGCAAAGGGCGGCCCAGAACTGCTCCGGATCGTTTTCCACCCAGCCTGGCTGGGGCGACTGGTAGCTGGCGATGTCGACCTGCGCCTTGTCCACCATGTGTCCATGCAGATCGAATATCAGCGCACGCACGCTCTGCGTGCCGTTGTCGATGGCGAGGAGGTAGTCGTTGCTCATGGCGGCCTTCGCATCTCCTGAAAGCAGCGGCGCGCCGCGCCGCCAGCGCCGACTCTTGACTACTTTGCGGCGACTACGGTCTGCGCCTGTTCGCCAAGACCTTCGACGCCGAGCCGGACCCGGTCGCCGATTTTCAGGAAGCGGCCGCGGCCCATGCCGACGCCTTGCGGCGTGCCGGTGCAGATCACGTCGCCGGGCAGCAGGGTCATGAAGCGCGAGAGGTAGCTGACGATTTCGGCGCAGGAAAAGATCATGTCGGCGGTGGAGGAATCCTGCATGCGCTCGCCATTGACGTCCAGCCACAGGCGCAGCGCTTGCGGATCGGCGACTTCGTCGCGCGTCACCAGCCAGGGGCCGATCGGGCCGAAGCTGTCGCAGCCCTTGCCTTTGTCCCACTGGCCGCCGCGTTCGAGCTGGAAGGCGCGCTCGGAGACGTCGTGGAAGACGCAATAGCCGGCGACGTGATCGAGCGCCTTGGCTTCGCTGACCTGACGCGTCTCGCGCCCGATGACGATGCCAAGTTCGACTTCCCAGTCGAGCTTGCTGCTGCCGATCGGCATCAGGACCGGATCGTTGGGGCCGCTGATGCAGGTGGTGGCCTTCATGAACACCACGGGCTCGGCCGGAATCGGCATTTTCGCTTCGAGGGCGTGGGCGCGGTAGTTGAGGCCGATGCCGACGATCTTGGAAATGCCGGTGAAGGGCACGCCGAGGCGCGGTGTGCCGCGCACTTTTGGCAGCGCGGCGGGGTTCAGTGCGCGCAGGCGTTTTTGCCCGGCCGTCGAGAGTTGGTCCCAGCCGATTCCGGGGACATGGGCGGACAGATCGCGCAGGGTGCCGTCCGGCGCAACCAGGCCGGGCTTTTCGCGGCCTTTCGGGCCGAAACGGACCAGTTTCATTTCTGTTTGCCCAAGCCGCCGAGCAGGGCTGCGACAGGGCGTTGCGGGCGGGTTAGGGTGGGTTTCTCGGTGCTGGTTTCGACGACAGCGGTCTTGCTGACATAGGGCTTGTTCGGATCGAAGTCGAGTTTCGGCAGACGTGGGTCGAGCCGCGGCACATGGGCGGCCGGGCTGGGCAGCTCGCGTCCAGCCGGACGGCGGCCTTCCAGCGTCAGCGCGCGATCGCGCTCGCGTGCCTTCTCGCGGGCGTGATCGAGGTGCTCGCGACGGTGGCCGCGATTGCTCGGCGCGCTTTCGCGCACCGGTGCCAGCTCGGCGAAGCCGCTGATCTCGACGCGCTCGATCTGGCGTTTGATCAATTTCTCGATGTCGGCGAGGCGCTGCGTTTCTTCGGGTGCGAACAGCGAGGTGGCGTTGCCGAGCTTGCCGGCGCGCCCGGTGCGGCCGATGCGATGGATGTAGTCTTCGGCGGTGTGCGGCAGTTCGTAGTTGATGACCACCGGCAGGTCGTCGATGTCGAGGCCGCGGGCGGCAACATCGGTAGCGACCAGGACGCGGATCTTGCCGGACTTGAAGCCTTCGAGGGCTTCGGTGCGTTGCTGCTGGCTCTTGTCGCCGTGGATGGCGTCGGCCTCGATGCCCTGGCGTTCGAGATAGACCGCCAGCCGGCTGGCGCCGAACTTGGTACCGACGAAGACCAGCGCCTGCTTCAGATCCTGGTGGGTCAGCAGATGTACCAGCAGGCTGCGCTTGAGGTCACTGGCGACCGGGTAGACGCGGTGCGTGATGGTCTCGCTGACCGCATTGCGCCGCGCGACTTCGATCAGTTGCGGCGCCTTCAGCATGCTGTCGGCGAGGTTCTTGATCTCGTTGGAGAAGGTGGCCGAGAACAGCAGGCTCTGCCGCTCTTTCGGCAGCATGGCGAGGATGCGCTTGATGTCGGGGATGAAGCCCATGTCCAGCATGCGGTCGGCTTCGTCGAGCACCAGCACTTCGACCGAGGCGAAGGACACGCTCTTTTGCTGCACGTGGTCGAGCAGCCGGCCCGGCGTGGCGACCACGATTTCGCGGCCTTCGCGCAGTTCGGCGATTTGCGGCTTGATGTCCACGCCGCCGTAGATGCAGACCGAGCGCAGCGGGATGTGCTTGCTGTAGGTGACCACGCTTTCATGCACCTGCATCGCCAGCTCGCGCGTCGGCGCCAGGATCAGCGCGCGCACCGGATGGCGGGCGGGCGAGGGCGAGCTGCTGGCGTGGCGCGCCAGGCGCTGCAGCAGGGGCAGGGTGAAGCCGGCGGTCTTGCCGGTGCCGGTCTGGGCGCCGCCCATGACATCCTTGCCGGCCAGGATGATCGGGATGGCCTGGGTCTGGATCGGTGTCGGGTGGGTGTAGCCGTTGTCTTTGACGGCACGCAGCAGCTCAGGCAACAGTCCGAGCTGGTCGAAGGTTGCCGAAGGTACGCAGGGCGCTGGCGCTACGGCGGCCGGGGTGTCGTTTGTGGGTGTGTCTAAGGAAGGGATGCTGCTTGGTGTGGTCGCGTTCAAATGAACTCCTGAATCGGCCTGCCCCTTGCGGGGAACCGGTTCAGGCGGCGAAGCGCTTGAGGGAAATGCGGCGGAATGCCGGACTGGGCGCCAACCGGCAGGGCGCGCATGGCGCGTATTGTATTACAGGCCACGCCGGCCCACGACCGCAGGCTGCTTATGGGCCTATTTGAAAAGTCCCTTGACCACGGCGCCGGCCTTGTCGAGTGCATCGCCGGTGGATTTCATCAGGCGGTCGAAGCTCACCGCATTGCTCAGCTTCCCCTTCAAGGCGCCCGCCACTTCCTGTCCCAGTTCGCCGGGGGTGATACCGCCCTTGGCCTTGCCGAGGTTCTTCAGAATGATGTCGGGCAGCGGCACACTGACGGTCTTGCCGTTCATGAAGGCGGCGCTGGCCTGCGCCTTGGCGTCGCGGATGGTGAGTTCCTCGACGATCAGCTTCCTGCCCGCCTTCTTGTCGTCGGCGGCGCCGACGTAGCTCGCGATGTTCTTCTGGATGGCATCGAAGTTGGTCATCGCCTCGCCTTTTTCATAAATCACGTCGGGAGCCTTGATGGCGATCCGGCGAATCACCACGACGTCCTTGGCGACCGAGGCGAGGTCGAGCTCGATATCGATCTGGCCAACCTTGAGCGCATGCGCGGTCTTGAACCCCGCCGGATTGCCGATCGACAGATTGCTGATGCTGCCCTTGCCGTCGGCGGGCGCGATCTTCACTGCATCGACGCCGACCCTGGCCTGGGTCATGGCGCTGCCATAATTTGCGATCGCGTCCTTGATCAGGCCATCGATGTTGCCGGACAGCCAGAACAACACGGCGCCGATGGCGGCGGCGAGGAGCAGTAGCACAGCGGCGAGCTTTTTCATGGCGTTTTTCCCAACAGGCGCAGGGTGGCATGGAACAAGGGATGGTCGGGATCGCCCAAGGCTTCGACGCTGGCCAGGTGATGGCGGCCGGGCAGGGGCAGGTCGTGGCGCACGCAATACGGCCAGGTTTCGCGGATCAGGTGGTTCTGGCGCCGAAATTCGCTGCTCTCATTGCCGCCCACTGCGGTGATCAGGGGTATGGCAAGTCGCGGCCGGTAGCTGATGGGACTGACATGCTGCGCCGAGGCTTCGCTCAGTCCGAGGTCGTCGCGCAGAAAAGGCGCGCGGGCCAGGGGCCGCAAGTCATAGATGCCGGATATGCACACCGCGCCGCAGACCAGGTCCCGCGGCAGGTCGCGCGCCCAGAGTGGCCAGTCGGCGGCCACCATCATGGCAGCCAGATGCGCGCCCGCGGAGTGTCCGGCGGCCACGATGCGCCGCGCATCGATGTCGAGTTGCGGCAGGTTGCGGTATAGCCACGCCAGTGCCCGCAACATCTGGCGCACCATCTCCGCGATCGTGGTGGCGGGCGCCAGGCCGTAATTCGGCATCGCCACGGCAACCCCCGCGCGGACGAAAGCCGGCGCGAGAAAGGAGAAGTCCTGCTTGTCGAGCGAGCGCCAGTAGCCGCCGTGGATGAACACCAGCAGCGGCGCCTTGCGCGTCGCGCTCGGATAGAGATCGAGGGATTCGGCGGGCGAGGGGCCGAAATAGTAGTTCGGCTCGCAGCGCAGTTCGCTGCGCGCCGCGTGCGAATCGGCGCGCCACCGCGCAAATATCTGCGGATGATCCGGGATCGCGGCGCGGGCGTTGTATTCGTGGTCGAGCTGGTGTGGCGCAAGCATACGGCGAACTCGGGTCGGTTTGTTTCGCAATGTTGGCGCCATAGAATAGCGCTCCCGCGCACAAAATAGGAATCTTGCCGATGAAATACAACACGCTTGGCCAAAGCGAGCTCAGGGTTTCCAATGTCTGCCTCGGTACCATGACCTTCGGCACCCAGAACAGCGAGGCCGACGCCCATCGCCAGCTCGATTTTGCGCTGACGCGGGGTATCAACTTCATCGATACGGCCGAGATGTATTCGGTACCGTCCAACGCTGAAAGCTACGGCAAGACGGAAACCTATATCGGCACCTGGCTCAAGCGCCAGGCGCGCGACAGGATAGTCCTCGCCACCAAGATCGCCGGTCCCGGCCGCAGCATGAAATGGATTCGGAATGGCGAACTGGCGTTCAACCGCAAGAATATCCGCGCCGCCATCGAAGCTTCGCTGGCCCGCCTGCAAACCGACTACGTCGATTTGTATCAGTTGCACTGGCCGGATCGCAACACGCCGCTCTTCGGGCAGTACCATTTCGACCCCGACAAGGAGCGCGACTTCGTGCCGCTGGCGGAAACCCTGGCGGCCTTGGCGGAACTCGTCAGGGAAGGCCGGGTGCGCTATGTCGGCCTGTCCAACGAGACGCCCTGGGGTGTGATGCAGTTCCTGCACATGGCGGAGCAGCACAAGCTGCCGCGCGTGGTTTCGGTGCAGAACGCCTACAGCCTGCTCAACCGGACCTGGGAAATGGGGCTGGCCGAAATCGGCTTTCGGGAAAATGTGGCGCTCCTGGCTTACTCGCCGCTGGCATTCGGCTTGCTGTCGGGCAAGTATCTGGCCGATCCGAGCGCCAGCGGGCGTTTTAACTTGTTCCCAGGTTTCGCCCAGCGCTACTCGAAGATCAATGTGCAGCCGGCGGTCGCGGCCTATGTCGAACTGGCGCGAGCCCACGGCATGACGCCGACGCAAATGGCGTTGGCATTTGTCGCCTCGCGCCGTTTTGTTGCCAGCACCATCATCGGCGCCACCACGCTGGAGCAGTTGAGCGAGGACATCGACGCGTGTGCCGGCGCGCTGCCGGACGAGGTGGTCAGGGAAATCGAGGCATTGCACTTGCGCTACTGCAATCCGGCTCCCTGATTCCGCTTTCGGGCAGGGCGCCGCAGAATCAATGCGAAAGCGGCGATTTGCCTTTCTTGACCGGGGGGGTGGCGGCCGGCTTTGCTGGCGCGGCCTTTTCTTCTGCGCTTGTCGCCGGCTTGGCGGCTGCGGTTGCGTCGGCGGTCGCCGGCTTCTTCTCTTCGGGTTCGTCGAATTCCTCGATCGCCTCCAGCGGGCGACCCTTTCTGGGCAGCGGTTGCAGCGGGAAATCAGGCTTGACTTCCTCGATCTTGTTTTCGCGCATGTAGCCGTCCATGTCGCGCCAACCGGCGAAGATGGCAGCCTTGGGAGCCCGGCGATTGATCTGGTAGCAATCTTCCAGAGCCCGACCTGCCTGCCTGCAGGCGCTGCCGATGGCTTTGCCTTCGGCCTCTTCGCGTGCCAGTTCGGCGGCAGGGGTTTCCAGGCCGAGCTGATCGCAACCGGCGAGGAAGGGAGTCAGAAAAAGCAGGATCAGGCCGTAGCTGAGTTTCATGTTCGTCGCGGGCGATGGGTGCAAAACGAGTTTCAGTGAGGGCTGACGCCGGCTATATCTCCCCGCAGCGCGCAGGGAACGGTATCCCCTGTGGATATGGGCGTCAAGCACAGCAGCCGCAACCAGCACCGATTGTACGGCAGAACTCCGCCGAATCTTGAGCGCTTCGGCGCTTAGTGCTTTCCCGCAGCCTTGGAGGCGCTGGTTTTCAGCGCGGCGAGGAGGTCGTAGAGCTGGTGGCGCTGCTTTTCGTCCATGCCGGCGAAAAGCTCGACCACCCATTGCTCATGCGATTCGGCCATTTTGCGAAAGCTGCGACGGCCTTCCGGCGTCAGCTTGACGATATAGGCGCGCCTGTCCTGGGGGCTGTCCTCTCTGACCACCAGTCCCTCGGCGACCAGTTGATCGGTAATCCCGGTCACGTTGCCGCCGGTGACCATCATGCGTTTCGACAGTTCGCCCATTTTGAGGCCTTGCGGCGAGCGTTCGAGCTGGGCCATCAGATCGAAGCGCGGCAAGGTGATGTCGAATTCGGCGCGCAGGCGCGAGCGAATGTGGTTCTCGATCAGGTTGGTGCAGGCCAGGGTGCGCAGCCACAGGCGAAGATCGGGGGCGTGCTCCGACGTGGCGCGCGTTTCGGTGTCGGACGCGGCGGAAACTGATTTCTTGGACATGAAGTTGAGGCGCCCGCAGGCGAAGCGCAATGAAAATATCGATGCCTAAAATATCAAAAGGCGCGGGTTTCCGCAACTGATATGAAAACAGTATTTCCGGCGGATCGCCGGAGTCGGGAAGAAACGCAAGGAAGCCGGGGTTCCGTGAATACCGGTTTGCCGGCGCCGGGGTCAGGTTGAAGCCAGATCCGGGTTCAGAACCGCGCGCAGCACGGTTTGCGCTTCGTCGTTGCGCATGCGGCTGGCAAACCACCAGACGCCGCCTTTCTTGACCGTCCAGTCGGCTTCCTCCCCTCCCAGCAGCAGGGCGGCGACGCGCCCCAGGGTCGGTTGGTGACCGATGATCAATACCGCGCCGTTATGGTCGGGCCAGCCGGCGGCTTTCAGCACATCCGTCGCCGAAGCGCCGATGCCGAGCTTGGGCTCGATCTCATAGGGCAGTTCCAGGGCGTGCGCGGTTTGCTGGGTACGTTCGGCGGGACTGACGAGGACCTTTCGCTTGCGCGGCAAATGCTGATGCAGCCAGCGCGCCATCTGCTTCGCCTGCATTTCGCCGCGCGCAGTGAGGCGTCGCTTGTGATCGGGGGTGGTCGCTTCGCCTTCTTCGGCTTCGGCATGTCGCCAGAGTATCAGGTCCATGTTCGTACCTCCTTTGGGGCGCGCAGTTTATATTGGGGGCGTGACAACGATATTACGAGCGCTTGCGCCTGAGTTTCGGTAGGCGCAGGCGGCTCAGTCGGTGGAGTTCGAGCGGTACGCTGGCCAGCAGTCTGGCGTGCCGCGGCCCGTGCCAGCCGCCGATCAGCGTCACGGCTTCGCGTAGCCGGGGGTCGTCGCCCGCGCATTCCATGAGCAAGGTGCCGGCGTTCGCCAGGTCGTTGAGTTGGCCCAGGATGTCTTGCAATCTGGCGAGATGCTCAAGCAAGGCACGCGCCGCGCGCTGCGACGCCAGGGGCGAGAAAAATTCCAGTGCGTAACGCAGGCGCTTGATACCGACGCGCAGCGCATGCAGCGACTGCGGCTGGCCGATTTGGGCGGCGGCGGCGAGCAGCCTGGCCTTTTTGCGCAGCCGGCGCAGGCGTCCGGCGGCGAAGCTGAGCAGCGCGATCGTGGTCGTGTCGGCCGCCGGCATGGCGTGCAACGACTCGAGTGCAGTCAGCAGGGTGCGTCCGTAGTCCGGCGCGGCGAGCATGGAAACCGCCTGCGCGCGTGTCGCGTAGCAGCGATTCGTGATGTCGCCGGCCAGCGCCGGCAGCCGCGGCTCGTTGGGCAGGGCGTGGAGCACCGGATTGACGATTTCGTCGAGCAGCACATCAAGGTCCCGGGTATGGCCCAGCTGCGTCGTCAGCGCGGACAGCGGTGCCCGCAAGGTTTCCGCGAAATGGTCGGGCAGGGCGGGGGCAAACAGCCGCATGGCGGCACGCAGGCGACGCGTGGCGACGCGCATCTGATGAATGTATTCCGGATCGTCGCTGGTCAACGCGCCGTGATGATTCTGTTGCAGGTGGTCGAGACAGGACAGCGCGATGCAGCGGAAGGCTTCGAACGGTGCCATAGTTGCGGACAGCGCCACGACCTCGGCCTTGAATGGCGTCGAGGGTATTCCGAGGTGGAGCCGGTAGCCGCGCTCCGCCTTGGAGATTGTCGACGGCGTCAGGGCTACGCGCTGGGCGAGTTGCGCGGCGAGGCTGAAAATCGCTTCCACCGGTGCATCAGCAAGCTCCAGTTCGACTTCGGAGATGGCTTCCCGGCGGCCGTCGGCGATGATCCAGCCGCGATCCAAGGTCAGCAGGACGGCTCCGGGGGCGGCGTCGAATTTCCAGGTGATGCGGCGAAAACGCGTTTCGCAGACGGGAACGATGCGGCTCAGCAGTTTTGGCCTTTGCAGCCAGTCGCGCACGGTCGATACGTCAACCGAAGAGAAATCGAAGTGCCCGGTGTAGGGCACTTCCCATTCCGGACGGCTGCTGAGTCCGGCGGCCGAACTGCCCGCCAGCTTGACCGTCTGCACCCAGTTGTGTCCCTTGCGGCGCAAGCGCAGGGCGATGCCGCGGCGATGCAGCGACAAGTCCCCGGTGTCATAGTAAATATTGTCGAGAGTCTCGATATGGCGTTCGATCGCCTGCCGCAGCAGCGGGTGCCGCAGGAAACGCGATTGGTGGCCTTCGGCGAGCGCCAGTTTGAGTTCGACTTCTTCAGCCATGGCCGTTGTCGGAACGCGAAAAGCCCATTATCCATGATCGGCGCATCTGGCATGCCATATGCCGCAGCACTGGCCCTATTCGTAGCGCAATGCTTCGATGGGCAGCAGACGCGAGGCTTTTCGTGCCGGGTAGTATCCAAAAAATATGCCGATCGCACCGGCAAAGCCCGCGGCGAGCACGATCGAGCCGCCGGAAAGCTCGGTGCGCCAGCCGGCAAGTTCGGCAATCGCCGTGGCGCCGCCGACGCCGAACAGGATGCCGACGGCGCCACCGATCAATGACAGCGTGACGGCCTCGACCAGGAACTGGGTCAGGATGTCCCGGGCGCGGGCGCCGACGGCCATGCGCAGTCCGATTTCGCGAGTGCGCTCGGTCACCGAGACCAGCATGATGTTCATGATGCCGATGCCGCCGACCAGCAAGGATACTGAAGCGACGGCCGCCAGCAGCAGCGACATCACCCTCGACGAGGCTTCCTGCGCCTGGAGAATCTCCGACAGGTTACGCACATAAAAGTCGTCGTCCTGGCCGCTCTGCAGGCGATGGCGCTGGCGCAGCAACTCGCGCATGCGCGCCTCGGCTTCCGCCATGTTGGCGCCATCCTTCACCTTGACCATGATCGATCCTACGTTGCGGCCCGCAGCGAAACGGCTGGAGCCGAGCACGCGCTTCCTGGCGGTGCTGAGCGGCATCAGGATGATGTCATCCTGATCCTGGCCCATCATGTTCTGGCCTTTGCGATCGAGCAGGCCGATTATCGTCAGCGGCACCTTGTTGACGCGCACCACCTGGTCGATCGGGCTGGCATCGCCGAAAAGATTCTTCGCCACCGTTTGTCCCAACAGCGCCACCTTGCCGGCGCCGTTGATTTCCGCCTGCTCGAATCTGCGGCCTTCGATCACGGCCCATTCGCGTACCTCCAGGTACTCCGGCGAGGTGCCGTAGAAGACCGTCGACCAATTGGTGTTGCCCAGTACCACCTGCCCGCTGCCGCGCAGGGACGGTGCGGCAGCCTGGATTTCATCGATCTCGCGGTTCAGCGCGTAGGCGTCGTCCTCGGTAATGGTCGGCTGCGAACCGCTGCCACCACGGGCGCCGCCGGAGGTCATCGAGCCGGAGAGCACCATGATGATGTTCGAGCCGAGGCTGCGGATCTGGTCCTCGACGCGGGCCTGGGCGCCGTTGCCGACGGCGATCATGACGATCACCGCGGCGACGCCGATGATGATGCCGAGCATGGTCAGCGCCGAGCGCAGCTTGTTGATGCGCAGGGCAAGCAGGGCGATGCGCAGGGTGGCGGCGAAGTTCATAGTAGTGCTGCCGCCGCATCCTTGGCCGCGTTGGGCCGGTCTTCGATCACCTTGCCGTCGCGGAAGGAAATGATGCGACCGGCGAAGTCGGCGACGTCGTGCTCGTGGGTCACCAGCACGATGGTGATGCCCTCGCGGTTGAGTTGCTGCAACAACGCCATGATCTCGACACTGGTGCGCGAATCCAGCGCGCCGGTCGGCTCGTCGGCGAGCACCAGTTGCGGATCGTTGACCAGCGCGCGGGCGATGGCGACGCGCTGCTGCTGGCCGCCGGACAGTTGCGACGGATGATGGTCGATGCGCTCCGCCAGCCCGATCTGGCTCAGGCGCCGTTCTGCCCGCGGGTAGCGCTCGGCGGCCGGTATGTCGCCATACAGCAGCGGCAGTGCGACGTTGTCCAGGGCCGAGGTGCGCGCCAGCAGGTTGAAATGCTGAAAGACGAAGCCCAGCTTGCGGTTGCGTATCGCGGCCAGTTCGTCGCCGGACAGGGCCGAGACTTCCTGGCCGCCGAGCCAGTAGCTGCCGGCGCTCGGATGATCCAGACAGCCGAGCAGGTTCATGAAGGTGGATTTGCCGGAGCCGGATGGCCCCATGACGGCGACAAACTCGCCCGGGGCGATGTCGAGCGTGACGCTGCGCAGGGCGGGTACCACGTTGCTGCCCATGATGTAATCCTTGGTCAGTCCTTCGACCCGGATCAGCGGCTCGCTCATCGAACTACCCTTCCTCCTGCCCCTTCCCCGAGGGAAGGGGTGACTGCGGTTCGCCGCATTGCGGCTCCGGTCTTTGGCTGCGCCGCCCTTGGGACGGCCCGGCGGGCGGCGCTCATGGCCGGCTTAGAACAGGCGCGGGCCGGGGCCGCCAGTCTTTGCCGTCGCTGCGGTTTGCTGTCCGACGATGACTTCCTGGCCTTCCTTGATGTCGCCGGAAACGATTTCGGTCATGCTGCCGTCGGTGAGGCCGAGACGCACGTCGACGCCTTTCGCCTTGCCGTCCTCGCCCACGACCCAGATCCGTCCGCTGCCGCCGCCACCGCTTCTCGCGGCCTGCGCCTCGCTCGCCAGTTCGTCGTAGCGCTTCTTCTGCTCGGGCGACAGGATGGCCGAAATCTTCTCGCGAATCTCGCTGCGATTGCGTTCCTGGGCCTTGCCTTTTTCCGCCTCGGGCAAGTCGCGCGTCGCCCTGAACTTGTCGCGCATGCCGGCAAAAATGGCGTCGACCTTGGACTGCTGATCGGCATCGAGCTTGAGTTCGGCCACCAGCCTGTCGCGCAACTGGCTGATCCCGCCGCCTCCGCCGGCTTGCCCGCCAGCAGAAGTCGGCGCTGGCGACACGGCAGTCGGCGCCGCCGTGGCGGGCTTTTTGTCGTCGCTGACGCCGGTGGGGCGGAAACGCAGCGCCGCATTGGGCACCTTGAGCGTCTTGTCCTTCTGCGCGGTGATGATGCGCACATTGGCCGTCATCCCCGGCAGCAGGGTGAGATCCGGGTTCGCGGCCGAGATCACCACGGTGTAGGTGACGACGTTCGACACCACGGTGGCGGCCTTGCGCACCTGGCGCACTTCTCCCTCGAAATGGCGGCCGGCGAAGGCATCCACCGTGAAACTGGCTTTCTGGCCGAGCCTGACGCGACCGACGTCGGCCTCGTCGATCGAGGTTTCCACCTGCATGTCGGTGAGGTTCTTGGCGATGACGAACAATTCCGGCGCCTGCAGGCTGGCGGCCACCGTCTGTCCCGGCTCGATGCTGCGCTTGACCACGATGCCGTCCACCGGCGCGGAAATCGAAGTGCGTTGCAGATCGACGCGGGCGGCCGCCAACTGGGCTTCGCGCTGACGCACGACGGCTTCGCCGTTTCTGACCTGTGCCTCGGCCGACGCCAGCGAAGCGCGGGCTGCATCGAGGGTGTTCTGTGCCGTATCGCGTTCGGCCGGGGAAATGAAGTTCCTCTCCACCAGGGTCTTCTTGCGTTCGTAGTCGCGCTGGGCATTCGACAGGTTGGCGCGGGCGCGGGCCACTTCCGCCTGTTGTACGCCCTGGCCGGCACGGGCGGCGTCGACGTCCGCTTCGGCCTGCCGGACACGGTGCTGATAGGTTTCCGGGTCGAGTCGGGCGATCAGTTGGCCGAATTTCACCGGCGAGTTGAAGTCGACCAGGATTTCCTTGATCTGGCCCGAGACCTGCGACCCGACCTGCACCGAGACCACCGGGTTGAGGGTGCCGGTGGCGGAAACGGCGGCGGTCAGCGGGCCGCTTTCGGCCTTGGCCAGCTTGAATTTCGGCGCGTCGCCGGCGCGGTCCCATGTCCGCCATGTGGCATAGCCGCCAACGCCCAGGATCAGCATGCCCGCCAGAAGAGCGATTGGGGTACGTTTATTCATTCGGCGATTCTAGCCGACATGGCCAAAGCTCAGATCTTGCCCTTGCAAGCAAATGTTACCGATCTGTGCGTCCGCCGAATTCGCCTCTGCGCCAAGCGTTGCCGAGATTGCCAGTTTGCTGGCCCGTGGCGGCTTCGCTTGCGTCGCGTCATGAATTGACGCGCCAGGGTGTTCCGAACATTCGCATGGTCTGCGACCAGGCGTTTGGTCCGCCTTCAACTGCACCTTGCGGGCCGGACGGGCGTCGGTTATTCGGCGATGCTGAAGCGAACTTCCTTGGCCAGCGATCCGTGATTGAAGTCCCCCCATTCCGGGTCGCCGTTGACGTCCCGGGCATGGACTCGCCATGTATAGCTGCCACCCGGCTTTAATAGCCCGGGCGGGATATTGAGGGCGTTGTCCTTGATGATTTTGGAGATGAATAGATAGCGTTCGCTTTCCCACTCATCCCGCAGATAGACTTGATAATGGCCGGCACCCGGGACCGGGTCCCAGTGCAACTCGCTGGGCATCGACTGGTTTTCGGACTCGGCTGGCGGTTGGTGGCCTCCGGCCAATGGAAGTACTTTCCGTACCACGTGGTCGCGCGCCTCGACGCTTCTGCCGTCCTTCATGGTGATGCGGGCACGATACCATCCGTCGGGATTCTTTTCGGGCACCGGATAATGAGTCATCAACACCCGCTTCTCCGCCTTGTCCGTGTCCTCGCCGGGGCGGTAGCGGTTCAGGTCCAGCGGCCCCAGCAAGGTTCCGTCCGGAGCAATCAGGTCGATCCGGGCGATATCCCTGAAATTTCGGGTGGAGAACAGCGCCATGAGAAACAGCGGTTGGTCCGGCCAGTTGCAGACGTGAATATCGAAGAAACCGACCTCGGTATAGTGAGGATCGCCGGCCGGCGTCTGGCCAGATACGGATATCGAGCAGACAGCAAGTGCGGTCGCGATCGCTCGGGGTGGGGAATGGCGTCGTTTCATCGTTTCTCCATTTCAGCGTGAAGTGCGTCGTTCGCATCCCGTAGTCGCAGGCTCATGCCCTGCAACAGGCCCAGTGCGATGTGGGGGTATGAAAGCAGCAAGTCGTGCAGCTTTTCCCGATTGAGCGAGAGCAACTCGGCGTCCTCGATCACGCGCGCCGTAGCAGATCGCGCCTGGCTGTCGAACAGGGCCATTTCGCCGAAGGCCTCGCCCTGGGCGAAGGTGCCCGCCACATGCCTGCCGTCGGCATCAAGCATGATCATCACGCGCCCCGACTGCACGATGTACATTCGATCGGCGATATCGCCCCGGCAAAAAATTTCCTCGCCGGCTACATATGTTTCATCCTGCAGTTGCTCTGCGACCACGCGCAGGTCTTCGAGCGGAACCGACGCGAAGATGCGACTGTGTTTTAGCATCAGCAAGCGATCGAAGAATTTGTCCATCATGGGTTCCACTGGTGAGCGCACGCCGACAGCCATACATCCTTGCCGTGGCGCAACTCGGCAATTGCCGATTGCACGTCGATATCGGCAGGCCGCGATGCGGGCTGGCGACGGACGGAGAACAGCATTGCCAGGATGTCGCGGGCGCGCGCGTCTGGCACCAGCGCGATGAGTTCCTTGCAGCGTTCCGTCAGCCGCTGGTCAGTGTTGCCCAGGGCAGCGCGCAGCGTGCGTGCGAGCGCCTGCAGCGGCCCGTGGCCAAATGCAGAAAAGCCGAGGCGGCGCAGGTCGAGCACGCGTTCGCTGAGCGCGATCTGCAGCAACCGGGCAGACTGGCCGGAACTGCGCTCCAGATGGTGTGCCAAGCGCGCGTAGTCGGCCGCCTGCGTCGCGCAATGCGCGGCCAATTCGCAGATCGCGTCGCGGTCGAGGCGCGTCGCCAGGATGCCAACAGCACGCTCGCGACCGCGCGAGCTCAGTGAGCCGTCGCGAACTGCTTGTTGCAGGAAGACATCGAGTTCGGCCTTAATATCGGCCTGCAATGCCGCCGTCACGCCAGCGCCGACTCTTGGATGGGGCGTGTCCAGCAGCGTCTGCAGCAAGGCTTCTTGCTCGCAGGGCGGCAGTCGGACGATGACTGCCAGAAGGGCTTCCTGGCCTGCGGCATCGGGCGTACGCGCCAGAATCTTCCGCAGGTGGGGCACCAGTGTCGCTGGGAGCTCCTGATCCTGTGCCGCCAAGGCAAGGAGAACCGGCAAGACGGCGCGCCCGTCAGCTGCGGCGAGCGCATCAAGCAGCAACGGCAGCGCTCGCGGGGTTGGTGCCAGGGTAAGGGTGCTCAGCGCAGCATGACGCAGTCGAGGGTCATCGCCGATCAGGCTTTGGCGCAGCATCTCGGCGGCAGAGGTGTCAGTCACGTCCCTCAGCGCATCGGCCCAATGGCAGACCAGCAGGCGTGGATGCCCGTATCGTTCGTTCGGATCGACGCGGTCCCATGGCAACGGCCAGTGGTTGCGCAATGCGATGGTTAGGGCAGTGGCTCGGGCGTGTACGTCGCCGGCAAAGAGGGCGTCATAGAGCATGTCGCGTTGCTCAGCCCGAAGTCGCGGTGCCAGGGCATGCGCCAGTCGATCGCGCTGAGGTATCGGTGCTCTCGCCAGGTGGGCGATGACGGGAGTCACGGCGGCTTCCGGGAAGTGGGTCAGGAGGATGCGCGCAGCATTCTCTGCTTTCGGGAAGTCGTCGCCCTGGAGGTTGCTGACGAGTTCGCCAATCAGCCGCTGACTGCTCTGTGTCCTCCACCCGGTGAATTCGTCGGGAGCCACGAAGTGCCGCTCGCGCAGGGTGTCGATGAGGGCGTCGGCATAGGCGCGGTTCGCCAGCCAGGCAGACCGCAGACTGAGCAGGGCGGCGGCGAGACCAATCACGGTAATGGCGGTTTGCGATGCGTGCCAGAAGTACAGGATCAGGCCGGAAGCGATCATCGCCGCCGGCGTCATCACAACCAGCGCCAGGGCACGGGCACGACCTTGCATCGTATCGGGCAGCGCCTGGAGCATTAGGGCGCGGACGGGATTGCGCACCGCTGCGAGGAGCACGTAGCGGTTATATGCGGCTGCCGTTGCGGCTGCAAGCGCCCAGGGGGAAAAATAGGCGGCCAGCGTAGCAAGCAAGGTCAGGGGAAATACAAGGTTGATGTTGCGCAAGCCAAAGCGCTGGATCAATGCGGGCACCAGTCCCATTTGCAGCACAAACGTACTGGCCCCGCTGATGAGGATGATCAGGCCATAGAGCGCCGCCAGGCTTTCGGCATCCTGCAGGGTCTCGGCGAATGTACGCTTGAACAAGTACGCCGAAATGAATACGGCGATGACGCTGTACATGACCGATAGCGAGACATGGTGCAGCAGCGGGGATCGCTTCAGGAATTCACGTCCTTGTTTCAGTTGCCGCAGGGTCTGCGCCAGGTGATGGTGGCGCGGCGCGGTTGTTGCCAGTCGGCCGATATCCTGCCGATGGCGGAAGACCAGCAAGGCCAGAGCCAGGCCGAGCAGTAGCGGCCAGATCAATGTAGTGGTTTCGGCGCCGAGGCGCGGGGCCAGCAGGATCAAACTGATGCCACCCAGCATGTCGCCCACCGGGCCGCCAGCGAAAGCCATCGGCGCCAGACGTTTCGCCTGCTGCCCGAAGAAGGTGGCGCCGATATAAAGCGTGGCATGCAGGGCAAGGGTTTCGGACGCCGTGACGTAGAGGAGGTAGAGCGCGCCCCAGACTATGTCAGGCGCGCCGAGGTTCCCGGCCAGCCACAAGAACACCACTGCGCCGATGACAACGCCAAGGATTGCCGCCATCACCCGCTCGGGTGGGTAACGGTCGGCGACCGTGGCGTAGGCCAGGCTCAGGCTGCTGAGCGTGATTCCTTGTATGAGGAAGATGATCGGAAGATAGTCGATGCCATAGCGCTTCAGAAACAGCGTGTTGGCAACGCCCCGGCCGATCGCCATGCCGAAGGCGATCAGCAGCAGTAGCAGGAAAAAATAGGGAAGGTGGATGCCGCCGGTACGCAAGGCACCGGTGGCTGAAAGCATGCGGAGAATACGGAATTTCGGCACGCGGTATCAGGGTAATCGGTTCAATTTATTCCAAATATATTAATGCGGGCGGGTATCTTGCTGATCGCAATGCGTTCAGGCGAACCCGGGATTGCCTTGCATGCCTATCAGCTTGGGGGAATTTAGTTTGCGCGGCGTGATGGTCTTCTTGTCGCGCAAATAGCGTGCGACGACATCCCACACCGGCTCACCTGTCGTCCCCTCGCTGACTGCTGCCCAGCCGGCAACGCGATATTTCTTGCTGGCTTCGAGTGGCTTGCCCTTGAGGCGCAGGTCGGAAATGCGATTGCCCATCTTGGCGTTTGGCGTACAGGTATATTGCAGGCCGCCGACCCGCACCATGTCGCCGCCTTGCTGATAGTAGGGGTCGGGGTTGAACAGATTGTCCGAGATATCCTCCAGAATGCCCTTGAGCGTCTCGCCGGATATCTCGTTGAGTGTCGACGCCGGATAGGTGATCGCGGTCTGGTCCATCAGGTGCTCGAAGGTGACGGCTTGGCCGGGCAGGATCGTTGTGCCCCACCGGAAGCCCGGCGAAAGCCCGATTTCGGCATCCCGCACTTCCATGATGGCATCGAGAATCAGTTGGTCCCAACTGCCGTTGAAATTGCCGCGCCGGTAGAGCAGGCCTTCGGAGACGGCCAGCTTCTCTTCGAGTCTGGCCTTGTGCGGGGCGCGCACCTTGTCGATGTGGGCGGCCATTTCCGCATCGGCCGGCAGCAGGTTGGAAAATACCGGCAGCAGCTTGTAGCGGAAGTCGGAAATCTTTCCATTCTTGACATCGAAATCGAGCACGCCGAGGAACTTGCCGTTCGATCCGGCGTTGGTGACCAGCGTCTGGCCGCCGCCGTTCTTGACGATCACGGGTTGCGGCACGCCGTCATGGGTGTGACCGCCCAAAATCGCGTCGATGCCGGTGACGCGGGTGGCCATCTTCAGATCGACGTCCATGCCGTTGTGCGAGAGCACGACGACGACCTGCGCGCCCTTGGCGCGCGCCTCGTCGACCGTCTTTTGCATGTTGTCGTCCTGGATGCCGAAGGTCCAATCCGGCACCATCCAGCGCGGGTTGGCGATCGGCGTGTAGGGAAAGGCCTGGCCGATTACGGCGACCTTGACGCCATTCATTTCGCGCAGGCTGTAGGGGGCGAAGACCGCATCGCCGAAGTCGCTGGTCTTGATGTTCTGGGCGACGAAATCGATCTTCCCCTTGAAATCCTTTTCGACAATTTCCAGCACCCGCTTGTCGCCCAGCGTGAATTCCCAGTGTCCGGCCATGATGTCCACGCCGAGCAGCTTGCAGGCGTCGACCATGTCCTGGCCCTTGCTCCACAAGGCGGTGGCGGAACCCTGCCAGGTGTCGCCGCCATCGAGCAACAAGGCGCCGGGGCGTTCGGCACGCAGGCGCTTGACCAAGGTCGCGAGGTGGGCAAAGCCGCCGATCTTGCCGTAGGTTTTGGCCGCTTTTTCGAAGTTGAGGTAGGTGAAGGCGTGGGCTTCGATGCTGCCGGGTTTGATGCCGAAGGCCTTGAGCAGGTGTTCGCCGACCAGGTGCGGGGTCTTGCCCAGCGCACCGCCGATACCCAGGTTGACGCTCGGTTCGCGGAAGTGGATGGGCATCAACTGGGCGTGGCAATCGGTGAAATGCAGCAGGTGTACGTTGCCGAATTTCTTCAATTCGTAAAGGTTGTCGCCTTTTCCGGCAGCCCAGACGGTGCGGGCGTCAAGGGCAAATCCGGCGGCGGATGCGGCGGCCAGTATCTGCAGGAATTCACGGCGGTTCATGGATGACATGAAGATTTCCTCAGAATGATTCCCCCAAGGGAATACCGTCTCCGCTACCGGCGGGGAGATAAAAAAGCCTGGCCGAGGCCAGGCTTGTGGGGGAGGATGCGCTTACTTGTTAACTGGTGACGTGGGATCGAGCAACAACGCAACCAGGTCCTTGATCTGCGTTTCGGTCAGGGCGCCCGCATGACCAAAGCGCGGCATCGCCGAGCAGGCGCTGAAGGCCTTGGAGTTGTAGATCTTGGAGTAGGCGTATTTCTGGATTTCCGGTGAGTTCCCACGAGTCTTGCCAAAGTGCAGCAGGCTGGGACCGATGGTGCCGTAGGACAATTCCGCGGGGGAGATCTGGTGGCAGTTGTAGCAGTTGCCGCCGTTCGGGATCCCGGCCTTGTCCTTCCACGTCATACCGCGGCCGCTTTGCGCCAGCTTTTCGCCGGCTTTCCAGTCGCCGAGAAACTTGCCGTCGGCGGGCAGCTTGATGGCGGCCTCCTGTTCGCGTTCCACCACGGCCGCCATGTCGGGCGATGGCTTGCTGTTGGTGGCATTGCAGACGTCCTGCAGTTTGTCGGTATTCAAACGATCGAGGCCAGCGGCGCCTTTGGCGTCGAAGTCGCGTTTGAAAGCCGCCATTGCGTGCTTGATCACTTCGGGCGACGGATTGTAGGCCGAGCGATCGGTAGCGCAGCCAGCCATCAGGGCGGTTGCCACGCCGATTGCCAGCGCGACGCTTAGGGTAGGTTGCTTTTCGGTTTTCATGATCAGTTCTCCGTTCAGCGCTTGAGGGCTGGGCCCTTGTACTCGGCGCCATTGCCGGTTTGGGCCATGTAGGTGATGACGGCATTTACTGCCTCCGACATGTAGCGTGGTTCAGGCAGTCGTTGCTGACGGAAACAGTCGTTGATGCGCCACTGCATGGTATGGACCCGACTGGTGGAAACGCGATAGGCGGGCCAGCCGACATAAGCACGCTTGGCGTCCTCGGCCTTGGTCAGGTTTGGCAGTTCCTGCAGGCGGATACGCAGGTTGTCCTCACCGTGACAAGTCGCGCAGGAGAAATCGTAGGGACCGGCGCGCATGTGGAATACCGCCTGGCCCAATTGGAAGGCTTCGCGCTCCTTCGGATGGTCAGTCGGCACATTCATCTTCATGCCCTTCGACGCGGTCACCACGTAGGTCAGCAGGTCTTCGATCTCGGACGGCTTGTCGGCACTGCCGAAGGGACGCTTGCGGATGTCGGCTTCGCTGACGCCTTGAAGGTTCATGCGGCACCAGTTGATGCGCGTCTCCATGTCCATCACGCGGTCGGCGTCGGCGTAATAGCGTGGCGTCTGGACATACGCGCCCTTGACCACGCCTGGGCCCAGGCCCAGATCGCACTGCTCGAGCGAAGCGTTCTTCGGGCCGGCTTTCTTCTTCCAAAGCTGTTCGCCGCGCGCCTCATAGAGTTCGGCGGGGTTGTCGTCGCCGAGCATTTCACGATACTTCTCGATGCCGGCGATGGTCGGATCCTTGGCCTGGGCCAGAACGGGTCCGGTCCACGCGGCGGTCAGCGCCGCCAATACTGCAATGCGATACTTCATGGTCTCTCCTCCAGGTGCTTGCCGTCGGTCTGGCGCCGACTGTGGCGATTTGATGGATGCGGTCAGGCTACGGCAACTTGGTCAGTCCTTTTGTCTCCCTTGTTGTCGACCCAGCTGACGACAACCTTGTCGCCGACCTTGGCGCCCTTGACCTTGAAGCCAAAGACCGGGTTGCGCGACACGGAGGTGCCGATCTGTCCGTCGACGACTTTCTTGCCGCCGACTTCAACCGTCATCGACTGGATGAAATGGGGGGGGATCGCCTTGCCGGCGGCATCCTTGCGCTGACCGGTTTCCATCGCGTGGCCCATCAGGACGCGAATTTCTGCGATATCACCCTTCAATTGGGCGCGAATCTTCATCGGATCTGCCATGGTGTCTCCTTATATCTGGTGGGTGGATCAGCCGCCGCAGCCGCCGACCGTGACCTTGACTTCTTTTTGGGCGGTGTAGAACTTGCCGTCCGCCTTCGCTACCGCCTTGACCATGGACGTCTGGCCCAGTTTGAGGCGTGCCGAAACTTCCGCCAGCGCGCCGTTCGAAAAATCGAAAGATGCGGAAAGGGGAGAGGGGTTCTTATCGACAAGAATCGCGATCGAACTGGTGTTGGGGATGTTGCTTACCACGTCCACCGGCACCACCGCCCCGTTTTCGGCGATATCCGGAACCTTGAGGATCAGGTCCTTGTGGTCGGCGGGCGCAGCGGCGCCGAGCCCCTTGAGCGCGCTCGCCGTATCGTGCGCCTCGAAGGCAGCCTTGTTCCATTCTGCGGCATAGGCTGCGGTCGGCTTGAGCACTCCGGTCGCGATCAGTGCCGAGAGTGCTCCCAGACTTCCTGCGCGGAGCACGGTTCTCCGTGTGACGTTCATTTCCATTGCTTTGGTCCCCTCCATAACATCAAGTTTTTGGCTACTTCCTTGGCGAAGCTATCACTTAATAGTTAAGAAATAAAGTGCCTTGGAGCGCGGCAAGCAGTTTAACGAGCGGCGTAGTTTCACACACTCGCCGAACAAGGCAAATGGAAAATGCCTATTCGGCCAATCGCTCAAACAATGGAATAAAAAGACTCGGGCAATCGTCTGCAGATATGCTGCGGCGCATCAAGTGCCGTCTTTGTCAGAGTTCGACCTGGGTGCCGAGTTCAACGACGCGGTTGGTCGGCAGCTTGAAGAAGTCGGTTGCCGTATCCGCGTTGCGGAACATCCACATGAACAGTATCTGCCGCCACAGGGGCATCGCCGGCACACGGTTGGGAACGATGGTTTCGCGGCCAAGAAAGAACGAGGTTTCCATCATCTCTACCGGCGCCATGCCATGCTCGTCGCACAGTTCGAGCGCCAGCGGAATGTTCGGGTCATCCTTGAAGCCGTAATTCAGGATGACCCGATAGAAGCCCGCTTCAAGGGGCTGCACCACGATGCGCTCGGTTTCATCGACATGGGGAATATCCTGCATGTTGACATTGAGCAGGATCACCCGTTGGTGGAGCACCTTGTTGTGCAGCATGTTGTGCAGCATTGCCCGCGGCACCCCTTCGGGGCGCGTCGTCATGAAGATTCCGGTGCCTTCCACGCGATGCGGGCCGCCGTAACGAAGGCTGGAGATGAATGCGTCAAGCGGGATGGAGTCCTGCTGCAATCGTTCGTAAAGCAGCGTACGGCCGCGCTTCCAGGTTGCGAACAAGGTGAATATGCCGAGACCGAGCAGCAAGGGGAACCAGCCGCCGTCCAGCACCTTGATCAGGTTGGCGGAGAAAAAGGCGAAATCGACGACCAGGAACAGCGCCAGGAAGAGGCCTGCCTGCAGCCAGTTCCAGTTCCACATGGCGCGCACCACGACGAAGGCGAGCAAGGTGTCGATCATCATGGTCAAGGTGACGGCGATGCCGTAGGCTGAGGCCAGGTTCGACGACGACTTGAAGCCGAGCACCAGGATGATCACCGCCAGCAGCAACAACCAGTTGATGTTGGGGACATAGATTTGGCCTTTTTCGCGCTCCGAGGTGAACTTGACCTGGATGCGCGGGCAGTAGCCAAGCTGCATCGCTTGGCTGGTAAGCGAAAATGCGCCGGAGATCACAGCCTGCGAGGCGATGACGGTTGCGGCAGTCGCCAGGGCGACCATGGGATAGAGCAGTTCATCCGGAACGGACATGAAAAACGGATTTTTCACCGCGGCTGGGTTGTCCAGGACCAAGGCGCCCTGCCCGAGGTAGTTCAGGTACAGGCAGGGAAACACGTAGCCGAGCCAGGCCCACTTGATCGGCCGTCTGCCGAAGTGGCCCATGTCTGCATACAAGGCTTCGCCTCCCGTTATCGCGAGGACTACCGCGCCCAAGGCGAGATAAGCGTGAGAACGGTTCTCCAGGAAGAAGTGCAGCGCGTACCAGGGGTTGATTGCCGCGATGACGCCGGGGTGCTTGAGAATGTTCCATATGCCGAGTGTGCCAAGCGTGCCGAACCAGAACAGCATGATGGGGCCGAACAAGGCGCCGACGCTGGCGGTACCTCGCGGCTGAAACAGGAACAGGCCGCACAGGACCATCACGGTGATGGGGACGACATAGGGCTTGAACATCGGCGTCGCGACTTCGAGGCCTTCGATGGCGGAAAGCACCGACATGGCGGGCGTGATCACGGCGTCGCCGTAGAACAACCCGGCGCCGAATATGCCGAGGATAGACATCAGCCACAACATGCGCGGCCCTGCTCCCTGGGTGCGCAGCGCGAGCGAAGTCAGCGCCATTATTCCGCCTTCGCCGCGGTTGTCGGCGCGGGTGATGAACATGACGTACTTGAGCGAAACCGTTATGACCAGCGCCCAGAAGATCAGCGAGAGAATGCCCAGCAGGTTGTCCGGCGATACCGCAATGGCATGCGGGCCGTTGAAGACTTCCTTCATGGTGTATAGCGGACTGGTGCCAATGTCGCCGTAAACCACGCCCATGGCCGCAATAGAGGCGGCGGCCAGGCGGGGTTTTGAAATGTCGGAGGTATTGTTGCTCTGCACCATCGAACAATTATAAGCGTATTGAAACATTCAAGTTATGGCGTCAGGTCGCTTACTTTCGATATATGTGGCGATCCATCGCATCGCGACTTCGCTTGGACGCGGCGGCACGTGGCAATGCCGGATTCCGGTTTTGGACATTGTGGGCGGCTCAAGTTTGTCGGATAATGCGCGCCTCCCGCAGCGGAGTTTCAGTGCTGCGACATCCCGCGCCGGGGTGACGGAATCGGTAGACGTAGCGGTCTCAAACACCGCCGCCGCAAGGCATGGGGATTCGACTTCCCCCCCCGGCACCAGAACACCGCACGCCTGCCGGGTTGCTCCGGCAAGCTGGGCGCGCAGCGAGGAAGCAGTCTCAGTAGAGGCTGCGCGGGCTTTGCCGGTGCCGAACGCAGTGGCCGAAGCCAGGTTTCAGTCGTCACGGAGGGTAGGTTGTGATTTCGTCGAATGCCGGAGTTTCATTGACGGTCCT
The DNA here is from genome assembly GCA_001828935.1 of Rhodocyclales bacterium RIFCSPLOWO2_02_FULL_63_24. Classification (GTDB taxonomy): domain Bacteria; phylum Pseudomonadota; class Gammaproteobacteria; order Burkholderiales; family Rhodocyclaceae; genus Sulfuritalea. Next base: position 26,420 of record MHZX01000082.1, read on the forward strand.
GAGGGCGTTGCCGATCTTCGAGACGCTCGACGACGAATGCCTCAAGCCGCTGACCCGCGTTGCCATGCTGCGCCATATTCCACGGCACACCATTGTGCTGAATGCCGGCGATCATACCGACAACATCTATTTCGTCCTCGCCGGCGCCTTGAAGGTCCAGATCAGCGACGAAGAGGGGCGCGAGGTCATCCTGTCGATGCTGGGGCCGGGGGAGTTGTTTGGCGAAATGGGGGTGCTCGACGATCATCCGCGTTCGGCGACCGTGCTTGCGGTCGAATCGAGCGAAGTGGTGATGATCGGCAAGGCAGACTTCAAACAATGCCTGGTGGAAAATCCTGACGTTTCGCTGTTCATCATGCGCAATCTGACCAAGCGCTTGCGCCTGGCCGATCGCAACATCGAAAGCCTCGCGCTGTTGGATGTGTATGGACGGGTTGCGCGCCTGCTGCTGGAAGCGGCGGAGACAATAGATGGACGCAAAGTGGTGACACACAAGCTCACCAAGCAGGATATTGCGAAGATGATCGGGGCGTCGCGCGAGATGGTCAGTCGGGTGATGCGCGATCTTGTTACCCAGGGCCTGATCCAGGAACACGACGGACAACTGGTGCTGGTTGATCTGGCGGCCTTCAAACGGCATGGCGATGTCGATATCGGGGGTTGAGGGTCAAGGTGCCGGTTTCGGTGCAGGGTGACGCTGGCGGACCGGGATAGTGCTCTGCTACTATTCGCGCCCGCTTCCGTCGGGCGGACGTCCGTCGCCCGATCCGCGGCACACTCTGTTGCCCGCCCTCCGAGTCATCCCATGTCCTTGCAGCTCGCCGATTTCGACTACACGCTGCCGCCGCAGCTGATCGCCCAGACGCCCTTGCCGCAGCGCTCGGCCAGCCGCCTGCTGGTGGTCGATGGCGAGCGTCGCGCGGATGCGGGGTTTGCAAATCTGCCGCAGCACCTGCGTGCCGGCGACCTGCTGGTGATGAACGACAGCCGGGTCTTGCATGCCCGTTTGCTCGGGCGCAAGGAGAGCGGGGGCCGGGTCGAGGTTCTGGTCGAACGCTTGCTCGACAAGAACGTGGCGCTGGCCCAGCTGCGGGCGAGCAAGTCGCCGCAGCCGGGCACACGCCTGTGGCTGGAAGATGGGCTCGATGTCGAAGTGCTGGGACGAACGGACGAGTTTTATCGCTTGCGGTTCCAGGGCGATGCGGTCGAACTGTTGGAGCGGCATGGCCGCCTGCCTCTGCCGCCCTATATCGAGCGTGCCGCCGAGGCGCCGGACGAACTGCGCTACCAGACGGTGTACGCGCGGGAAAAAGGTTCGGTGGCGGCACCCACCGCCGGTTTGCACTTCGACCAGGCCCTGCTTGCGAGCCTGCGCGAAATGGGGGTTGGCATCGCCTATGTCACCTTGCACGTGGGCGCCGGGACCTTCCAGCCGGTGCGGGTCGGCAACCTGGCCGAGCACCGCATGCATACCGAGCGCTATGTGTTGCCCGGCGCGACTGCCGAAGCGATCGCAGCGACCAAGGCGCGCGGCGGGCGCGTGGTGGCGGTCGGCACGACCTCCCTGCGCACACTGGAGTCGGCCGCGCTGGAGGGAAATTTGAAAGTCGGCGCTGGCGAGACGGCGCTGTTCGTCACGCCCGGCTTTGAATTCAGGGTGGCGGACTTGCTGATCACCAATTTCCATCTGCCCAAGTCGACCCTGCTGATGCTGGTGTCGGCGTTTGGCGGCCTCGATGAAATCCGCGCGGCCTACGCCCACGCAATTGCCGCAGGCTATCGTTTCTTCAGTTACGGGGATGCCATGTTGCTGCATCGCAGGCCGCTATGAACTTTCAACTGCTTGCCACCGACGGCGCGGCGCGGCGCGGCGTCCTGAGGCTGGCCCACGGCGCGGCGCCAACGCCGACTTTCATGCCGGTCGGCACCTATGGCACGGTGAAGGCCATGTCCCCGGACGAACTGGCCGGCATCGGCGCCTCCATTGTGCTCGGCAACACCTTCCATCTCTGGCTGCGGCCGGGGCTGGAGGTGATCGTCGCGCACGGCGGCCTGCACCGCTTCATGGGCTGGAACGGGCCGATCCTGACCGACTCGGGCGGCTTCCAGGTGTTCTCGCTGGGCGATCTGCGCAAGATCAGCGAGGAGGGCGTGAAGTTTGCCTCGCCGATCAACGGCGACCGGCTGTTCCTGACGCCGGAAGAGTCGATGCGGATTCAGCATGTACTCAATTCCGATGTCGTGATGATCTTCGACGAATGCACGCCGTACCCGGCGGACCTGCCTACAGCGGCCGAGTCGATGCGGCTCAGCTTGCGCTGGGCACGGCGCTCGCGCGACGAACACGACCGGCTGGAAAATTCTAACGCTCTGTTCGGCATCGTCCAGGGCGGCATGCATGAAAGCCTGCGCGACGAGTCGCTGGCAGAACTGGTCGATATCGGTTTCGACGGTTTTGCCATCGGCGGCCTGTCGGTCGGCGAACCCAAGGAGGAATTCTCACGCATCCTTGCGCATACCGCGCCGCGCCTGCCCGTTGACAAGCCGCGCTACCTGATGGGGGTGGGAACGCCGGAGGACCTGGTGTATGCGGTGGGGCAGGGTATCGACATGTTCGACTGCGTGATGCCGACGCGCAATGCCCGCAACGGCTGGCTGTTCACCCGGTACGGCGACGTCAAGATCAAGAATGCGCAGCACAAGAGCGATACGCGGCCGTTGGACGAGACCTGCGGCTGCTATACCTGCCGCCATTTCACGCGTGCCTACCTGCATCATCTGCATCGCGTCGGCGAGATCCTCGGCGCGCGGTTGAATACCATCCATAACCTGTTTTATTACCAGACACTGATGGCCGAAATGCGTGCCGCCATCGAGCAGGGCGACTTCGCCGGCTTCAGTGCGCGGTTTAACCGGGGACGGGCGGGCGAGCAGGTATAATCCGCCGGTTTTTCCCGACATTCCTGGAGAGTCACAGTGCTGATTTCAAATGCTTACGCGCAGGCGGCGGGCGCCGCCGCCGATCCGACGGGCGGCCTGATGGGCATGCTGCCCATCCTGCTGATGTTCATCGTGCTCTGGTTCGTCATGATCCGGCCGCAGATGAAAAAGGCCAAGGAACAACAGAAGATGGTCAGCGAGCTGGCCAAGGGCGACGAGGTGATCACCCAGGGCGGGATTGCCGGCCGCATTGCCAAGGTGGGCGAAAACTACCTGAGCCTGGAAGTGGCTGAAGGCAAGGACGGCCCGGTGGTGATGACCGTGCAGAAAAACGCCGTGGGCGCATTGCTGCCCAAGGGTACGCTGAAAAACCTGTAATTTTTTGCGAAGGCCGGCCGCGTTTGCGCGGGGCAGGCCACCATGCCATGAATCGCTATCCCCTCTGGAAAAACGCCACGGTGTTGATCGCCCTGGTGCTCGGACTACTCTACACGCTGCCCAACTTTTTCGGTGAAGCGCCTGCCGTGCAGGTAGCCAGCGTCAAGTCGACGCACAAGGTGGACGCCAAGTTGATGGCCCAGGTGGCGGATGCGCTCAAGGCCGCCGCCGTCGTACCCCAGGGTATCGTCCTCGACTTGAACAGCGTGCGCGTCCGGCTGGCCGATACCGATAGCCAGCTCAAGGCGAAAGACGTCATCGAGAAGGCGGTCAACCCGGTTGCGACCGATGCGACCTATAGCGTGGCGCTGAACCTGGTGTCGAATTCCCCGAATTGGCTGAGCGGCATTCACGCCTTGCCGATGTATCTCGGCCTCGACCTGCGCGGCGGCGTGCATTTCCTGTTGCAGGTGGACATGAAGGGTGCGCTGACCAAGCGACTGGATTCGATCGGCGCCGACTTGCGTAGCCTGATGCGCGACAAGAACATCCGTCACGGCGGAATCAGTCGCGACGGGCAAAGCGTGGCGATTCGTTTCCGCGAGGCGGATACGCGCGATAAGGCACGCGTCGTCCTGGCCGACAGCCAGCCTGATCTCCAGTTGGCGGATGCCCAGGACGGCGCCGACCTCAAACTGGTGGCGACGCTCAAGCCCGAGGCGCAGAAGCGCATCCAGGAGTTCGCGGTCAAGCAGAACATCACCACCTTGCATAATCGCATCAACGAACTCGGCGTGGCCGAGCCGGTGATTCAGCAGCAGGGTGCGGACCGCATCGTGGTGCAACTGCCTGGGGTACAGGACACCGCCAAGGCCAAGGACATTCTCGGGCGTACGGCGACCCTGGAAGTGCGCATGGTCGATGACGAGGCCAGCGCCAGTCCGGGCGTCATGGAGCAGGCGGCACGCGGCCAACCGCCGCCAGGGACCGAATACTACGTCGAACGCGGCGGCCGTTCCTTGCTGGTGAAAAAGCAGGTAGTGCTGACCGGCGAGCGCCTGACCGATGCCCAGCCCGGCTTCGACAGCCAGACCCAGGAAGCGGCCGTGCATTTGTCCCTCGATTCGGCCGGCGCACGGATCTTCAAGGACGTCACGCGCGAGAACGTGGGCAAGCGCATGGCCATTCTGCTGATCGAGAAGGGCAAGGGCGAAGTGGTTACCGCGCCGGTGATCCGTACTGAAATCGGCGGCGGCCGGGTGCAGATATCGGGTCGCATGAGCACGGTGGAAGCCAACGACGTGGCGCTGCTGCTGAGGGCCGGATCTCTGGCGGCGCCGATGGAGATCATCGAAGAGCGGACCATCGGCCCCAGCCTCGGTGCCGACAACATCGCCAAGGGCTTCAACTCGACGCTGTGGGGATTCTCGGCGATCGCCGCCTTCATGATTGCCTACTACCTGTTGTTCGGCACCGTTTCGGTGGTGGCGCTGTCGGCCAATCTGCTGTTCCTGGTGGCGCTGCTGTCCTTGCTGCAAGCGACGTTGACCTTGCCGGGCATTGCTGCCATCGCTTTGACCTTGGGCATGGCCATCGATGCCAACGTGCTGATCAATGAGCGGGTGCGCGAGGAGTTGCGCAACGGCAGTACGCCACAGGCGGCCATCACGGCGGGTTACGAACGGGCTTGGGCGACGATTCTCGATTCCAACGTGACCACGCTGATCGCTGGCGTGGCGCTGCTGATTTTCGGTTCCGGTCCGGTGCGCGGCTTTGCGGTAGTGCACTGCCTCGGCATCATGACCTCCATCTTCAGCTCCGTAGTGGTATCGCGGGCCATGGTGAATCTCATCTACGGGCGCCGCCGCAAGCTGGAAGCTCTCAGTATCGGGCAGGTCTGGAAGCCTGCTCTCGGCAGCAAATAAGCAAGGACGTCGACATGGAATTCTTCCGCATCAGAAAAGACATCCCTTTCATGCGCCACGCGCTGGTGTTCAACATCATCTCTTTGGTGACATTCCTGGCCGCGGTATTTTTCCTGGTGCACAAGGGCTTGCATTTCTCCATCGAGTTCACCGGTGGCACGTTGCTTGAGGTGAGTTATGCGCAGGCGCCGGATCTCGACAAGCTGCGCCGGCAGATGGAAGCGGACGGTTTTACGGATACCCAGGTGCAGAATTTCGGTACCTCGCGCGACGTGTTGATCCGCGTTCCGCTATCCAAGGATGCCGAGACCTCCAAAGTGGGCGAGCGCGTCATGGCGTCGCTGACAAGAGTTCCCGCCGGGACGCAGAGCGCTGGCGCTGGCGCCACGGCAGCCGCTGTGCCGACCCTGAAGCGGGTCGAGTTCGTCGGTCCGCAGGTCGGCAAGGAACTGGCGTCCGACGGCGCGCTCGCGTTGCTGCTGGTCGTCTGCGGCATCGTGCTGTATCTGGCGATGCGTTTCGAATGGCGTTTTGCCGTGTCGGCCATCATCGCCAACTTGCACGACGTGGTGATCATCCTCGGCTTCTTCGCGCTGTTTCAGTGGGAGTTCTCGCTGCCCGTGCTGGCGGCCGTACTGGCGGTGCTCGGCTATTCGGTGAATGAGTCGGTGGTGGTGTTCGACCGCGTGCGCGAAACCTTCAAGAAGAAGCGCGGCCTGACTACGCCGCAGGTGCTCGACCACGCCATCACCAGCACCATCTCGCGCACCATCATCACCCACGGCTGCACCCAGATGATGGTGACCTCAATGCTGATTTTCGGCGGTCCGGCACTGCATTACTTTGCGCTGGCGCTGACCATCGGCATCCTGTTCGGCATCTACTCCTCGGTCCTGGTGGCCAGCCCACTGGTGATGTGGATGGGCGTTTCCCGGGAACAATTCATCCAGGTCAAGGTCGAGAAGCAGGAAGCCGTCGTTTAGAGATCGGCGGCATTTGCTGGAGTCCCGCATGAACCGCATCAAGCTTTGGGATTTGCCGACGCGGGTGTTTCACTGGTGCCTTGCGACTTGCGTAATCGGTTCCCTGGTCACGCAGCAGATCGGCGGCAATGCGATGACTTGGCATGGACGCTTCGGACTTGCGGTGCTCGGCTTGCTGGTGTTTCGCATCGTCTGGGGCTTCGTCGGCTCCACCTATGCGCGCTTTGCCCAGTTCGTGCGCGGCCCGGCTGCGATCAAGGCCTACCTGCGTGGCGAATGGAAGGGCGTCGGCCACAATCCGCTGGGCGCGCTGTCGGTGCTGGCGCTGCTGGTCACGCTGACACTATTGGCCGCCACAGGCATCTTCGCCAACGACGACATCGCGTTCGAGGGGCCGCTGTATGCGCTGGTCGGCAAGGATTTCAGCGACCGCATGAGCGGCATCCATCGCCTGATCGAGCCCGCGATTCTCCTGTTGGTGTTCGCCCACCTGGCAGCTATCGTGTTTTATGCGCGGGTCAGGAAGGACAATCTGGTTCGGCCGATGATCACCGGCTGGACAGTCGGCGCCGGCGAGACGGCGCGCGGCGGTGGAGCGGTCGCCTTCGTGTGCGCCGTGTTGATTGCTCTGGGCGCGGCGTACGGCGCCAGCGGCGCCTGGATTCCAGCACCACCATCAGTACCGCCTGCTGCGACGCCGAACTGGTAGACGCAGACGGCCACCCGTGGGTGGCCGTTGCAAGCGGACTGGACTTCCAGTCGGCCGAAAATTACTTCTTCTCTTCTTTGCGGAATTCGTCGTGACAGCCCTTGCAGGCCTTGCCGAGATTGCCGAACTGGGCCTTGACAGCGGCGGCGTCGCCACCAGCGGCGACCTTGGCCAATTCGTTGGCTTCCTTGTTGTACGCCGTTCCGACTTCCTTCAACTTGGCGGCATTCTTGAAAAGTTCGGGTTTTACGTTGGTGTCGCGCCAGCCCTTGCCGGTATCGGTGCCCGGCTGGAAGAGAGCGCCCGAGCCGGAGTTGGCTAGTGCCTGAATGGTGTTTGCGGCCTGGATCACCTGATCCTTGTTGTAGGTACCTTCAATGTTGGTCTTGATGCGGCCCATGCTCCAGCCCAGGGTTTGCATCACCGATTGGCGCCAACGAATCTGGTCTTCGGGCTTGCCGATCGTTTGCGCCAGGGCGGCGCCCGAGAGGCCAATGGCGAGCGTTGCAACGACAATCTTGTTGAATTTCATGTGAACTCCTTGTTCTGTGTAGGGAAGGCCAGCAGGTACCGGCACCGGATATACGATCAGCGTCCGCACATTATTCCATGCTGCTAACAACCGATCGGTGATCTGGGTCACAGACGCAGGCAATTTCGGGCATGACCTGAAATGCCCGGAGCTGCTGACTATTCGATCGCGGTGGCAAAGACGTGTTTCACCCGCAGCAAGCGCTTGCCGTCGGCCGCCAGATCCAGCAGGCGGTCGATATTGGGGTGCTTGCCGGGATTTTGGCGGGCGTCGTCGGTATGTTCGGCATACAGCTCCAACCCCTTTCTTGCAGCCTCCGCGGTGATGGCGCCGTAGATTTGCCCGAGATGGTTGTAGATGGAAAGCGAGCCGGCTTGCCCCGGCTTGTTTTCTATCGTTGCCGCAACGGTACCATCGCCATCCAGTAGCTGGATGGCCGCCAGGTGCGAAATGCGGGGGAGTTGCTTGAGGTTGTCGGCGAACGCCATGTCAAATTCTTCTCGCCAATTCCGCCGCCTTGCCGATGTAGGAAGCCGGTGTCATTTCGAGCAGGCGCTGGCGGTCGCTTTCGGGTAGCGGCAGATTCGCAATGAACTGGCGCAGGGCGCCTTTCTCGATGCCTTTGCCTCGCGTCAACTCCTTGAGTTGTTCGTATGGATTGGGGACGCCGAAGCGGCGCATAACGGTTTGCACCGGTTCGGCGAGGACTTCCCAGGCATCGTCGAGGTCTTCGGCAAGGCGCAGCGGGTTGGCTTCGAGTTTGTCCAGTCCGCGCAGGGTCGAATCGAAGGCGAGCAAGGTATAGCCGAAGGCGACGCCCATGTTGCGCAGGACTGTGGAATCGGTAAGGTCGCGTTGCAGGCGGGAGATCGGCAGCTTTTCCGCGAGGTGGCGGAGCAGGGCATTGGCCAGACCGAGGTTGCCTTCGGAGTTTTCAAAGTCGATCGGATTCACCTTGTGCGGCATGGTGGACGAGCCGATCTCGCCCTGTTTCAGCTTCTGCGTGAAGTAGCCCAGCGAAATGTACTGCCAGATATCGCGGTCGGCATCGATCAGTATCGTGTTGGTTCGCGCCATGGCATCGAACAGTTCGGCCATCGCGTCGTGCGGTTCGATCTGGATGGTGTAAGGATTGAACTCGATCCCCAGAGATTCGATGAAGCGGCGGTTGAAGGACTCCCAGTCGACATTCGGGTAGGCGGACAGGTGTGCGTTGTAGTTGCCTACGGCGCCGTTGAACTTGGCCGCCAGCGACACCGTGGCAATCTGGCTGCGGCTGCGCATCAGGCGGGCGGCGATGTTGGCCATTTCCTTGCCCAATGTAGTCGGTGTTGCCGGCTGGCCGTGGGTGCGGGCAAGCATCGGCAGTTCGGCCAACTGATGCGATAGTTCGCGCAGCCGAGCAATCAAGCGGTCAAGCTCCGGCAGGAGACTGCCGGCGATGGCGTCCTTCAACATCAGCGCATGGGACACATTGTTGATGTCTTCGGAAGTGCAGCCGAAATGTATGAACTCGCTGACGCGCATGACCTCGGCGTTGCCCGCCAGGCGCTCCTTCAGCCAGTATTCCATGGCCTTGACGTCGTGATTGGTGCGAGCCTCGATGGTCTTGATGGCTTGCGCATCGGCGACCGAAAAATTTTCAATGACACTGTTCAGTTCGGTGAGCGTGGCGTCTGAAAAAGCCCGACATTCGGTGATTTCGGCGGCTCCAGCAAGGACTTTGAGCCATTCGATTTCGACGCGTACGCGGTTGCGTATGAGGCCGTATTCGGAGAAGTGGACGCGCAGGTTTTCGACCTTCGCCGCGTAGCGGCCGTCGAGCGGCGAGAGTGCAGTGAGTGACATGTTATTGGCGAGAGAAAGTCGATGGCGCGGGAAACGTCCGGGACGAAATTTTAACATGTGGGCATCAGCGACCGGATCGCAACTCTGCGGTCGGAATCAGGCGGCGTGTTATAGTTTCGCAGCCCCAAAACCTGTGATTTGACGAAATGAAACTGATCGGTTCGCTTACCAGCCCGTATGTCCGCAAGATTCGTATCGTGCTGGCGGAAAAGAAGATCGATTACGATTTCGTACTCGATTCGCCCTGGGCGGAGGACACGGGGGTGACGGCGCTCAATCCCTTGGGCAAGGTTCCGGTACTGGTGTTGGACGATGAAAGCACCCTTTATGATTCCCGTGTGATCGCCGAGTACCTGGACACGGTGGCACCCAACAATCGCCTGATCCCTGCGTCGGGACGGGAGCGCATCAGTGTTAAGCGCTGGGAGGCGTTGGCGGATGGGGTTCTTGACGCCGCCGTTGCAGCCTTCCTCGAATCGCGGCGCCCCGATGGTGAACGCAGCCCGTCGTGGATTGCGCGCCAGCGCGGAAAGACCACGCAGGCGCTGAAGGTCATGTCCGACGAACTGGGGGATCAGGCGTGGTGTCACGGCAACAGCCTGTCCCTGGCGGATATCGCTGTGGGCTGCGCCTTGGGTTACATTTCCTTCCGGCTCGCTGACATACGCTGGCGCGACGAGTATCCCAATCTTTCGAATCTGTACGAGAAGCTCATGCAGCGTCCCGCATTTGCGGAAACGGTGCCGCAGGACTAGGTATCCTGTTCCGCTCCGGACAGGGCGGCTGTGCCGTCAAGACGGGCGATCAAGCGCGGCAGCAAATTCTTTTCTGCCTGATGGGTGAGTTCCCCCATCAATTGATCCGCCAGTCCGTCGGTAACCTTGAGTACGGCTTGAGGCAACTCCTGGTCGAGCCAGCGCGAAAGCTCTTCGCGCAAGGCGTCGAGATGCTGCTGCATGTGCGGCGGCGCGGTGGCAAGCGCGACGTCGCGTTCCGTGACAATATCGGTAAGAATCGGTAAATCGTCGTCCGCTGGCATTGCTGGTGCGGCCACTGAGGACGCCGATCCTGCCACAAACACCCGTGTCCGCCGAATCAGCGCATCGGCCTTGCGCAGGAGGTCCGCCGTATTGTCGTCAGCCATCTTATTGCATGCCTCCTGAGATATCGCGAGCCTCCAGCGGATAGCCTCGTTCGCGATAGAAGCGGAACCGTTCGCGCCCCGGCAGCTTATCGCCATCGGCGACGCTGACGATTTCTACCACTTCCTGAAAGCGGCTGAAACCCGGCGGAATCTCGTTCGACAGATTCAATAGGCAGCCGTCGTGCGGCGGATGGTCCAGCGTCGGGGCAAGGATGATCCGAGTCTCCCCAGCCAGCTTGTCGGCCGCTCGGCAGTGTGGCGTGAAGCTGGTTGCCGGATGAGTCCACAGCAGGCGGTCCAGTTGTTCGCTATGTTCGCCATCCGGCACATACACCAACACCGACCTGCCCTCAATGCTGGCCTTGCCGAGCCAGGCGGCGATCGCCTGGAGCCGGTCGCGCGCACCATGCAGAAAGCTGATCCGCGTCATCCCCGCTTGCGCTTGCCGGTTGGCTTCGGAATCCGCCTCGCCCTGTCCATCAGGAAATGGGTGAGCAGGGGCACCGGTCGTCCGGTGGCTCCTTTTTCCTTGCCAGAGCGCCATGCGGTGCCTGCAATGTCGAGATGCGCCCAATGGTACTTGTCGGTGAACCGGGCAAGAAAACTCGCTGCGGTGATCGTGCCGGCCGGACGGCCCCCGATATTTGCCATGTCGGCAAAGTTGCTTTTCAGTTGTTCCTGGTAGTCATCCCACAGCGGCAGTTGCCAGGCGCGGTCATACGAGTCCTGGCCGGCGTCGATCAATTCCTTCGCCAGTCCCTCGTGATTGGCGAGCAAGCCGGTGGCGACGTTCCCCAGCGCGATCACACAGGCGCCCGTCAGCGTGGCGACGTCGACCACGCACTCCGGATCGAAGCGTTCGACATAGGTCAGCGCGTCGCACAGTATCAATCGACCTTCGGCATCGGTGTTGAGGATTTCAACGGTTTGGCCCGACATCGAAGTGATGACGTCTCCCGGCTTGGTTGCAGCGCCCCCCGGCATGTTCTCCGTGGTCGGGACGATACCGATGACGTTGAGAGGCAATTTCATCAGGGCGGCTGCCTTGAGCGTTCCCAATACGCTGGCGGCGCCGCACATGTCATATTTCATCTCGTCCATTTCCGGCCCCGGCTTGAGCGAAATGCCGCCGGAGTCGAACGTGATGCCCTTGCCAACCAGTACCAGTGGCTTTGCTCCAGCGGCTCCTCCTGCATGCCGCAGGACAATGAATTTGGGCGGCTCGTGCGATCCGCGTGCGACCGAGAGCAGGGTGTTCATGCCGAGCTTCTCCATGTCGTCGCGGTCGAGAATGTCGACTGCGAGCCCGTGCGATTTTGCTAGTTGCCTCGCCTGATCGGCGAGATAGGTCGGGGTGCAGATGTTTCCTGGGAGATTGCCCAGATTCTTGGCCAGTTCAACCCCCGCGGCAATTGCCAGCCCCTCTGCCAATGCTGCTTCGGCGCCGGCCAGTTCGTTGCGGCGACTGACGCAGAATGTCAGCTTGCGTAGCGGCCGACGCACTTCGTCCTTCTTGGACTTGAGACGATCAAAGCGATAGACGGTTTCTTCTACCACGAGCGCTGCCTGGCGAATTTTCCAGGCGACATCGCGCTTCTTGACATTGAGTTCGGTCAGATACAAGGTGCCGTCGAAACCGCCGGTTTCATTGAGTTGCCGGATCGCGGTGCCCAGCGCGGCGCGGTATTCCTTTTCGCGGAACTCCCTTTCCTTGCCAAGTCCGACGAGCAGGACGCGATCAGCCTCGACGCCCGGAATGCTGTGCAGCAACAGACTGGTGCCTGCCTTGCCTTCCATGTCGCCCCGACGCAGGATGTCGCTAAGAAACTGATCTGCCGCTTGGTCGATGACTTCTGCCGGCGCGGATAGCTTTCTCGGCTCAAAAACACCGACCACAACGCAGGCGCTGCGCTGCTTTTCCGGGCTTCCGCTTTTTATGCTAAATTCCAAAATGCTCTCCTCTGGGATTGCGGGAAATCGATGAAATCGACTTGTTTTGAGTGATTTTCCTTGATTGCCCGATTATTCCCCAAGTTTTCCCCAAAAGTCAAAGCAGATACTCCGCTACACGATGATTTTTCAACGCGCTGCAATTCGGGAGTTCACCCATACGGCAGCCGGGGTTTTCGTGGCGCTGTTCGCAATTCTGATGACTACCCAGTTGATTCGTCTATTGGGCCAGGCGGCGGGCGGGAAAATTGCCTCCGAGGCGGTAATAGCGCTGCTTGGCTTTGGCGCAATCAGCTATCTGCCAGTGCTGCTTTCGCTGACACTCTTTATCGCAGTGCTGATGACCTTGTCGCGCTGGTATCGGGATTCCGAAATGGTCATCTGGCTTGCGTCGGGCATTCCCCTGACTGCTTGGATCAAACCGGTGCTCAAATTTGTCTGGCCACCGGTGCTGGTCATAGCAATCCTTTCCTTGTTGCTGGCTCCTTGGGCGACACAGAAGAGTGAGGCCTATCGTCAAAGCATGGATCAACGCGACGATGTTGCGCGAGTGTCTCCCGGCGCCTTCAATGAGTCGGGGGCGGCCGACCGGGTGTTTTTCGTCGAGAGCGTCGCCGGCGAGGACGGTCAGGTAAGAAACGTTTTCATCAGTTCGATTCAGCGAGGTCGGCTGGGTGTGATGGCGACGGCGCAAGGCCATACGGAAACCATGCCAAATGGGGATCGCTTCTTGGTTCTTGACCGTGGTCGACGCTACGAAGGTACCGCGGGCACGGCCGAGTATCGGGTGATGGAATTCGATCGCTATGCTTTGCGCATCGAGACCAAGGAAGCCCGCGGGTTTGAGGAATCGCCACGCACCAAGCCATTGTGGGATCTATTGCGCGATCCACAGCCCGCGCATCTGGCAGAGTTGCTCTGGCGTCTGGGGCTGCCGCTGGCTGCCCTGAATCTGGCGGTGTTGGCCATTCCATTGTCTTTCGTCAATCCGCGAGCTGGACGTACCAACAATCTGATTTTTTCCCTGCTTACCTACATGATTTACAGCAATCTGCTCAGCGTCAGCCAGGCCTGGGTGGCGCAGGGAAAATTGCGCTTCGAGATTGGGGTCTGGGCGGTGCACGTCGGTATGTTTCTGCTGCTGATCGTGCTGTTCTATCGCAGGCAGAATCCCTTGGCCTGGGGAAAAATTCGATGGCGCTGAAGATTTATGAGCGCCATCTGGCACGGGAGATTTATGCTTCCGCGGCTTTGGTCTTGACCGCGTTCCTGATGCTGTTTGCCTTCTTCGATCTGATCCATGAACTTGAGAGCATAGGCAAAGGCGGTTATCAACTTCAGCATGCACTGGGTTATGTGACTCTGACCTTGCCTGGTCGGCTGTATGAACTGTTTCCGATCGGCGTCCTGATCGGAACACTTTATGCCCTAACGATGCTCGCGCGGCACTCGGAAATAACTGTGCTGCGCGCGGCCGGGCTGTCCACCCGCAATCTGCTCGCTGCCTTGGCCAAGATCGGATTGGTGTTCGCCGCGATTACGCTTCTCGTCGGTGAGTTTCTCGCACCACCGGCGGAACGGGCAGCCCAGCAGCTCAGGCTCAAGGCCATGGGCTCATTGGTAGCTCAGGAATTTCGTTCTGGTCTGTGGGTCAGGGACGAGCGCGCGTTTGTGAATGTCCGCGAAGTATTGCCGGACGCATCTCTGCAGAACGTGAGAGTATTTGAATTCGACGATCGATTCCAGTTGCTGTCGATCAGTCAGGCCGAACGCGGACGCTATCTCAATGCCGGAACCTGGGCGCTTGAAGGCGTGGTTCGTACCGTGTTTTCGGGTGATTCAGCCAGTGTCGAGCGCTATGCCGAACTCAACTGGAAATCGGCGCTCAACCCGGACCTGCTTGCGGTGCTATTGGTCGTTCCGGAGCGCATGTCCCTGGTCAACCTCTACCTCTATATCCGCCATCTGAGCGGGAATCAGCAGAAGACCGATCGCTACGATATCGCGATGTGGAAAAAGCTCATCTATCCTTTGGCCGCCCTGGTAATGATGGCGCTGGCATTACCGTTTGCCTACATGCAGGATCGCATGGGCGCGGTCAGTATTCGGGTATTCGCCGGCATCATGCTGGGTATCGGTTTTCATATGTTGAATGGACTGTTTTCCAGTCTTGGCGTGATCAACAGTTGGCCGCCCTTCTTTTCTGCCATAACACCGAGCGTGCTTTTTTTGATGACTGCCGCTGGGATGCTATGGTGGGTTGAGCGACGTTGAGTGCAATTGATCGTGCATGAACACCACTCGGGTGCCTGCCAGCCGGTCATGAAGAAATTGGCGGTCGCGATCGAACAGCGCCCATAGCACTCCCGCGCCAAAATAGATGACGCTGGGCCAGGCCAGGAAATAACGAAGTATCAGACGCGCCATGGATGGCGGCGCTCCGCTTGGTGTCGACAGCCGGAGTTTCCAAGTCTGCATTGCCAGGGTCTGCCCGCCGTGGTGCCAGTACCAGACGAAGTAAATGCCGACTACCAGGAAGACGTGGCCGATCAACATCCAGCCGGGCAACACGATCTCGAAACCCATACCCAAGGCCAGATGAGGCAACATGAAAGTTACCGAAAGAACCCCAAGCAACAATAACCCTTCGTAAGCCATGCTGGCCATGCGTCGACGTATGCTGGGCAATTGAGCCAAAGAGGAGGCGATTGAGGCTGACATTGCAAACAACTAGCGTTGGGCGGCTTGCTCCGGTGGAGCGAAGGATGGCGGAGCGTCAGGTGCAGTCGGAGCTGGTACAGCCGTCTTCTTCGACGGTGCAGGGCGTGAAGTTGGTTGCTTGGTAGCTTCGGCTTTCAGTCTGCTTTTTTCGCTCTCAGGCAATTCCTTGTATTGCTCCCACTTCAGCTTTACTGCCTCTTTTTTTTCTGGGGGAGCTTTTTGCAGCGTCTTGTATTTGTCTCTTGCCCGCTTGCGCTCGTCGGGCGTCAATTTTGCCCAGTCGGTCATTCGACGCTGCATGCGCGCCTGCTCTTCGGCGCCCAAGGATTGGTAGCGCTGGGCGATACCGAGCCACTTCTTTCGCCGGAAACCATCCATCTTGTCCCACTCGGTGGAGAGCGGAGCAAGAATACGTTTCTGGTCTGCACTCAGTTCAGTCCAGGATGGCTGCGAAAGTGGCGGAACGATGACTGCATGGCCAAGTGGGGAGGCCAGCCAGAACGCTATTGCGAGGATGAATCTGAGGCGCGCTCGAGCCATGCGTGGAAGCCTCGATCAAGATATGCTGAAGGGGGGAGTTCGTCGGCAAGGAGGGCGCTGTCTATTTCTTCATATTCCCGGGCTTCTTCAAACGCATTCCAGTAGTAGGTACCCATGGCCCCGACGCTCAGGGCCATGATTGCAAGTAGGTTACGGGCATTGGAAAGAAAGGCAAACTCCAACGTCTGCCCTATTCCCGCTATACGAATTCCCTTTACCGGCACTCGCTGGTTATTCAAGGCTGCCTGGCGGCCCTGATGAAGACGAAGCGCTACCTGCTTATTGAGGGTATCCAAGCCCAAATTGAGAACTTGCCTTGTCTTGTAGCCGAATTCAGTATCTTCATTCATAACTCTATGCCCTTCGCCTTAAGTGCTGCCGCCAGCGTGTGGGTGGCGCGCGAACAGTGTGTCTTTACGCTACCTTCGGTGCAACCCATCGCCGCTGCCGTTTCGGCAATATCCATTTCCTCCCAATAACGCATCAGGAAGGCTTCGCGTTGACGTGGAGGCAGTTTCTCGATTTCTTTTTCAATAATACCAAGGAGTTGCGATCGCTCAAGCTGCCTGTGCGGTGTCGCCAAACCCTCAGACTCATTTTCCGCCGCAATAGTTTCAAGCGGATCCGCATCATCATCATCGCTGAAGGAGATGGACGATAGCAGGGTAGTCCACAATGATCGGACCCTGGATCGCCGGTAGCTGTCGCGGATCGCGTTCTGCAGGATTCTCTGAAACAGCATTGGCCATTCGCCCTTCGGGCGGTCGCCGTATTTTTCCGCGAGTCGCATCATCGCGTCCTGGACTATGTCCAGTGCGGTCTCCTCGTTTCGAATGGCGAACATGGCCTGTTTGAAGGCGCGCCGCTCTATGCTGGCAAGGAAATTCGAAAGTTCGTTTCGGGAACTCAGCGGGGGCTCCTGCCGACTTTCAGCAGTTTTTCATTGCGAAAGCCAGACTATAAAT
The DNA here is from genome assembly GCA_001828935.1 of Rhodocyclales bacterium RIFCSPLOWO2_02_FULL_63_24. Taxonomy (GTDB): domain Bacteria; phylum Pseudomonadota; class Gammaproteobacteria; order Burkholderiales; family Rhodocyclaceae; genus Sulfuritalea. Next base: position 43,055 of record MHZX01000082.1, read on the forward strand.
CTTGACCATTCGCGGACGAGTCAGTAAGGTTATGCGTTTCACTCGAAAAGTGTAACAGGTGTAATCAATGCAGCTAACGGGCGCGGAAATTGTAATCAGGTGCTTGCAGGAGGAAAAGGTCGACTACGTGTTCGGCTATCCCGGCGGGTCGGTACTTTTTATTTACGACGAACTCTTCAAGCAGGACAAGTTCAAGCATGTTCTGGTTCGCCACGAACAGGCGGCTGTCCACGCGGCCGATGCCTATTCGCGCTCGTCGAACAAGGTCGGCGTATGCATGGTTACGTCCGGACCTGGCGTGACCAACGCGGTGACGGGGATTGCAACCGCACATATGGACTCGATTCCGATGGTGATCATCAGCGGTCAGGTACCCACCGCCTACATCGGACAGGACGCGTTTCAAGAGTGCGACACGGTGGGCATTACCCGGCCCTGCGTCAAGCACAATTTCCTGGTAAAGGATGTCAAGGACTTGGCGCTAACCCTGAAAAAGGCTTTCTACATAGCCAAGACAGGCAGGCCCGGCCCGGTACTGGTCGATATCCCAAAGGACATCACCAACCAGAAGTGCGAGTTCGAGTATCCCAAGGCGATCACCATGCGATCGTATAACCCGGTGGTCAAGGGACACAGCGGCCAGATAAAAAAAGCGGTGCAGATGCTGCTGGAGGCCAAACGGCCGATGATTTATGCTGGAGGCGGTGTGATCCTGTCCGATGCCTCTGACAGACTCGTCAAACTTGCCCGTCATCTGGGATATCCGGTGACGAACACGCTGATGGGCCTAGGCGGCTATCCGGCGACCGACAAGCAATCTCTAGGCATGTTGGGCATGCACGGCACCTATGAGGCCAATATGGCCATGCAGCATTGCGATGTCCTGATTGCCGTTGGCGCCCGGTTTGATGATCGGGTGATTGGCAATCCGGCGCATTTCGCCGAGGTTGCGCGAAAGATTATTCATATCGATATCGACCCGTCGTCGATCTCCAAGCGCGTCAAGGTCGATGTACCCATTGTAGGCAATCTGCCGGATGTACTGGACGAGTTGCAGAAGCTTCTCGACGCTTCTGCCGGCGTGCCCGATCCGAAAGCGTTGGCGGCGTGGTGGAAGCAGATCGACGAGTGGCGCGGCAAGAAATCTCTCAAGTACAAGCAGGGCAAGGAAATCATCATGCCCCAGTATGTGGTCGAGAAACTCTACGAAGTCACGGGGGGGGAGGCCTTCATTACTTCTGATGTGGGCCAGCACCAGATGTGGGCGGCACAATATTACAAGTTTGACAAACCCCGGCGCTGGATCAACTCGGGCGGCTTAGGTACCATGGGCGTCGGGCTGCCGTATGCGATGGGCGTGCGTTTCGCCAATCCGAAAGCAACGGTGGCATGCATTACCGGAGAGGCGTCGATTCAAATGAATATTCAGGAGTTGTCGACCGCCAAGCAATTTCGTCTGCCGATCAAGATCATCAATCTCAACAATCGGTATCTCGGCATGGTGCGCCAGTGGCAGCAGATGTTTCATGGCAACCGCTATTCGGAGTCCTATGTCGATGCCCTGCCCGACTTCGTCAAACTGGCGGAGTCCTATGGGCATGTGGGAATGAAGATAGAGCGTCCTGCCGATGTTGAGCCGGCTTTGCGCGAAGCCTTCACCAAGCATAAGAATGACCTTGTTTTCATGGATTTCCTTACCGACCAGACGGCCAACGTGTATCCCATGGTAGCAGCCGGCAAAGGGCTGTCGGAAATGATTCTGGCCGAGGAATTGTAAGCATGCGACATATTATTTCCATTCTGATCGAAAACGAGGCAGGAGCTCTCTCCCGCGTTTCGGGTTTGTTCTCCGCCCGCGCTTTCAACATCGAATCGCTAACGGTAGCACCGACCGAGGACGCTTCGCTTTCCCGCATGACCATTGTCAGCACTGGCTCCGACGACGTCATCGAACAGATCACCAAGCAGCTGAACAAGCTGATAGACGTAGTCAAGGTCGTGGATTTGTCCGAAGCCGCGCATATCGAGCGCGAGCTGATGTTGGTCAAGGTGCGCGCTGCCGGCAAGGATCGTGAAGAGATGAAGCGCATTGCCGATATTTTTCGCGGTCGCATCATCGACGTCACCGATTCGACCTACGTCATCGAATTGACAGGCAACGGTTCCAAACTGGATGCCTTTCTCGAAGCCATCGATCGCTCCTTGATTCTGGAAACCGTTCGTACCGGGGTGTCCGGCATCGGACGCGGCGATCGAATTCTCAAAGTCTAAAACCTGATACCAAGGAAATTGAATGAAAGTCTATTACGACAAGGATGCCGACCTTTCCCTCATCAAGGGCAAGAAGGTCACTATCGTCGGCTACGGTTCGCAAGGCCACGCACATGCACAGAACCTGAAGGATTCTGGCGTCAAGGTGACAGTTGGGTTGCGCAAAGGAGGGGCCTCCTGGGATAAGGCCAAGAAGGTCGGCCTCAAGGTCGAGGAGGTCGCCAAGGCTGTAAAGGAAGCCGACGTCGTGATGATGCTGTTGCCCGACGAAACCATTCCCGCGGTTTATTACGGCGAGGTTGAGGCCAATATGAAAAAAGGCGCTGCGTTGGCCTTTGCGCATGGCTTCAATGTTCATTACAACCAAGTGGTTCCCCGTGCAGACGTGGATGTGATCATGGTTGCACCGAAAGGTCCCGGCCACACCGTGCGCTCAGAGTATCTACGTGGCGGCGGCGTACCGTCATTGATCGCCATTCATCAGGACAAGTCGGGTAAGGCCAAGGATATTGCCTTGTCCTACGCGGCCGCAAATGGAGGCACCAAGGGTGGAGTGATCGAAACCAATTTCCGCGAGGAAACCGAAACCGACCTGTTTGGCGAGCAGGCCGTGCTATGCGGCGGCCTGGTGGAGTTGATCAAAGCCGGTTATGAAACGCTGACCGACGCGGGCTACGCTCCGGAGATGGCCTACTTCGAGTGTTTGCACGAGGTCAAGCTGATTGTCGATCTGATTTTCGAAGGCGGCATTGCCAACATGAACTACTCCATCTCTAATAATGCCGAGTATGGCGAGTACGTGACCGGCCCCAAGGTAATTGGTGCCGAAGCCCGGGCCGCGATGAAGGACGCCCTCAAGGCTATCCAGGAAGGCGAATACGCCAAGAAGTTCATTCTTGAGGGACGGACCAATTATCCCGAAATGACGGCCCGTCGCCGCTTGACCGCCGCCCATCCTATAGAGCAGGTCGGCGAACAGTTGCGCGCGATGATGCCGTGGATCAAGAAGAACAAGCTGGTCGACCAAAGCAAGAACTGAAAGTAGCCGAGCGAAATGTGAAGGGCACAGCAGCGCTGTGCCCTTTATTGCAGTAGATTCGTCATCACAAGAGCGTGGCGATTGGCGGTCGCCGCCTCGACGCTTAACGGTGGGCTTTCCTGACCCGTTAGAATAGACTCTATTTCTCACTCCTTCTGGATCATGCCGGCAATTCCACCTCGCAAGGCGCTGATGAATCCCGAGTTGCGTCGGCGCGGCATTTATTTGCTGCCAAACCTGTTGACGACGGCTGCGCTGTTCGCAGGTTTCTACGCCATAGTGCAAGCCATGACCGGGCGTTTCGAGCATGCGGCGGTGGCAATTTTCATCGCCATGGTGTTCGATGGCCTTGATGGTCGTGTGGCACGCATGACCCGGACCCAAAGCGCTTTCGGTGCCGAATATGATTCCCTGTCCGACATGGTTTCCTTTGGCGCCGCACCAGCATTGATAGCGTTCGAGTGGGCGATGAAGGGGATGGGCAAGTGGGGCTGGATTGCCGCGTTTGTCTATTGCGCCGGAGCGGCACTGCGTTTGGCTCGCTTCAATACCAATATTGGCGTGGTGGACAAGCGCTATTTCCAGGGTCTGCCAAGCCCGGCTGCGGCGGCACTGGTGGCCGGATTTGTTTGGATCGTCAACGACCTCAATATTCCAGGAGAAGAGGTGCGCTGGTATGCCTTCGCGCTGACGCTGTTTGCGGGTGTCACCATGGTCAGCACCCTGCGCTACTGGAGTGGCAAGGACATCAATTTGCGCCGCAGTGTGCCATTCATGGTGCTTCCCGCCATCGTCCTCGGTTACGTGCTGGTATCGTCCTATCCGCCGGGCGTCCTGTTCGCGCTGTTTCTCGGTTATGCCATGTCGGGCTATGTTATGGCGGTATGGAATTGGCGTGGCAAGCGAAAGCAAAGTCTTAGCGGAGATTGACGTCGGTATTGCCGAGGTTGATGAAGTAGTCGTTACAAAATCTGTTGCACGGCAAGGCTAAAGTCTTTATAGTCATAAGTATGACTTCGGCACTCATCTATTCGGCAATATTTCTTGCCCTGTCCGGCGCGTTGATCGCGCGCCTGCCGTTGCGCGCGAAGCTGCTGCCGCTGCTGCGCCGCGCGCGCTAAATACATCCCCTCCACAATCCTGTTGTTCATAGTGCCCGCCCTGCGAGGGGCGGTAATAGCCATTTTGGTTTTCGTTGCGGTCGTCGCGTTTGACACCAACAAAGCCGGCGTTAGCCTCCACTGAAACTTCATTTCCCTCCAGGAGATAACAATGTCCAAGGAACAGTTGATTATTTTCGATACCACCTTGCGCGACGGCGAACAAAGCCCCGGCGCCTCCATGACCAAGGAGGAAAAGCTGCGTATTGCCCGTCAGCTTGAGCGGATGCGCGTGGATGTGATCGAAGCGGGATTCCCGGCTGCATCTAACGGTGATTTCGAAGCTGTCAAGGCGGTAGCCGAAACCATCAAGGATTCCACGGTGGCAGGTCTTTGTCGGGCCTTTGACAAGGATATCTCGCGGGCACTCGAGGCCGTGAAGCCAGCCAAATCGGGGCGCATCCACACATTTATTGCTACCAGTCCGATCCACATGGAAAAGAAGCTGCGCATGGCCCCGGACGATGTTCTCGTCGCGGCGCAGCATGCGGTTCGCTTCGCTCGAAACGGAATAGACAATGTCGAATTCTCTTGCGAAGACGCTGGACGTTCCGATCTTGATTTTCTCTGCCGCATCATCGAAGCGGTGATCAAGGAAGGCGCTTCCACCATTAATATTCCCGACACAGTGGGTTACAACGTCCCGGAACAATATGCGGAGCGTATTCGCCAATTGCGCCAACGTATCCCCAACTCAGATAAGGTGATCTGGTCGGTGCATTGTCATAACGACCTGGGCTTGGCGGTTGCCAATAGCCTTGCGGCCGTGATGGCGGGTGCGCGTCAGGTTGAATGCACCATCAACGGGTTGGGCGAGCGCGCCGGCAATGCCGCGCTGGAGGAGGTTGTCATGGCGGTGCACACGCGCCAGGATGTGTTTCCCTGTGTTACCCGGATCGATACGACACAGATCGTCGCAGCATCCAAAATGGTGTCCAGCATCACCGGGTTTCCGGTCCAACCCAACAAGGCGATTGTCGGAGCGAACGCATTTGCCCATGAGTCCGGTATTCATCAGGATGGCGTCCTGAAACACCGCGAGACCTACGAGATTATGCGCGCCGAAGATGTAGGCTGGAATGCCAACAAGTTGGTTCTCGGCAAGCATTCCGGACGCACGGCATTCAAGGCGCGCCTGAAGGAACTCGGCATCGAAGTCGAAAGCGAACAGGTGCTCAATGTCGCTTTCACACACTTCAAGGAACTTGCCGACAAGAAACACGAGATTTTCGACGAGGACTTGCATGCGCTGATGAGTGACGAGATGGTCCCGCCAGACGATGAGCATTACAAGCTCGTTTCCTCGATGTTCCATTCGGAAACCGGCGAGGCGCCGCAGGCACGGCTGACCCTTTCCGTAGGAGGTGCCGAGCAGCGTGCGGAATCGACCGGTAGCGGCCCGGTCGACGCGACTTTCAAGGCCATAGAAAGCGTCGCCGCAAGCGGTTCGGAGCTGCTGCTCTACTCGGTCAATGCCATCACCACCGGTACGGATGCGCAGGGCGAGGTGACGGTGCGTTTGTCGAAAGACGGGCGGATTGTGAACGGCCAGGGTGCGGATACGGATATCGTGGTTGCTTCGGCGAAAGCCTATATCAATGCGCTGAACAAACTGTGTTCCGGGCAGGAAAAGCTCAATCCGCAGATTTGACGGCTCGGGAGGGAGCGGTTACACGGGCGTGGCCGAGACAGCCAGCGAACAGCAGCGTCGCCAGGACAGTCTCGGTCAATGCCAGTCCTTGGCTTGCACCCTGGTCTGAGCTTGCGCGCACGAGACCCTCGGTGACATAGGCCAATGCCAGCATGGAGGTCCACTGGTGGGTGTAGCGCTTTCCCCGCAGGATGCCGAACAGCGGCAGCAGCAATGGCAAGGCTTTCAGCGCCAGCATCGAACCGCCGGGACGCAAGGGCGCAAGCCACAGTTCCCAGGCAAGGCAGAGAAGCAACAGGCTGACAAGGCTGATCGATGCCAGCCGGTTGAACCAGGGATTCAAGATGCGAGTCTCTTCGCGGCCTCGGCCAGACGCCTTCCGAGCGCGATGGCCAGCGACCTTTCATGTTCGCTGGCCGTGGTAACGCCAGTGCTGCCGCTGACGTGACTCGCTCCATACGGCGTACCGCCCTCACGTGTTGTCGAAAGTGCCGGCTCGGTGTAGGGAATGCCGAGGACCATCATTCCGTGATGCAAGAGCGGCAGCATCATCGATAACAAGGTGGACTCCTGCCCACCGTGCATGGTAGTCGTGGAGGTAAACACCGCTGCTGGTTTACCGGTCAATGCACCGTTGACCCATAGGCCGCTGGTTGAGTCGAGGAAATACTTGAGTGGCGCTGCCATGTTGCCAAACCGCGTCGGACTGCCCAAGGCGAGACCAACGCACTCTTCGAGATCACGAGTTTCGACATAGGGCGCTCCTTCATTTGGAATTGCATCCTCCGTCGCTTCGCAAACTGCCGATATCTTGGGCACGGTGCGCAGGCGGGCGACCATGCCGGGCGTCTGCTCAATGCCATGCGCTATGTGGCGCGCCAGTTCGCGCACCGAGCCGTGATGGCTGTAGTAAAGAACAAGGACTTCCCGCGCTTCGCTTGCCTTCTGCATTTTCCGGCCTCCAGTAGAATTGAATTATATGTGGCTCTTGGCACCCTTCCGGTTGGTCGCGCGCACGGCGTGTCGGTTTCATGGCGAACATTGCGCGCAAACGGCGGCCGCATTGTCGTTTGCCACCCTGATCGGGTTGGTGCCAATGATTGCGGGGGCGTTTGCGTTGATCTCGCTGTTCCCGGTGGGGGCCGGCCTTGGTTCGGCGCTGGAGAAATTCCTGCTTGCCAACCTGTTGCCCGAAAAGGCGGGAGTCATCATTGCAAAATATATCGGCCAGTTTGCGTCTCGCATCGGGCGGATGACTTTCCTCGGCATTGCGGTGCTTGGAGCGACCGCCTTGATACAGATGCTGACCATAGAGCGGGCTTTCAACCATATCTGGCGAGTCAAGTCCAGCCGTCCGCTGTTGCGCCGGCTGGCCATGCATGGTCTCACGTTGTTGCTGGGGCCGCTCGCATTTGGCGCCAGTCTCGCGGCGATGTCGTTTGTCGCAGGCGTATCGCTTGGCCTGGTAGACGAGCCGCGCTGGGTGAATACTTTCGTGATCAGAGGACTGTTGCCCTACGTTTTCATGACCATCCTGTTCGGCCTGCTCTATTGGGGGGTTCCCAGCAAGTCGGTGAAGGCTTGGCACGCGGCTCTTGGTGGAACCGTCGCGGCGTTGGGCTTTGCAGGCCTGCAGAAGCTTTTCACGCTGTATCTCGCCACGGGATTCACCGTGAACGCAGTTGTCTATGGCGCCTTCTCGGCGATTCCGGTATTTCTGATATGGCTTTATGCGTCGTGGAGCGTGATCCTGATCGGTGCCCTACTGGTCGCCGAATTGCCGCAATCCTTTCGCGCCTAGCTCGTCGCAGCGTTGCGAATGAACTCGAAGACTTCTATGCTTGAAGTTTCGACGAGACTACGATGCGGCATGCATTCGACGACTTCCAGGCGGACATCGTGCTCCTGCAGCAAGGTGAATGGGCGCGCGTTGTAGTCGCCGCGCACGGTCAGGATTGCTTCGCTGCGGTTAAGGCCCGGCAGGGCTGGTAACAGCAGCGCGGGGATCGGTGGTTCGGGGTTGCGGTTGCTCAAGGTCTGTATCCGTACTGGCTTCGCCGAAGGCGCCAGGACTTCCATCCCCAATTCAACATGACTGCTGCTCTCGCTGCGAGCCCAGCGCACCAGACAAATCTGCCAGGCGGCGCCGGGTCCCGTGCGCAGACCTACAGCGCAGCCGGGCGCGATGCCCGTGACCTCGCCGACGACATGCACGATAGCGTATCCGGACGGGCCTTCATTAAGCAGCGTCCAATCGCTGTAGGTCAATTCGCAGTTGCTGGATGTTGGCTCCCGTCGGGAGCCGCTTTCGAGGGAGGTCCACAAGCTGCTCAGTTGCGTGCAGACCTCCACTGGCAGGGATTGCGGACGGCGATTGAAACTGCGACGCCTGGGTGCGACCCAGCATTGGCGAGCCCTTTCGAGCGCGTTGCGGTAGTCGGCACCAGCTGCCTGAAGTGGCAGTCCTAGCGAAAGCGGCGGCACGCCATCGTTCAACTGGTCGAGATGTCGTGCAGCCACGTCGGCAAGTTCGCCGAAGCGGAAATAGAGGCATGGCTCGCCTTCCGGGCTGAGGCGGGCAAGGGCTACCGGCGGCTGATCGCGATTCGCGTCGAGCCAGAACCAGTCTCCGGCCGCCTCGGGTGGCAGGGGATCAATCCGGGCAGAAACCGCGTAAGTCGCAAGGTAGTCCGCAAGGAATGCTATTTCGCGTGGTGCCAGGCCCTCGGGCTGCGCCGCGGTGAGTGCCAACATCGCCTTGAAGCAGGCGTCAATCGCGCTGATTTCGGCGGGCAGAGTCGCCGTCGGGTCGACTGACTGATGCGCTCGGTGGTAGAGCGCCTGGGCATTGCGCCAGAATCCGATGGGCGTGGGAGTTGCAATCAGCAAGCTAGCGATAAATTGCCGAGAAAGGTTGAAGATGCCCTGCAGGCAGATTTGTGTTTTGCTGCGATGGATGCGGGCAAGTTCCTGAGTGTCGGCGTCCGCAGCCACCTCCAGCCAGGTTGCTCCCAACTCCGCGCGCAAGCCGATCAAGCCTTGCGCGAGGGTAGCAAGGTGAATCGGCAACGGCAGCTTGACGTCGAGCAACATCGGCGTTAACGCCTCGTCGATGCGTTCGGCACGTTGCTGAAGCAGTTCGTCTATTTTGAGGCGGTGCAGAACCGGAAGGCCCAGCGACGCGATCGCGGCAAGGTGATTGCGCAAGGGCACCAAATCCAGCAAGCGGTCATCCTGCTTGGGCTCAGCGAGCCAGTCCAGTGCTTCCTGTAACTTTGCGGGCGGCGGCGGAGAAGTCTTCTTGCGGCGCATGATGAACTGGACGGCCGGGAACGAAGTGTGATTCTAGTGGAATCCCGGCGCGTTTTCTCGTGCTACCCGGCGACAAGAGCGGAATGGCCGGCTCTGAGTCGGTAGTCCAATCCATTGTTGCCTTAGGCATGGTGGGTTCCCGGTTCGCCTGGCGACAGGTCCGTACCAGGCGGCGAGCAGCCTGCTCCAGGCGCTCTCCGATTCCAGAGATCATTCATTCAATTGCAGTGAGTGCGTCTATGGCCGGGACGCCGGCAAAACACCCTTGATGCTGGCGGCGCAGTACGGCGCGGACAAGCCGCAAAACAACATGGTCCGCGTGCTGCTGCGTTACGGCGCTAACCCGAACGGGCGCACGGCTGAGGGTTACACCGCGCTATTCTTTGCCGCCCGGGCCGGCCTGCGGCTCTACAGCGGAGCAGTTGATTCCGTGGCCGAGCTGCTGGCCGCTGGCGCGGATCCGCAGCTCCAGGCCAAGGACGGCACCACGGCAATTTTCTGGTGGGCCGCCAGTGCGATCGACCCGCGCGAGCAGCTTTCTACGAATCAGCGCGAGGAGTTTTACCGGGACTTCCTGACGATTGCCAAGTCATTCCACGCCAGGGGCGCGGACCTGTCGCAGCGGGAGGACTCGCACGGCATGACCCCGCTGCATGTCGCAGCGGAGCAGTGCAACCCGCACGGTGCGCTATTGATGCAGGCTATCGGCATCGATCCGGCCACGGGTGACAGCCGCTTGATGGCTCCGAAGGAACTGGTCGACCGCCGAATCCGCGACCAGGGAGACAGCAGGCTTTGCCGCCAGACGCTTGAAGCTCTCGGCAATAAGGCTCTAGTGGCCCACTGGAAGCAGATCGCCTACCAGGTCGCCCCCCTTAACCTGAAATAAATAGACAATCAAAACCCTTGAGAACACCGAGCGAAGCTAGCGGCCTGTCGGACTTAACCGGTACTATGCTATAATCATAGTCATTGAATTAGAGGGACATTGCCATGGCCTTTCATCCGATAGATC
>MHZX01000083.1 GCA_001828935.1 Rhodocyclales bacterium RIFCSPLOWO2_02_FULL_63_24
AGCAGGCACGCGGTCTGATGCAGACAGTGAGCATGTTCAAGCTGGTCGAAGGCGGCGGCCAGAGAAGTACCGCGAACCTTCCGGCGCCGGCTCTGCGCAGCGTCACCATGCGACAGCTTCCGAACGGCCAGTCGGGTGTCAGCCTTAACTTCGATGGAGTGCTCAAGGCCCACCTGGCCTGGAAGCAGAAACTGCGGGAATTCATGGCGGGCAGGGGAGATTCCCTGGATCCCTCTGTAGTGGAGCGCGACGACAAGTGCGAACTCGGCTGCTGGATCCATGGTGACGGTCGGGTCTTGGAATCAGACCTCACATTTGGCAAATTGCGCGACGTCCATGCGAAGTTTCATAAATCCGCTGGGAAGATAGTGCGCTTCCACCTTGGCGGCGATTCGCGCGGCGCCGCGAACCTTCTGGGGGGAGACTTCACCCGCCTGACCAACGAGACGGTCAGCCTGATTCGCCTGCTTCGCTCGCGACACGAAACTGCCGCCCCGGAGCAACTGCCTCCCGCGGTTTCGGTAGGACGCAAGGATGCGACGACTTACCTTGGCAAGGACGATGAGCAATGGGACGAATTCTGATGCTCGCAGCAGCTATGACGGACCGCTGCAGGCAGGCAGGCGCGGCGCGAAGTTCGGCGTCGGCATTACCATGCGTCTTCTGAGATGGATCAGCGCGACCGCGAATTCCACTTTACCGCCACCGATTTCGAACGGGTACGCACGCTGATTTACAAGCATGCGGGTATTTCCCTGGCACCGATCAAGCAGGACATGGTCTACAGCCGGCTTGCGAGACGATTGCGGGCGCTCGGTTACACCACCTTCGAGCAGTACCTGGCGCACCTTGAATCGAACGACGAAGCGGAGTGGGAAACCTTCGTTAACTCGCTGACAACCAATCTCACTTCGTTTTTCCGCGAGGCGCATCACTTTGAAATCTTGCTGCGCCATTTGCGCGAACTGAAGCATCGCCCCATTCGCATCTGGTGCTCCGCCGCATCAACCGGCGAAGAACCCTACACCCTCGCCATGACTGCCTGCGAGGCGTTCGACAGTCTGACGCCACCAGTAGCCATCATCGCCAGCGATATAGATACCAACGTGCTGGCTACGGCGGAAAAGGGCGTCTATCCGATGGATCGGATGGAGAAACTGAGCGCGGACCGCCTGCGCCGATTCTTTCTCAAAGGAAGCGGCGCGCAGGCCGGCTATGTCCGCGTGCGGCCGGAATTGCAGAATCTGCTCAGCTTCACGCGGATCAACCTGCTCGACGCGCGCTTGCCGCTGCAGGGACCCTTTGACATCATGTTCTGTCGCAATGTAATGATTTATTTCGACAAGCCGACGCAATACGCGATCCTCAAGAAGTTCGTCCCCTTGCTGCGTGAAGACGGCTTGCTGTTCGCCGGCCATTCGGAGAGTTTTCTGCATGCTGCCGACTTGTTCCGCTCCCTTGGCCGCACCGTGTACGAGCGTGCCGATCGGCCGGCGCATGCATCCGCGGGACGCGTGTGACTATGGAGGCGGGCTTCGTCGAACACCTGGCTGGCAATCGCTACTTTGATCCGACTTTCGGTGCGGAGGCGGTCAAGGTGTTGCCGGGCGAGTATTTTGTGACGACGACCGACATGCTGCTGGTGACGGTGCTCGGCTCCTGCGTATCGGCCTGCATTCGCGACAGGGACAAGGGCATCGGCGGCATGAATCATTTCATGTTGGCAGATTCGGCCGAGCAATCGCCTTACTCGGCTTCGGCGCGCTACGGTACCTACGCCATGGAAATCCTGATCAACCATTTGCTCAAACTCGGCGCCCGCCGCGGCAGTCTCGAAGCCAAGGTGTTTGGCGGCGGCAGGGTAATGGCCAGCCTTTCAAGTTCAAATGTCGGTGAGCGCAATTCCAGTTTCGTACTCGATTTCCTGCATACCGAAGGAATTTTTGTTTCCGCGCAGGATTTGCTCGATGTCCATCCGCGCAAAGTCTATTTCTTTCCGACGACCGGGCGCGTCCTCGTCAAGAAGCTGACGCGCTTGCACAACGACACCCTGCTGCGGCGCGAAAGCGAATACGCTGCCCGTCTCACCGAAGCGCCGGTGTCAGGCGACATCGAGCTGTTCTAGGGGGGGGCATGTCGATCAAGGTCCTTATCGTTGACGACTCGGCGCTGATGCGGGCATTGCTGACCGAGATCATCAATGGCGCCCCCGATCTCGAAGTGGTGGGTGCTGCACCGGATCCGATCGCCGCGCGTGAAATGATCAAGACGCTAAACCCCGACGTATTGACGCTCGACGTCGAAATGCCGCGCATGGATGGTCTCGACTTTCTGGACCGGTTGATGCGCCTGCGGCCCATGCCGGTAATCATGATTTCCTCTTTTACTGCGTCAGGCTCGGAGGTCACCCTGAAGGCGCTGGAGCTTGGCGCCGTCGATTACCTGGCGAAACCGCGGGCGGAAAACATATCGATACTGCAAAGCTATGCGGAGGATATTCGCGAGAAGATACGCGCCGCCGCCAGTGCGCAGGTGACGTCAAGAACGCTCATTGCCGCGCCGCCAGCGCCGACTCTTGCCCAGTCCAAAGGCAGCTTTTCGCCCCGGTTGTTGGCCGAAAAGGTGATAGCCATCGGCGCCTCGACGGGGGGGACGGAGGCGATCAAGGAAGTCCTGTGTTCGCTGCCGGGAGAAATGCCGCCCATTGTCATGGTGCAGCACATGCCGGAAACCTTTACGCCATCTTTCGCCCAGCGTCTGAACAGTCTGTCGAAACTGACGGTCATCGAGGCACAGGGTGGCGAGCGTCTGCAGCCCGGAACTGCCTACCTGGCGCCGGGCCATTCGCACATGCGAGTGAAAAAAGGAGGCGGGGGATTTTTGCTGGAGCTTGCCAAGGATGAACCAGTCAATCGTCATAGACCTGCCGCAGACGTGCTGTTTTGGTCGGTTGCCGAGCACGTTCGGCAAAACGGTTTGGGCGTGATTCTTACCGGTATGGGCAAAGACGGCGCACAGGGCTTGCTGGCCATGCGCCAGGCCGGAGCCTGGAATATCGGCCAGGATCAGGCGTCCTGCGTTGTCTATGGGATGCCGAGGGAAGCGGCGCAGATTGGTGCACTGGACGAAGTAGCCAGTCTTGGCGACATTTCCCGCAGCATACTGGCGAGGCTGCGCGCAGTGGACAAACACCTCCCCGGCGGCTGACTCGGGTACCTGAAATTCGGGCTATACTCGGTCCGCAAATTTTCCCTGTCGAGGATCGATCATGCAGGCCAGCGTCACTGTCACCGAAGGTCGCGCCGTAATCCGGTTGGAAGGGCGATTTGATTTCAATTCGCATCGTGACTTTCGTGAAGCGATTGATACCGTACTGGCCAGTCCGGCCAGTACGATCGTGGTCGATCTGGGGAGCGTCGAGTATCTGGACAGCTCAGCGCTGGGGATGCTGCTTATGCTTCGCGATCGGGCCAAGGGGGCGGCACGGGAGGTGGCGCTCGCCAATTGCCGTGGCGCCGTGAAGCAAATTCTCGATATTGCCAACTTCGGCAAGTTGTTCAGCATCGATTGAGTTGCGGCGCGCCCTCGGTGCGCATCCCCGGGTTTCCCCATTCATCAGTTCTGGGCCGCTCGCGCATGGTTTCATGCATTCGGCTTTGAGTTCGGCCGTAGATTTGCTAGAGTGGCACTAGAGAGCAAAGATACATTGACCGGCACGCCGCTCTTGCCCTTGTTTCGAGGCGAAGCGATAAAACCTACAATTTGCCGGTTATGACCTAAGCGATAGTTTCAAGCTTAAGGAGGAGAGGAAAAATGGCTGGACCACTGTCTCGCGTTGCATCGGTGCATTTTGTCGCTGGATTGGTACTCGCCGGCGGAGGGGCGGGGATTGTCAGCTATGCGGGGGGCGCGCTCGGGATAGATGTCTTGGTGTTCTTGGCAGTGCTGGGCGTGGTGGTTGCCGTCGTGCCGACAATGTATTTCAACGCCACTGTCGCCGGACCGGTGAATCACATGCGGGACGTGCTCTACACAACCCGCAACGATGGCGATCTGGCGCGCAGGGTAATCGTTCCATCCGGTTCAAGCGTGGCCCCCGCCGCTGCAGCCTATAACGAATTGATTGCGAGCATTCAGGGCATCATCACCCGGGTTTTGTTCAATTCCAATCAGTTGGCGCAGGCGGCCGACAAACTGATTGCCGAGGCACGTGAAACTACATCAAGTTCCGAGCAGCAAAATGCGGCGGCAGAGTCCGCCGCAACCTCGGTTTCGGAAATGGCGGGGGGCATGAGGGAAGCTGCCGAGCACGCCGAAGAAACAGCGCGCATAGCGCTTGCGGCACGCGAGCACTCGTCACGCGGCGCTGACATCGTCCATGACGCGGCTTCCGAAATCGAACGTATCGCATCCTCGGTGGAACAGTCGGCCCAGGTTGTGGCTGCACTTGGCGAACGGTCAGCGCAGATTTCCGGCATCGTCAAGGTGATTCATGACATTGCCGACCAAACCAATCTGTTGGCGCTCAACGCCGCCATCGAGGCGGCGCGGGCGGGCGAGCAAGGGCGTGGATTCGCGGTTGTTGCCGACGAAGTGCGTAAGCTGGCCGAGCGCACGACTGCGGCCACAAGCGAAATCAGTTCTGTGATAGCTGCGATCCAGACCGAAACAAGTCACGCTATCTCCACCATCAAGGCCGGATCCTTGCAAGCCGCCAATGGGGCTCAGTTGGCGAACCAGGCTGCCGAAGCACTGGGACAGATCAAGGCGGGCGCGCAGGAAACGCTGGACAAGGTGGCCGTTATCGCCGGTACCATGCACGACCACAGCCAGAAGACGAAATCCATTGCGGAACAGGTCAGTAGCATCATGGGCTTGGCCGATCGGAATGCCCAGTGTTCGAAAAACACACTGACTGAGGCGACCCAGCTCGACTATCTCGCCATGAACCTGGAAGAAATCGGTTCGATATTCAAGCTTGGCGCAACGGGCGAACAGGCGCTCAAAGTGCATGAACGCATGCCTGGCGTTGTGCAGGCGATGGCGAAGTCGATGTCCAAGGCCTTTTCCGACGCAGTTGATCGAGGCCAGATCAAGGTTGATGATCTGTTCGATTCGAACTACGTAGCGATTCCGAATACCAAGCCGCAGAAATTCCACACCAAGTTTGACGGTTTCTGCGACAAGCTGTTGCCGCCGATCCAGGAGGCAGTGCTGGATAGCAACAAGGAGGTGGCCTACTCAATCGCTTGCGATCGGCGCGGCTATGTACCGACGCATAACAACCGCTTTTGCCAGCCACTCACCGGTGATGAAAAGAAAGACTTCGTGGGGAATCGCACCAAGCGTGTTTTTGCCGACCCGGTGGGCAAGCGTTGCGGGGATCACGAGCTTCCTTTTCTGTTGCAAACATATCGCCGGGATACCGGCGAAATCATGCATGACATTTCGGCGCCGATTTACGTCAAGGGCCGCCACTGGGGTGGCGTGCGGATCGGTTATCGCACAGAATGATGCTCTTTGTCTGGCGGAGATTCGGCGGCCTCCCGAGGCTGTTTCCGCTGAAAAGTGGCGTAATATTGATTACCGCGCGAGGGGCTCGTTTGTGCAGCCGTCGGCGCTGAAAGGTTAGCAAATGTCGGAACTCTTCAACAATATTGACGCTCGGACCCGATTGGCGGGAACCAACAAGCTGGAGATATTGCTGTTCGCTCTCGGTAAGGACAATCGTACCGGTCGCCGCGAAACCTTCGGCATCAACGTCTTCAAGGTCCGTGAGGTGATGCGCACGCCGCCGATCACCGCTGCACCGGATATGCCGGCGGCCGTGAAGGGAATGGTCAGCCTGCGCGGCGCTCTGGTTCCTGTGGTCGATCTTGCAGATTACATCGGCATGCAGCCGGACAGCCCGCGCGACATCATGATCGTGACGGAATACAACGGCAAAACCCAGGGCTTCCTGGTCGAGTCGGTCGATACCATTCTGCGCCTCGACTGGTCGCAAATGCGGGTTCCACCGCAAATGCTGACTTCCAATCTGGGCGGCTTGGTGACCGCGGTTACCGAGTTGCAGGATGATCGACTGGTCATGATGCTGGATGTCGAGCGCGTCTTGGCGGAAACCGCCAAGGAGGACGATGCCATGATATTCAGCGGCATCGCGCCGCTCGGTCGCGACGATCTCACCATACTGTTCGCTGACGATTCCTCGGTGGCGCGTGCACAGATCGAGCGAACCTTGGCCGTCCTCGGGGTAAAGCACATCGGTACGGTAAATGGGCGCGCCGCGTGGGATGAGATGCAGCGTATCGCTACTCTCGCCGAAAGCACCGGAAAGCGAGCCAAGGACTATGTGCAACTGGTGCTGACGGACGTCGAGATGCCGGAAATGGACGGCTATCTGCTGACCAAGAACATCAAGTCCGATCCGCGCTTTGAAGGTATCCCGATCATCATGCATTCTTCGCTGTCGTCGATGTCGAATCAGCAGCTGGGCCGCTCGGTGGGTGTCGATGAATATGTGCCGAAGTTTGAACCTCACCGCTTGTCGGAAACGCTCGGACGTCTGCTGCTCGGCCACAAGACCGCGGCTGCCGCCACAAACTGAACGAGAGAGCCGCTTGATATGAACTCCGCCCAGACATATGCAGGTACTTCTGCGAACAGCAATTCCTTGCTGGAACACGTCGATGCGCGCACCATGCTTGCAGGGTCGAACCGGATGGAAATCCTGCTGTTTTCGCTGGGCACCCACGAAACCTTCGGCATCAATGTATTCAAGGTGCGCGAGGTCAGCCAGACCCCGACCATCACCAAGGCGCCCAACATGCCGGGCGGAGTAGAAGGTCTGATAAGCCTGCGTGGCAATGTTATTCCGGTGCTGTCGTTGTCGAAGGTCATGAATCTGACCGACGCACCGGCCACACGGGGCGGGTCGATGATGGTTACCGAATACAGCAAGCGCACTCTCGGTTTTCTGGTGCACAGCGTCGACCGGATCATTCGCGTCGAATGGGACAAGGTGCGCGCGCCGGAGGCCGTGACCAGCGGTTCCCATGCTTACATCACCGCCATCACGGAGTTGCCGAATGGCAAGCTCGTGTCGATTGTCGATGTCGAGCAGATCATGGCGAATACCTTTGGCGAAGCCGTGATTGGCCAGATTGAGCGCATGCAGGATGCTGATAATTTGAACGTCTTCTTCGTCGATGATTCCGCAGTCGCGCGCAAGAAGATCGCCGAAGTCCTGGAAAAGCTCGGTGTCAGGCACAAGCATGCGCAAAACGGCATGGAGGCATGGACTCGGCTTTCCGGGATGGCGTCGCATGCCCAGCAGACCGGGCAGAGCCTGCGTGACGAGGTGAATCTGATCCTCGTCGATGCCGAGATGCCGGAAATGGATGGTTATGTGCTGACCAAGAACATCAAGTCGGATTCGCGCTTTGCCGGTATTCCCGTAGTGATGCATTCGTCCCTCTCTTCGGAAGCCAATCGGGCGATGGGCAAGAGCGTAGGCGTCGATTCCTATGTGGCAAAGTTCGATGCAGACGCACTGGCGGAAACCCTGCGCCCGATGCTGATGAAGTCGGCTCGCGATTGATCGGGCAGAGGGAAAATGGCTATTGAACCTGGCAAGCTCAAGATTTTGGTGGTCGACGATTTTTCGACCATGCGCAGGATTGTCCGAAATTTGCTCAAGGAACTGGGCTTCACCAACGTCGACGAGGCCGAAGACGGCGCCGTGGCGCTGGGCAAGCTGAAGGGTGGGGGCTTTGAGTTCGTGGTGTCGGACTGGAACATGCCGAACATGGATGGCCTGACCCTGTTGCAGTCTGTGCGGGCCGATCCGGCACTGCGGCATTTGCCGTTTCTCATGATTACCGCTGAGGCAAAGAAGGAAAACATCATCGCTGCCGCTCAGGCAGGCGCCTCGGGCTATATCGTGAAACCTTTTACCGCGGCCACCTTGAACGATAAGTTGGCAAAAATTTTCGAAAAGATGGGGCAGGGTGCCTGAGGGTGCCGGATGATCAGGAAAAGGGTGAGATGGCAAAACCGATCAAACCAGACGACGGAAATGATTCCGAAGACCTTCAGGCATTGTTCGACAGCATTGCTGCAGGCGCGCCGCCAACACCGCCGCCGCCGGCACGTGCAGATTCCTCGGGCGACTCTGATGACTTGCAGGCATTGTTCGACAGTGTTGCCCAGGAGCAAGCTGCGGGTCTTGCTGCCGCTCCTGCTGCCGGCAATGCGGACGACAGCCCGCATGAAGAGGTGGTATTCAATCGCTTGGGCCATCTTGCGCGACAGTTGCACGACAGCCTGCGTGGACTGGGTGTCGACAAGCTGCTGGCAGATACGGCGAACCAGATTCCGGACGCCCGCCAGCGCCTGACCTACATTGCCCAGATGACGGAGCAGGCTGCCTCCAGGGTATTGAATGCGGCCGACATCGCCAAGCCGATTCAGGACGAACTGATGGCGCGTTCGGAGACGATGTCGAAGCGGTGGGACAAGATGTTTGCCAACCAGTTGTCGGTGGACGAGTTCAAGCTGCTGGCGACGGACACACGCAAATATTTTGTTGATGCGCCGCCCAAGCTGAAGATCACCAACGATCAATTGATGGAAATCATGATGGCGCAGGATTTTCAGGATCTGACCGGGCAGGTGATCAAGAAGGTGGTCGAAGTGGTGCAGGTGATGGAGACTCAACTGCTTAGTTTGTTGATCGAGGCCATGCCGGAACAGCGCAAGGCGGAGGCTCCGGAGGGTTTGCTGAACGGGCCAGTGATCAATTCCACCGGCCGCAGCGATGTAGTGACGAGTCAGGCGCAGGTTGATGACCTGTTGGAGAGTCTGGGGTTCTGATGACTAAGGACAGAAGACTGAAGACAGAGGACATAGTAATCCCGGCGCATCCCGCTGCGCTTGTTGCTGTCCTCTGTGCTCTGTCCTCTGTTCTCAGGGGGAGATGGCAATGAGCGATTTTCAAGGAATGGAAGACCTACTCCAGGATTTCCTGGTTGAGGCCGGCGACCTGCTGTCTGGAGTCGATAACAAGCTGGTGGATCTCGAGCAGAATCCGGGGGACCATGCCCTGCTCAACGAGATCTTTCGCGGATTCCACACCATCAAGGGCGGCGCCGGTTTTCTCAATGCGGCCGAACTGGTCACGCTGTGCCATTTGACGGAAAACCTGTTTGACCGCCTGCGCAATGGCGAGTTGACCATCACTGGCGAGGTCATGGATGTGATCATGGCTGCAACGGCCGGCGTACGCGATATGTTCGGCATGCTGGAGCGTGGCGTGCAGCCCGATCCGGCTGATCCTGACGTTCTCGCACGGCTCAAGGCCGCCTTGGCCGGCGAGCCGCTGGCTTCGGTTGCGGCGCCAGTTGTTGCTGTTGCCGCGCCGGCGGCGAGTTCACCTGCACCTGCGGGGAGCGGTCCCGACTGGAACAACCTTTTTAGTGCCGTAACGGGGGCCGCCGCGCCGGCGGCGGCGATGGAGGCCACCGGCATGACTCCCGCGGCACCTCATGTCAGCCACGATGTCAGCGGCGAGACGCCGGAGCAGATCATTCACGCTGCGGTTGGACGCCGTGCCGCAGACAAGCCGGGCGCACAAGTTCCGGTGGGTCGTCGCGAAACAGAGAAGGCGCGCGACAACTCGATCCGGGTCGATACCACGCGACTCGATCAGGTGCTCAACCTGTCGGGAGAAATTGGCCTGACCAAGAACCGGTTGAATGCGTTGCGCTCGGACATTCTCAACGGCCGCTCCGATACCGAGACGCTGCACGCGCTTGACCAGGCCGTGAGTCAGCTTGATCTGCTGGTGTCGGATCTGCAGAACGCCGTGATGAAAACGCGGATGCAGCCGGTCGGGCGTCTGTTCCAGAAGTATCCGCGCATCGCGCGGGATCTCGCCCGTAGTCTGGGCAAGGACGTCGAACTCGTCCTGGTTGGCGAAGAGACTGAAATTGACAAGACAATGATCGAGGACTTGTCCGACCCGATTATTCACTTGATCCGCAACGCCGTTGATCATGGCGTCGAATCGACCGAAGACCGGCGTGCGGCAGGCAAGCCGGAGAAGTCGCAAGTCAGGCTGGAGGCGCGTCAGGAGGGCGACCACATCGTTCTCCTGGTTTCCGACGATGGTCGCGGAATGAACGCCGAGCGCTTGCGCGCAAAGGCGTTGGAAAAAGGCATCATCACCGACGAAGAAGCCAACACGATGGACGAGCGGCAGAGCTTCAATCTCGTGATGCTGCCAGGGTTCTCGACCAAGGATGTTGCGTCCGACGTTTCCGGGCGCGGCGTCGGTATGGACGTGGTCAAGACCAACATCCAGAAGCTCAATGGCTCCATTGAGATAAAGAGCGTGTTGGGCAAGGGTTCGACGTTCATCATTTCACTGCCGTTGACGCTGGCAATCCTGCCGGTGCTGCTGGTCAAGCTTGGCGACCAGCCGTTCGCCGTACCGCTGTCCATGGTCAGGGAAATATTGCCCATCAAGATCGACGCCGTACAGGAGGTTGGCGGCTGCGCAACGATGGTTGTCCGTGGCGAGGTCATGCCGATGTATCCGCTCAACTATCTGCTTGGCTGGACGTCGGAGCGGATTCCCGAGTACGGCGTGCTGATGCAGATGGCCGAGCATACGTTTATTCTGGCCATCGACGGATTCATGGGACGCGAAGACGCTGTCATCAAATCACTCGACGATTTCCGTCCCAAGGGCGTTGCCGGTGTTACCACGCTGTCGAATGGGCAGATTGTGCTGATTCTGGATATGAAGGAAGTTCTCGGTGCATTCGGTGAAGGTCGCGGCGTCCCGCGCTCTGCTTTCATTCCAATGGAGAAGTTGGCGGCGGCCTGACGGCTCGTGTCCTGCCAAGCGACGCCTGCCCGCGCAGCGAAATTCGTGGCACGCTAAGTACCGGAGTGCAAGGCGTTGTGCGGGGGTGGTTGCCGGGTTGGAAATTTCCACCGAAGTAGATTCTAAATAACGGGCGTTTCTGCGCCTGTTCACGGGTTCCCCGCTTGGGCCGGCGGCAATAATTGCCGGTATGAGAGAGAACCTCCGTGGCTGAAGAAAGCGACCTTGAACGAACTGAGCCCGCGTCATCGCGGCGCCTGGAACAGGCGCGCGAAGAGGGCAATGTTCCGCAGTCGCGCGAACTCATGGCCTTCATGGTGCTGGCTGCGGGGGCGGGGGTCTTTTGGGTTCTTGGCGGATGGCTCTCGCAGCGCTCGTCCAGCCTCTTGCGGCAGGGTCTGAGTTTCAGCCGTGAAGCCGCTTTCGACACATCCTTGATGACCGGTTCGGCGCTGTCCCTGACGGCCGAGGCGTTTGTGATTACCGGGCCGATATTCCTTATTGCTATCGCGGCGGCCCTTGCTACCCCGTTCATGATCGGCGGCGGAGTGATTTCTCCAAAGGCGTTCCAGCTGGATCTCAACCGCATGGATCCAATCAAGGGATTCGAGCGGATGTTCTCTTGGCAAAGCGTGGCCGAGTTGGTCAAGGCGGTGCTCAAGGCGATGCTGATAGGCGGCGTTCTCTACTGGGTGGTCAAGCATGAGCAGGATCGTCTGTTCGCTTTGCTCAGCCAGCCGATTGAAACCGCATTGATGTCCTTTGCGCAGGTATTGCTCTACAGCTTCCTCGCTTTGGTCGCGGGTCTGGCCTTGATCGCCGCAATCGACGTTCCATTTCAGCTTTGGCAATACCACGACCGGCTGAAGATGACCTACGAGGAATTGAAGCGGGAAGCCAGGGAAAGCGAAGGTGATCCGCATCTTAAGGCGCGCATACGCAGTCAGCAGCGCGAGTTGGCCCGTAGCCGGATGATGTCGGAAGTACCCAAGGCGGATGTGGTGGTGACCAACCCGACCCATTTTGCGGTGGCTTTGAAGTACGAGAGCGGCACGATGGGAGCGCCAATCGTGGTGGCCAAGGGCATGAACCTGATTGCACAGCGAATCCGCGAACTGGCAGGCGAAAACCGGGTTCCCGTTCTCGAAGCGCCGCCGCTGGCGCGTGCGCTATACCGCCACGCCGATATCGGTGACCAGATACCGGCGCCTCTGTATACCGCTGTGGCCGAGGTCATGGCCTACGTATACCAGTTGAACCAGTTCGCGACGTCGGCGGGAGATATCTTGCCGCCGGTTGCACCGACTGCAATCGCAGTGCCGGAAGGCATGGATCCAGGGATTCCGGAATGAACGATGCCTTGACATTGCAGGGGTTTATCGGACGCCTGAATATCCGGCAGATGCTGGCGCCGCTGCTGATTGTCCTCATCCTGTCGATGATGGTGCTGCCGCTGCCGCCCTTCGTACTGGACGTGTTTTTTACGTTCAACATCGCGATCTCGGTCATGGTGTTGTTGGTGGCGATGTACACCATGAAGCCGCTCGACTTCTCGATTTTTCCCACGGTATTGCTGGTCACGACGCTGTTGCGCCTCTCGTTGAACGTCGCATCGACGCGAATCGTGCTGCTGCAGGGACATACCGGTCCCGACGCGGCAGGCAAGGTCATCGAGGCCTTCGGTCATTTCCTGGTGGGCGGCAATTATGCGGTGGGTATCGTTGTATTCATCATCCTGACTTTGATCAACTTCATAGTGATCACCAAGGGCGCCGGCCGCATCGCCGAAGTGACGGCACGTTTTACCCTCGATGCCATGCCGGGCAAGCAGATGGCCATCGATGCCGATCTGAATGCCGGCCTGATTGGCGAGGATGAGGCACGCAAGCGCCGCGCCACGGTAGCCCAGGAAGCGGACTTCTACGGATCCATGGATGGCGCCTCGAAGTTTGTGCGGGGCGACGCGGTGGCGGGCATTCTGATCCTGTTCATCAACATTATCGGCGGCCTGATCATCGGGGTTCTCCAGCACGATATGTCGGCGGGCGATGCTGCCAAGACCTATACCTTGCTGACTATTGGCGACGGCCTGGTGGCGCAGATTCCGGCGCTGATAATTTCGACCGCGGCCGGTCTGGTGGTCACGCGCGTAGCGACCGGGCAGGATATCGGTCAGCAGTTGGTAGGGCAGCTGTTCGGCAATCCGATGATTCTGGCTATTACGGCAGCCATTCTTGGAATTCTTGGACTGATTCCCGGCATGCCAAATTTTGTCTTCCTGATGCTGGGGTCGATTCTGGGATTCCTGGCTTGGCGGATGATGAGAAAGTCCGCGGCGAGCGAGCGAGCGGCCGAGATCGCCGCACCAGAGCAACAGGCGGCTGTCATGCCCGAAAGTGTCGAGGCGAGCTGGTCCGATGTCGCGCCGGTGGATGTCCTCGGCCTCGAAGTCGGCTATCGCCTGATTCCCCTGGTCGACAGGGGGCAGGATGGCGAACTGCTCAAGCGCATTCGCGGTTTGCGCAAGAAGTTCGCCCAGGAGATCGGCTTCCTGTCCGCTCCGGTGCACATTCGCGACAACCTGGAACTTCGTCCCAACGCCTATCGTTTGACGCTGAAAGGGGTGGCGATCGGCAATGGCGAGGCCTTTCCGGGGATGTATCTCGCTATCAATCCGGGCCGCGTTTCGGGGCAATTGGCCGGCACGCCGACCCAGGATCCCGCCTTTGGTCTACCCGCCGTGTGGATCGACGCCGGATCGCGGGAGCAGGCCCATGTTTACGGTTACACCGTAGTCGACGCCAGTACCGTGGTTGCAACCCATCTCAATCACATCATCCTGTCGCATGCCGCCGAGTTGCTGGGACGCCAGGAAACCCAGGCGCTCCTCGATCACATCGCGAGCGAATCACCCAAGTTGGTCGAGGATCTGGTGCCCAAGCAACTGCCGTTGTCCACCTTGCAGCGCGTGTTGCAGAATTTGCTTGAAGAAGGCGTAAATATTCGCGACATGCGAACCATTATTGAAACCCTGGCAGAGCATGCGCCGCGGAATCAGGACCCCTTGGTGCTCACCTCCCAAGTGCGTATCGCGTTGGGTCGCGCGATCATCCAGCAGCTCTATCCCGGAGGCAACGAGATGCAGGTCATGGCGCTTGAGCCCGGGCTAGAGCGGGTGCTTGGGCAGGCGCTGCAGGGCGGAGGAGGCGATGCCTCCGGAATCGAACCGGGGCTCGCTGACACGCTGATGCGGGAGACCGCAACGGCGTCCCAGCGCCAGGAGGATCTTGGGCTGCCCCCCGTCCTCTTGGTTCCAGGCAACGTGCGCTGGCTGCTTTCCCGCTTCCTGCGGCGGGTAGTTCCACAACTGAAGGTGATTGCCAATGCCGAAGTGCCGGATTCGCGAACAATCAAGGTGACGACCATCATCGGAGCAAATAAATGACCGTAAAACGATTCGTCGGCACATCCGCGCGGGAATGTCTGCGCAGGGTGAAAGAGGAACTCGGGCCTGATGCCGTGGTGATTTCGAACAAGCCCACGGACAACGGCGTCGAGATCGTTGCCATGACGCCCGATAGCCTTGACGCGATTTCTCAGCAGGCGGGAGCCCCGCGTACCACGGTCCCGCCGGCAGCTTCCTCGCCGCCTGCCGCACAAAAGCCCAAGGCTGCGGACGACGATTACACGGTGACCCTGTCTTCCGCGGGACGCAAAGCGCCCGTAGTCCGTCCCTGGACACCCTACGAAACGGCTCCCGCTGCAGAACCCGCCCAGGACACGCGAACCCGTCTGCGGCCACTGCCACCGCGCACGGCGGCGGAGCCGGATGTTCTCTCGCCCCCCCAGGTTGCTGCGTCCTTGCGTTCGGCGGTCGATCACAATGAATCGCCTGCCGCCGAACCGCCGGTGGAGGTTGCCCAATTGCGGGATGAAATGCGTGTCATCAAGAGCTTGCTCGAGCGTCAGTTGGCCGGCTTTGCCTGGGGTGAAATGGCCCGCGATACGCCGGTTCGCGCACTGCTGCTGGGGGAAATGATCGAAGCCGGGTTCTCCGGCCAGCTTGCGCGACGTCTGGTGCAGGACATGCCCCCGGACATGAATCAGGATGACGGACGCAAGTGGCTAAAGGCGGCGGTCAATCGGCGTTTGCGCACCTTGCCGACGGAGTCGGATTTCATTGACCGCGGCGGTGTGTATGCCATCGTCGGGCCTACCGGCGTGGGCAAGACCACGACTACGGCAAAGCTGGCCGCGCGTTGCGTGGTGCGCTATGGCGCAGACCGTCTGGCGCTCCTGACCACGGACGGCTACCGGATCGGGGCGCAGGAGCAATTGCGGATATATGGTCGCATCCTTGGCGTACCGGTGTTCGTGGTACGCGACGGCGAGGATCTGCGCCGTACCCTGGCTGATCTGCGCGACAAGCATATGGTCCTGATCGACACCGTCGGCATGAGTCAGCGCGACCGCATGGTAGCCGAGCAGGCGGCGATGCTGATGCGCTCGGGAGAGGTGAATAGACTGCTGCTGCTCAATGCCGGCTGCCGCGGCGACACTTTGGACGATGTGGTGCGCGCCTATGCCGGCGAGGATCTGGCCGGTTGCATTATGACCAAGGTCGACGAGGCGACTGCGCTTGCGCCAGCACTCGATTGCATCATCCGGCACGGCCTGACGCTTAGTTACGTGGCAAACGGTCAGAGGGTACCTGAGGATCTGCACTTGCCCAATCGCAATTACCTGCTGCATCGGGCGTTCAAAGTCGGCGCTGGTGATACGGCGCACAGCCTGCGCGATGAAGAGGTCGCCCTGGCAATCTCGCCGCGCAGTTCGTCGTCGCTGGGAGCTTCCTTTGCTTGAGCGGCTTCATCACGCAGCCGGAGATCAGGCTGCCGGGCTGCGTCGTCTGTTTGGTGTGCGGGCGCCGCAGGTGATCGCTTTCGTTTCCGGGCGGGATGCCTGTGGCCGAACCACCTTGCTGGTGCAGACGGCGGCGGCTCTAGCGCATGCGGGGCATGGCGTCGTGATCATCGACGAGAATTCCGGACCCGATAACGTCCTGTCGACCTTTGGCGTGAAGTCGCGCTATGACCTGATCGACATGCTGCGCGGCGGTCGCTCGGTGCAGCAGATCATGCAGCCTGTCGCACCCATGGTCCGGGCAGTTGCAGCCTCCCGCTTCGCCGACGAATTGCTGCACGTGGATGCTGCTTCCGCAGAATATCTGAATGCCGGGCTGCGGCAAGTTCAGCAAGGCGCATCGTTTGTCATGATCGATTGTGCAGCAAGGCAGGGCGGACATATTTCGCCGCTTGCACTTGCCGCCAGGCACGTTGCGGTGGTGGTGGCGGCACAGAGTTCGGCGATTACCCATGCCTACGCGCTTATCAAGCGGCTGGCCCGCGAGCGTGGGCGCGATCGGTTTCAGGTGGTAGTCACCCGCGCCCGATCCGACGCAGAAGCCCAGGCCATTTTTGACAACCTGCGGCGCACTGCACGAGAGCATCTTGGCGTTCGGCTCGACTATCTCGGCGGCTCGCGTGTGCCCATGACAGACCATCTCGCTGATGCGCTCCAAAGCAGGCTGCCTCCCGGTGGCGAGGAAATTGATGGTGGCGGATTCCTTCCTTTCGAAGGGCGGCCAGGGGTGGGTCGGAGTCTGTCCGGGCATGTGCCGAAGCGCCTGGAATCGGTGGTATAGTCGTTCCGTCTTAGACGGCATAATCGACCGGATCGATGTACACCGCACAGGGCGTGCTCGCCAAAGAGCAGCTCGTTTCCAAGTATGTTCCCCTCGTCAAGCGCATCGCCTTTCATTTGATGGCGAAGCTGCCGGCCAGCGTCGAAGTCGACGATCTGGTGCAGAACGGAATGATTGGTCTGCTTGACGCCATGAGCCGCTATGAGGAGGGGCTTGGTGCCCAATTCGAGACCTATGCCGTACAGCGGATACGCGGCGCCATGCTCGATGGCTTGAGGGAAAATGACTGGCTGCCGCGTGGTGCACGTCGCGAAATGCGGCGTGTCGAGGCTGCGATCCACAAGTTGGAACACGAAAACGGACGCCAACCCTCGGAAAGCGAACTGGCGGCGGCACTTGACCTGAGTTTGGCCGACTACCAGAAACTGCTGCTCGAGGCGCGCGGCCACCAACTGGTTTATCTGGAGGACCTGACGGATGGCCAGAGCGGCGATTTTCTCGATCGACACGGTCCGACGCCGGGCCTTGATCCCTTGGCCATGCTCGAGGAAGCAGGAACCCGTCAAGCCTTGGTGACCGCCATCGAAGCCCTGCCGGACCGCGAAAAAATGATGATGGCCTTGTATTATGAGCAGGATCTGAATCTACGGGAGATTGGCGAGGTGTTGGGCGTCACCGAGTCTCGGGTATGTCAATTGCACAGTCAGGCGATCGTTCGTCTGCGGGCGGCGGTGGTTGGCGACGACAAGCCTGTCAGTAAGGTCCGCCGCGGTCGCAAAGCGGTTCGACCCCAAGTCTGACATGGACAAGATCAGTATTGCCGGACTTGCGCTCGGCCTCGCTGCAATCGTAGTCGGGCAAGTGCTGGAAGGCGGGCATGTCGCTTCCCTGGTCCAGCCCACGGCCTTTCTGATAGTCATCGGGGGAACTCTGGGCGCGGTGATGTTGCAAAGCTCGATGCAGGTGTTCATGGCCGGAATGAAAATGGGCGCCTGGGTGTTTTTCCCGCCGGTTGTAAATCCACAGCAACTGATTACCGACGTTGGTCGCTGGAGCCACATCGCACGCAAGGAAGGCTTGCTTGCCCTTGAAGCGCAGATCCTTGCTCTCCCGGATCCATTTGCCAGAAAGGGCTTGCAACTCCTGGTCGATGGGGCAGAGCCGGAACGCTTGCGCGAAGTGCTGGAAGTAGAGATCAGCGCCTATGAGGCCCACTTGAAACTTGCCTCAAAGGTGTGGGAGTCCGCCGGGGGCTACTCGCCCACCATCGGAATTCTCGGCGCCGTCATGGGCTTGATTCATGTGATGGAAAACCTTTCCGATCCGGCCAAGTTGGGCAGCGGAATCGCCATTGCTTTTGTTGCGACGATCTACGGCGTCGGTGCCGCGAATCTGATCTTCCTCCCGATCGCGAAGAAATTGATGGCCAACATTGGCCGATTGGTTACCGTTCGGGAGATGCTGGTCGATGGGTTGGTTGGCATCGCCAACGGAGACAATCCGAGGATTGTAGAAACTCGCTTGCAGGGTTATCTTGCCTGATGGCGCATTATGGTCGCCGCCGCCGTCGCCGCGAGGCCGATGAGCAAGAAAACCACGAGCGTTGGTTGGTTTCCTATGCTGATTTCATCACCTTGCTGTTCGCGTTCTTTGTGGTGATGTATGCCCTCTCGTCAATCAACGAGGGCAAGTACAGGATCATGTCGGACTCGATCAGTTCGGCTTTTCGCAGCATTCCTGGCAGTACTTCGGGAGCTCAGGTCGCCATCAACACCAGCCTCAGTCCGCTTTCGGTCGCCATTCCGACCAAGCGTCTTCCGCCGAATGTCAAGACCGATGCCATGCAGGTCGCGAAGAGGGATCGACTGCGGAATATGGCCAAGGAACTGAACCAGGCTTTAGCCCCGCTCGTAGATGAGGGCAAGGTTACGGTCACCGAAGGAGCCTTGGGAATCACGGTCGATATCAATGCCAGCGTGCTGTTTGCTCCTGGAGATGCCCGCCTTGACCTTGGCGCGGTGCGAGCATTGTCTGCTGTCGCCCAGATTCTGGTACCGACTGATTTTCCGATCATTGTCGAGGGACACACCGATAACACGCCCATCAGCACCGCGCAGTTCCCTTCCAACTGGGAACTCTCCGGAATGCGAGCCTCAAGCGTCGTGCGCCTGTTCATCGAGACGGGCGTCGACGGGCGTCGCCTGACCGCGACTGGGTACGCCGACCAGCGGCCTCTGGCCGACAACGCTACGGTCGAAGGTCGTCAGCGCAACCGTCGCGTGGCGATCACGATCGAGTCGCGCAATCCCGACAATCCGGTCGAAGTGCAAATTCCCGAATGAGGGTTTGCGGTAAGGACCTCGTCATGATCCGGCCCTCAAACGGCGCCGAAAGAGCGTTTTCCGCCAGCCATGGTCCTCTGCTGACCATCGGCGCCGTAGATTGATCCGGCACCTCCGGATAACAATACGGATAGCGCTTCCTGGTTCTGTTTCAGCAGGAGGTTGATCAGTCGGCCGTTGGTCTCATTTCCGTCGCGGGCCGCCGTGGCTAGCTTCAACAACTCGTCCCACCGTCGCCGCTCGACAACTGCTTTTGGACGATTTGCCAGCCAGGCTTCAATGCCCGGACGACCCTTTGCGAAGCCGCTCTTGACCAGCAGGGCATCGCGCTGTGTCTCGAATTGACTTAACCGCCCTGCAAGCGTCGCCTTTTCGGCCGCGATAGCGGGCAGGCGGTCCGCTTGAGCTCCGGTAAGTACTTTGCGCTCTTCCTCGATCAAAGCACAAAACCGCTTCAACTCCGCCAGTTCGCTGACCAGTAGATCCGACAAGGATTCCACAGTGATTGGCGAACTTGCTGACAATCAGGTTATCGACTTCACCATCAAGTGGGGCGTCGATTTTGACTGAGCATCTCACGGACGCTGCTGATCAACCCATCCGCGATCCGCTCGGGATTGATCTGAAACCGGCCCTCGCTGATCGCCTGCCGGATCTCGGCGACCTTCTGGGAATTGAAGGCAGCTTCGGAACCACTCACGGCGTGCAACGCGGTCGCAACCACAGTCGTCGACTGTCCCGCGGCGGGACTGCTCGAAGCGACGCTTGCTTGACTGGCGCGAGTCGCCGGCGTACGGGAGCCGTTTGGGCTTTGCACGGAGCCGATCGTCTTGGTCGAGTTGTCGATTTTCATGGGTAGCGGCTTCCGTCGTGTATGCAGCGTCTGCTTGCGTTTACGGCATATTTCCCAATAACTTTAAGCTATTTGGAATGATCTTGATTGGTCATGATTGTTAAGGTAATCAAAACCTTATCTCTACCGACCCATCGGCACGGACGACCCCGCTCAAGACCTGACCGGAGTTTAACCGTACCTGGGTAACTTGTCCAACGGCTGCGCTGGTGATTGCGCGTCCTTCGTTGGCTACTTGGAATCCATTTCCTGTACCGATAACCTTCACGCTCTGGCCTTGCTGCACAACTGTCGGCTGTCGCAGCATATCGGCCCGCAACGGGCGCCCGGCGGCGAGCGAAGCTATCGCAGCGCGTCCGACTGCCTGCTCTTTGTCCATCAACACACCGTTCGGCAGGTCCGAAAGCTCGCCCAATTGCCCCCGGATATCTGCTTCAGTGAGTTTCTGGCCGGCGGTAATTGGGCGCGCAATGACCAGATATTCGGCCACGACACGAATCTGTACCGGCACCCAGAGCTTCCAGGTGCCGCCGCGACAGTTCACGACTACTTGGGTTTTCCCCCACGGGCGTGCGCCGTTTCCCATGGACACGTCAAAGCCTTGGCAGACGCCAGCCAATCTGTCTGCATCGATGCGGCCGATGCTGTAAGTGGCCTTTCCCGGGAGTCCTTTGATCTGGATGCCCAAAAAATCGTCGACTGCGCGTCGGATCGCCGAAGAATCGGCTGCCAGAGATGGCTGCCCAGGACTCAGCAGCAATAAGGTAGTCAGGAAACCATGAAGAAGTCGCATGAGTCGCATTGAATCACAGCTTTGGCCCGGGGCATGCGCCCAGCAGCAATTTCGTACCCCCCTAATTCTCGATGAACCCTTGCAGGGCGGCGGCAAGTTTTGCCGAGTGCTGCGCCGGGCTTGCCGGCGGCAGCGCCCGAGAGGACCCAATCGCTGCTTGTTGACGCCCGGCAAGGGTATGGCACGGATGATGCATTGGCCACCGTACCAAATCTCGCGATTCCCGCCCATTACCGTGATAGACCGAATCGATGCCCTTCTCCAAGTCAAGCGTACGGCTCTGAATGCACGGGCTTATAGACAGGAATTGCTCGCCTCGAATATCGCCAACGCGGATACACCTCATTTCAAGGCCAGGGATATCGATTTCAAGGGGGCGCTGGAAGGCGCGCTCACCGGACGCATGGAAGGCAACTTGAGTTTGGCCAGGACTTCCTCGCGCCATCTGGGAAACGAATCCGGCCAGCCCATGGGGGCTGCCGCCAAGTACCGTACCGAGTTTCAGCCAAATGTCGACGGCAACACGGTGAACATGGATGTGGAACGCGCGGCATTCGCCGAGAACGCGGTGCAGATGGAAGCAATGCTTACCTTCATTCGCAGCGATCTGAGTACCTTGCAGACGGCAATGTCGAGTCAGTAAGCGGAGATAGTCATGAGCCTGTTCAATATTTTTTCGATTGCCGGATCGGCGCTTACCGCGCAGTCGGCACGCCTGAACGCGGTTGCCAGCAATCTTGCCAATGCCGATAGCGTGGCCGGCGCCGACGGCCAGCCTTATCGCGCAAAGCAGGTGGTATTCAAGGCTACCGCGGTTGAAGGGGGCGGCATTGGGGTCCGGGTTACCCAGGTGGTCGATAGCGCCGCGCCGCTACGCATGATGTATGACCCGATGAGTCCCGCAGCGAACGAACAGGGATATGTCGCGATGCCGAACGTCAATGTGGTCGACGAGATGGTCAACATGATTTCGGCCTCGCGTTCATACCAGAACAATGCGGAGGTAATGAACACCGCCAAGTCCTTGATGCAAAAAACGCTGGCGATCGGGCAATAGTTTCTGAAGGGAAGATGACATGACCACAACTGCAACTTCTGGCATCTCGGCTACTGCCCAGTCGCTCATTGACTCGGTCAATGGAACGGCGAGCAAGAAATCCACGAGTACCACGGGGGAGGCGCAAGACCGTTTCTTGAAACTGCTTACCACCCAGTTGAAGAATCAGGATCCGCTGAATCCGATGGACAACGCCCAGATGACTTCGCAACTGGCCCAGATCAGCACCGTCGATGGTATCGAGAAGCTGAATGCCACCTTGCAGAAAATGCTGTCGAGCACAGTGGATGCCGAGGCCATGCAGGCGGCCGCTCTGGTGGGGCATCAGGTCATGGTGGTTGGCAGCGGACTCAAGCTGACAGATAACGGAGCGGCGGGCGGTGTGGAACTCAAGGCGGCGGCCGACCAGGTTGTGCTGACCATCAAGGATGCCAACGGCCTTGCAATCAAAACCATGGATCTCGGCGACCTGGAAGGCGGGACGCACAATTTTGCGTGGGACGGTAAAACCGATGCGGGTGCGCAGGCGGTGAATGGCACCTACAGCGTATCGGTGGTAGCGAAGCGAGGAGGCGAGAAAGTCGAGGCGTCAACCCTGGAACTTGCCGGAGTGGTTAGCGTCAGCCGAAGCGGTCTGGAAGGGGTGACGCTCGATCTCGGGCAACTCGGGCTGGCAAAAATGAGCGACATCAAACAGATATTCTGAGCAGGAGAAGAACATGGGATTTCAGCAAGGTTTGAGTGGCCTTAACGCTTCTTCCAAGTCGCTTGACACCATTGGCAACAACATAGCCAACTCGGGGACGGTTGGCTTCAAGGGAGGTTCGGCGCAGTTTGCCGACGTCTTCGCAGCGTCGCTGAGTGGCGCCGGCAGTGCGTCGGTGGGCATCGGGGCCAAGGTGGCGGGAATTGTCCAGCAATTTACGCAGGGCAATATTTCTGTCACCAACAATCCGCTGGACACGGCAATCAACGGCGGCGGCTTCTTTCAGATGGACGATGGTTCCGGCGGAACGATATATGCCCGCAACGGCCAGTTCCAGCTTGACAAGGATGGCTTCATCGTTAGTCCGCAGGGTTTGCGGCTCAAGGGAATTGCCGCCGTCGATGGCGTGATTGCGACTGGCTCGCCCGCGGTACCCTTGCGCCTGTTCGATCCGACACAGAGCTTGTCGGGTACGCCGCAAGCGACGGGTGCCAGCACTGCGGCAACCGGCATACAGGCAAACGTCAATCTGGATTCCCGTCTCGCGGTTCCGGCCACCGTGCCGTTCGACTACCGCGATCCGACGTCTTACAACCAATCGACTGCGACGACCATCTACGACAGTCTGGGCAATCCGCATACGTATTCGATGTATTTCGTCAAGGTCGCGCCGGCAACGGGTCTTGTCGCCGCGGAAAACGCAACGGCAGGGACCGTCCAGACTGCAACCGACCTTGCGCTGGCCACTGAAATCGCGGCCGGCGATGTCGGTGCGCAGGAAGCTTCAAATGCTGTGGCTACCCAGGCGACGACGCTGGTGGCGACGGTACTCGCCGCAGCGACGCCGGCCGCTGCCGCCACGGCGATTAGTGGCTTCGCGGCGGCGGCCAAGACGCAGGCGATCACCGATGCGCAAGCGGCTGGCGCAACCTTGGCAAATGCGACGAGCTATGCTGACAAGGCGGTAGCCGCGGCCCTATCTACGGGGGCCTCGTCGGCGGCCAACAACTGGAACGTTTTTGCGACGGTGACCAATCCCTCCGGCGCCTCGCCCACGTTCACCGACCTATCCCAAGGCGGCACAGTGACATTGGGCGGCGGTGCGGTCAGCTACAGCACGGCCCCTTTGGGAAATCTCATCTTTGGTCCGTCCGGCGCGATCACCTCGGCTACGTTGGTGGCGGTGGTCAGCGCTGCCCAACTGGGTTACCCCGGTGCCATCAACACGCCGCTGGGGTCCGCGGCTGGCACTGGCTTCAAGGTGGACTTTGGCGGGTCCACTCAGTACGGCGCACCATTTGCGGTGAATGCCATGCTTCAGGACGGATTCTCGTCCGGCACGCTGGCCGGCTTTAATATCGGCAAGGACGGCATTGTGCTCGGTCGTTATACGAATGGCCAGACCAAGGCCGTAGGCCAGGTCGTGCTGGCCAACTTCCGCAATCCACAAGGTTTGCAGCCGCTTGGGGACAACCGCTGGGCGCAATCGCCCACCAGCGGCGAGGCGATTACCGGAGAACCGGGGTCTTCGGGTCAGTACGGCGTGTTGCAGGCGTCGGGCCTGGAGGATTCCAACGTCGATTTGACGGCCGAGCTGGTCAACATGATCACGCAGCAACGCGCCTATCAGGCCAACGCGCAGACCATCAAGACCGTGGACAGCATCCTGCAAACCTTGGTCAACCTGCGTTAATAGTCGGCGCTGACACTACGGCACACTGAGCGGCGAAGCGGACAGCGACATGGACAGATTGATCTACACGGCAATGACCGGCGCCAGCCAGACGCTGCACCGGCAGGCGGCGGTGGCTCACAATCTTGCCAACGTGAGTTCGACCGGTTACAGAGCTGAAGAGCATCGGCTGCGTGCCGTTCAGGTGCAGTCCAATGCGCTGGACAAGGGCTTGGCGACGCGCGCTTTTGCAGTGGATGCCAGCACCCATACGGACTACACCCCCGGCCCGATGATGATCACCGGACGGCCGCTGGATATTGCCGTACAGGGGCCGGGCTGGATCGCCGTTCAGCTGCCCGACGGCAGCGAGGCCTATACCCGCAACGGCAGTTTTGAAATCAACGTCAACGGAATTGTCCAGACCCGTACCGGCCTGACGGTGCAAGGCACCGACGACGGGCCGATTGCCATCCCGCCGGAAGTGAAGCTCAGTGTCGGCGTTGATGGCACGATCTCGGCGTTGCCGGAAACTGGCGCGCAGAACACTGCAAGCGTTATCGGACGCGTCAAGCTGGTCAATCCGCCGGTAGCCGATCTGGAGCGTGGTGAAGACGGCCTGTTTCGCTTGCGTGATCAAAGTGCCGCGCTGAGCGACGGACGTGTCACGGTGGCAGCCGGAAGTCTCGAGGGCAGCAACGTCAATCCCGCCGAGCAAATGGTGACCATGATTTCCCTGGCTCGGCAGTTCGAAATGCAAATGAAAATGTTATCGACCGCGGATGCCAACGATCGGGCCGCCACCCAAATTCTGTCTTCACGCTAGGAACTTGCAATGAGTCAGTTTTTCTCGATTGTCCAGTCCGACCCGAACGCACGGGAAGCGCAAGGGGGGTCTGAGCAATGAGCTTTGCATTGAGCTTGAGCGGGCTGAATGGCGCATCGAGGGCGATCGACGTCATCGGCAACAACATCGCCAATTCGCAAACCATCGGGTTCAAGTCGTCGAAGGCGCGCTTTGCCGATGTCTATGCCTCTTCCATCTCCGGCGGACCTGCCGGTGGCGCACCCAACGCCGGCGTCAGCACGGCAGTCATCAACCAGCAATTCACGCAAGGCAATTTGATGCAGAGCGAGAACCCGCTCGATATGGCGATCACCGGCCAGGGATTCTTTCGCCTGAGCAACAATGGCGACGTGAGCTATTCTCGCGACGGCCAGTTCCAACTGGGTTATGACCCCGATTTTCCGGACCAGCGCTTTCTCATCAGCCGGACCGGGCTCAGTGTGACCGGGTACCTTGCTGAATACACGACCGATCCGCAGGGCGTGATTGTGACGACGGGCAAGCCCCAACATATTTCCATCGATCCAAACATGCCTGCCGCGGCAACCAGCACGGTAACCGTCGGGGCCACCCTCGACGCGCGCGCTCCCGTGCCGGCAGCCCCTTTCGATCTGACCAATTCGGCTACGTACAACAATACGACGGCAGTCACCGCCTACGATACGGCAGGCGCCTCCCACGAGTTGCGAATGTACTTTGTCAAATCGGCTCCGGGAAATCTGTGGGATATGTATTCAACCATGGATGGTGCTGGACAGACGGGGCCGGTCAGTCTGAGTTTCGATACCGAGGGTGTGATGACGACCGCCATGCCATTGGCAGCGCAGACGTATCCGCTAGGCAGCGGAGGAAGCATGTCGGTTACCCTCGATTTCCGCGGAACGGTCCAGTACGGTCGTTCCTTCAGTGTCGACTCGGTGACCCAGGACGGCTATCGCTCGGGCACTGTCGAAAGCTCCAGGGAATTCAGCGTCGGCGCCGACGGGATCATTGAAGCGCATTACTCAAACGGTCAGCCGCGCAAAGTAGCGCAGATCGTGCTGGCCAGCTTTGTCAATCCAGACGCCTTAATCAGCATCGGCGACAACCAATGGATCGAGAATGCGGACCCGTTGATGGGAACCGGAACGGTGATTCTGGATACCCCCGGACGGGCTCTGGGGACCACGCCGATGGGCCTGGGGCCGATACAAGGGGGGGCGAAGGAGCAATCCAACGTCGACCTGAGCACCGAACTGGTGGCCCTGATTGAGCAGCAGCGCAACTATCAGGCAAGCGCCCAGACTTTCAAGATACTTGATCAGATATTGCAGGATTTGGCCAATGTGCGTTAGCCAGGGCACTGACGCCGTAATGCAACTGTTTTGCTACACCGGGAGTAAGCACAAATGATCCGTTCGCTTTGGACTGCCAAGACTGGTCTGGATGCACATCAGACTTCGATGGATGTCATTACCAACAATCTTGCCAATGTCAGTACCAACGGTTTCAAGCGCTCGCGCCCGGTGTTCGAGGATCTGCTGTATCAGACCCTGCGCCAGCCTGGTGCCGCCTCTTCGCAGGCGACGACCATTCCTTCGGGCCTGATGATCGGTACCGGCGTGCGAACGGTAGGTACGGAACACATCTTTACTCAAGGCAGCGTGCAAAGGACCGAGAACCCGCTTGATCTCGCGATCCAAGGCAATGGCTTTTTCCAGGTACAAATGCCCGATGGAACGATTTCCTACACGCGGGATGGTTCGTTCACCAAGGATGCCAACGGTCAAATTGTTACGGCCAACGGCTATCCGCTGAGTCCGGCCATCACTATCCCGTCCAATGCCGTCAGCGTGTCGATTACTCGCGACGGGATTGTTTCCTACTCCCAGCAGGGCGTGACGGCGCCGACCCAGGTGGGCCTCATCCAGTTGGCCAGCTTCGTCAATAACGGTGGGCTGCAGAGCACCGGGGAGAATCTCTACGTCGAGACGGCTTCGTCGGGAACGCCGACTCCCAACACGCCGGGCACCAATGGAACCGGTCTGCTCAATCAGGGCTACGTCGAAACATCCAACGTGAACGTGGCGGAGGAACTCGTATCCATGATCGTCGCGCAGCGGGGATATGAAATGAACTCCAAGGCCATCACTACCTCGGATCAGATGCTGGCGAGATTGACCCAGCTCTAACGGGAAAGACATCATGAAAACCATCGTCCTGATCGCTAGCCTGACTGCCGTGTTGTCGGGGTGCGTTACCACCACGCCGACCACCGCGATTCACCAGCCGATGAGCATTCGTCCGGAAGCGCGTAACTATGTGCCGCCGAGCAATGGGGCGATCTTCAATATTGCGTCGGCCCGACCCCTGTTTGAGGATCGCCGCGCACGCTTTGTCGGCGACACCATCACCATCAATATCGCGGAGAAGGTTCAGGCATCGAAGAAGTCGGAAAACAAGACCACCCGCAGCCAGACGGTCGACGTCAGCGTGCCGACCATCATCGGCATGCCGTTCAAGGGCGCGCAAGGCACCACGCTGGCTGCGAGCGACAGCAACAATTTCAACGGCAAGGGCGAGAACACGTCATCCAACGATTTCACCGGCACGATCACCGTGACGGTCATCGAGGTGTATCCCAACGGCAATTTGCTGGTTTCCGGCGAGAAGCAGATCGGCCTCAAGGAGGGCGAAGAGTTTGTTCGCTTTTCGGGCGTGATCAATCCGAACACCATCACATCCGCCAATACCGTGACGTCGACGCAGGTGGCCGATGCGCGCATCGAGTACAAGGCAAACGGCTTTCTTGACTCGGCTCAGGTCATGGGATGGCTGGGGCGGTTTTTCCTGACTTTCATGCCATTCTGAGGAGCTTGACGTGACCAGAATCGAAAAAAGCTTCCTGGCGTTTCTCTGGGTGCTGGTGGCGCTGCTGGTCGTGGATACGGCGCGCGCCGAACGCATCAAGGATCTCGCATCGATATCCGGCGTGCGCAACAACCAGCTGGTGGGCTACGGCTTGGTTGTCGGCCTGGACGGCAGCGGCGACCAGACGACGCAAACTCCATTTACCGTGCAGAGCATCATCAGCATGTTGTCCGCGATGGGCGTCAACTTGCCGCCCGGGCAGACGCTGCAGTTGAAGAACGTCGCCGCCGTGATGGTGACCGCCAGCTTGCCGCCTTTTGCTCGCGCCGGGCAGCAGATCGACATCACGGTATCGTCGATAGGCAACGCCAAGAGTCTGAAGGGCGGCACTCTCATACTTACGCCGCTGAAGGGTGCCGACGGGCAGATCTATGCCATGGCGCAGGGCAATGTGGTGGTGGTGGGTGCGGGGGCGTCTGGCGCCGGGTCCAAGGTGACGGTGAATCATCTGTCGGCTGGCCGAATCGCCAGCGGAGCGACGGTCGAAAGGGAAGTGCCCATGCCTCTCGGGCAAGGCGAATTCGTCTATCTCGATCTGCATACGACGGATTTCGGCACTGCTCAGCTGGCGGTCGAGGCGATCAACAGAGTGGTGCCTGGCGCCGCCACCGCGGCCGATGCCCGGCAGATTCGCGTACGCGCCCCGACCAATCCGGATGAGCGGGTGTCCTTCGTCGGGCGGATCGAAAATGTCGAGTTGACGCCAGCGCGTTCTGCCGCCAAGGTGATCGTGAACAGCCGCACCGGATCCGTGGTGATGAATCAGTCGGTGCTGCTCGAAAGTTGCGCAGTGGCGCACGGCAATCTCTCGGTGTCGGTCAGCAGCGACAACGCCGTGAGTCAGCCGGGCGCCCTCTCCGGCGGCCAGACTGCCGGCGTGACCAATGCCCAGATCGATATCAAGCAGGAGGGCGGTGCGTTGATGAACATCAGGGCCGGCGCCAATCTGGCCGACATCATCAAGGCTTTGAACGCACTTGGCGCCAATCCGCAGGATCTTACGGCGATTCTGCAGGCGATGAAGTCGGCGGGCGCTTTGCGCGCCGAACTTGAGATCATTTGATCATGCGAGTCGGGAATATTTCTTCGCCTTGATCGGACGAATGTCGGTGGCGATTCTCTGACATTCTGCAAATTGCCATGAGTACCAATGCGAATGCCGCCACCGCCGTCAATCCGAACGTCTTTGACATGGGCAGTCTCACCGCCCTCAAACGCCAGGTCAAGGACGGCGACCCCAAGTCGCTGAAGGCCGCTGCGCAGCAGTTTGAGGCCTTGTTCCTGCAAATGGTTTTAAAGTCCATGCGCGACGCAACTCCGCGCGAGGGATTGTTCGACAGCGAGCAGACGCGTATGTACGAGTCGCTGCTCGATCAACAACTGGTCCAGGTTCTCGGCGCCAAAGGCGGGGGCACCGGCCTCGCCGCCATGATAGAAAAGCAATTGCTGCAACAGAACCCGGAGCCGCAGGCATTTGACGGCCCGCTTCCCTTGGCGCCGCCGGTCCGCTCCCTGCCGTTGTCGGAGAAAGGCTGGCTTCCCTTCCAGCGCGAACTGCTTCAGGCGCCGCAGCCGTCAAACCTGCAACCAGGCGCTGCGTCTGCATTGCGCGCTACGCCTTTGGCATCGATGGCTGATCCTGGACAGGCAGGCGACGGTGCGGGTTCCTCGACTGCGGTGCGCGAGTTCGTCAATCGGCTGTGGCCGGCCGCCGCTGAAGCGGGCCGCAGTACGGGTATTCCTGCCCATTTCATGGTGGCCCAAGCGGCGCTGGAGACGGGCTGGGGCAGATCCGAGCCGCGTCGTGCCGATGGCAGCCAGAGTTTCAATGTGTTTGGGATCAAGGCCGGGAAAAACTGGCAAGGGCCGGTGGCTGAGGCGACGACGACTGAATACATCAACGGCGTCGCGCAAAAACAGGTTGAGCGCTTCCGTGCCTACGGATCCTACGCCGAGGCGTTTCGCGACTATTCCAGCCTGTTGTCGGCCAGCCCGCGTTACGCAGGCGTCATCGGAGTACAGGATGCCGCCAGCTTTGCCCGTGGGCTGCAGCGTGCGGGTTTTGCTAGCGATCCGATGTATGCCGCCAAACTCGAACGAATCATCGGCGGAGCGACTTTGCGACAAGTGATGACCGGCTGATTCGCTTCCTCTGAACAGCATGTTGCTGTTCTCACCCTTCTGCGGTATGGATGGCACGTCCATTGCTCTAGTTCCTGTGAAGACTTAACTCACGGCAAGTTTTGCCGTAATTAAGTTCACCTCACGGAGCAATCATGGGTATTTTCAGTGTTGGCGTCAGTGGTCTCGGTGCTGCCCAGGCGGGCATCCTTACCGCGAGTCACAATATCGCGAACGCGTCGACCCCGGGCTACAGTCGCCAGGAGATTGTTCAAGGTACCAATATTCCCATGCTCACCGGAGCAGGGTTTCAGGGGCAAGGTACCCACGTACAAACCGTCAAGCGCGTCTATGACGCGTTTCTGGGCCGTCAAGTGCTGAGTGCCGAGGCTTCAGCGACGGAGATGGATAGCTACCTCGCGCAGATAACGCAGATCGACAACCTGCTGGCCGATCCCAACGCCGGCCTCTCGCCTGCGTTGGCCGCATTCTTCAAGGGTGTTCAGGAGGTGGCGGCAAATCCAGCGTCGATTCCCGGCCGCCAATCGATGTTGTCTGCCAGCCAGGCGCTGGTGGCCCGGTTTCAGTCGATCGATCAACGCTTGGGCGAGATCCGCGACGGGGTTAATTCGCAGATCATGGCGCAGGTGACGTCGCTCAACACCTACGCGACACAGCTTGCGGACATGAATCAGCGCATCATACAAGCGCAGGCTGGCAGCCAAACGCAGGCGCCGAATGACTTGCTGGATCAGCGCGAGCAAATGCTGAAAGATCTGAACAAGATCATTCGGGTCAGTACCCTGACTCAAAGCGATGGCAGTTTCAACGTGTTTATCGGCAACGGTCAGCCACTGGTGGTCGGTACCCAGCCGTATCAACTCCAGGCAGTCGCTTCGCGAGAGGATCCGGAGCGAATTGTCGTTGCGATGACAGGGACCAGCGCCACGCCACTGATATTGCCCGACTCGCAGATCGCTGGGGGAGCCTTGGGTGGCTTGGTGACGTTTCGCAGCCAGTCGCTGGATGCCGCACAGAACGGATTGGGCCGCATAGCCCTCACCTTGGCGCAGAATTTCAACGACCAGCACAAACTCGGAACCGACCTCACGGGTGCATTGGGCCAGAAATTTTTTAGCTTTTCGCTGCCCGCCGTGTTTTCAAACACGCTCAATACCGGCGCCGGATTACCTCAGGCAAGCTTTGACAGCGCCAATATCGATGAACTGACCACCAGTGACTACCGGCTTAGTTACGACGGTACAAACTATCAATTGACGCGTTTAGCGGACAGCGCGGTAGTGTGGAACGACACGGTATTGCCGGTGTCACCGACTCAATCGGTGGATGGACTGTTCATTGATTCCGGAACTTGGGTCGCCCCCTTGGCCGGCGACAGTTTCCTCATTCAACCTGCGCGTCAGGGCGCACGGAATATCAGCACCGCGTTCTCCGATGCGCGCCTGATAGCAGCGGCGGCGCCGGTGCGGACGTCCATGGCATTGACCAATACCGGAACCGGCTCCATCGATGCGGGAACAGTGACGGATACGACCAATGCCGCTTTTGCGACATTCAACACCACGGGCCAGTTGGCGCCTCCGGTCCTGATCCAGTTCGACAATCCGCCAACGACCTACACGGTCTACGACAACACCGTGGCAGCAGCCCCGGTGGTTGTCGAAGCGGGGATTACCTATACCGTCGGCGCGGATATTTTTCCGACTCCTGGTGCCGTTGACTACGGCTATCGCATCAAGATCAGAGGCAGCCCGACCGCCGGCGATAAATTCACCGTCGAAGGCAACAAGAATGGCGTTGCCGACAATCGGAATGCAATGCTGTTGGGGGCTCTGCAAACCAAGACGACGATGAACGGCAAAGCCACTGCCGGCCCGACCGCGTCCTACCAGTCGGCGTATTCGCAGATCGTCAGCTCGGTCGGCAGCAAGGCCAATGAGGTAGCCGCAATCGGCGCTTCACAGCAGACGCTGGTTGATCACGCCACGCAGTCCTTACAGCAGATTTCTGGCGTGAATCTGGACGAGGAGGCCGCCAATCTGCTGCGTTACCAACAGGCCTATCAGGCATCGGCCAAGATTCTCGCGACCGCTGCGAAAGTCTTCGAGGAACTCCTTACCCTTGGCCAGTAGTCAAGGGCAACGCAATTAGGGAAGGCGCGCTATGCGAATCAGTACAGGAATGATCTTTGATGCGGGCGTAAGCACGATCAACAGGCAGACCGGGTCCCTTCTGCATTTGCAGCAACAGGTCGCCAACGGTCGGCGCATGCTGTCGCCCAGTGACGATCCCGTGAGTGCGGCACGGGCGCTGGAGGTCACGCAGTCGAAAGACATCGTTGCCCAGTTCTCCGAGAATCACAACAATGCCACGTCGGCGCTGGGCCTGGAAGAAGCCCAGTTGTCGAGTGCCAGCGATTTGCTGGCGAAAATCCGCGAGCTCGCGGTACAAGGTGGCAACACAACCCTGTCGAGCAGCGACAGGCGCGCAATCACGTTCGAATTGCGCGCGCGTTTCGACGAGATGATCGGCATCGCAAACGCCAGCGACGGCTCCGGGCAGTATTTGTTTTCGGGATTCATGGGCTCGACCAAGCCTTTCGGCGGCACCGTCGAGGACATTTTGTCCGGCAATGAAATCGGTTACCAGGGCGATGACGGACAGCGCAGATTGCAGGTGTCTCCGACGCGGTTTCTCGAGATCAGCGATTCGGGCAATGAAGTATTCAAGCGGATTCGCGACGGTAATGGCTATTTCGTCACCAACTACACGGCGACCAACGCCGGAACCGGGGTGATCGATGCCGGAAGCATTACCGATCCGGCCAAGTGGAATGCTCTGGCGACAAAGAAGTACAGCATCAATTTCAGCATTGACAATGTGGCGGTGCCTCCCGTCACCTATTACGACATCGTGGATACCGATCCGGCCAGTGCCAGTTTCGGTAACTCACTATTGACTGGCGCCCCACCAGCGAATGGCGCGTCGCCCTTGGCGCCGCCGACCGCGGCCAGCGGCCTGCGGGTTTATCAAACCGGCCAGCCCATCATGCTTCGGAGCCAGGGTACCGAGCCCGCGTTCGACTTCGGTGGCAACATCGTGGTTGCCGGCGAGCCGGCAAGCGGTGACAGCTTTACCATTGCACCGAGTTCGTCGCAGAGCGTTTTTGCCACCATCGGCAAACTTATCGGCGCGATGGAAGGGGCGACCACCGGATCCAGTGCTTCAACGGCACTGCTGGCCAACGATATTGGTTTCGCCCTGACCAATCTCGATCAGGCAACCGACAACATTTTGCGTGTGCGAGCCCAGCTAGGCGCGCGGATGGGAGAGATCGATTCCCTGTCCAGCGTCAGCGAGGACCTGAACCTTCAATACCAGCAAACACTGTCCCAACTGCAGGATCTGGATTATGCCCAGGCGATTTCCGACCTGACGCGCAAGCAGACCGATTTGCAGGCGGCGCAACAGTCGTTCGTCAAGATGTCGCAACTTTCCCTGTTCAACTACATATGACGCCGTTCCGCCAGCGCCGACTTCTGTTTGCCGCGATCATGCTCGCCGCGCTTGCCGGCTGCGGCGCAATGAACTATCCAGGCCCGACGGCTCTCAGCGGCAGTCTGCCCGCGCAGGGGCCGATCGTGCCGGATACCACGCTCAATATCTCCCCAAGTCTTGGCATCAGCCTGGAGAAACTTGTGTTTTGGGGGGCATACGCGGGTGCCGCTTACCTGATTCTCGATCCGCTGGCGCCCAACTGGGAGATCGAACAAGCGGCTTTCCCCGACAGTCACTACCACTTTTCGCTGAAAATGAAGCGTTTCTATGCCGGCGGCGCCGGCGAGTCGCGCATGGTATTCCATCAACGTGCGAAGGAACTCATGCGCCAGGGCGGCTATGACGGCTATCAAGTCATCGAATATTCGGAGGGCATGGAGTCTTCAGTGCTGGGG
Source organism: Rhodocyclales bacterium RIFCSPLOWO2_02_FULL_63_24 (assembly GCA_001828935.1). Lineage (GTDB taxonomy): Bacteria > Pseudomonadota > Gammaproteobacteria > Burkholderiales > Rhodocyclaceae > Sulfuritalea. Next base: position 33,871 of record MHZX01000083.1, read on the forward strand.
TCGCAGCGCGTGTCGCAGGGCGTAATCCGCCTGACCAGGAAGTAGCGTCGTTTCAGAGCGGGCTTCCGGCAACCCGCATGATCGCCCCCATCGCCTGGAAACCTCGGCTGAAGAGACCTTCCATGGCAGCTCCGATATAGGGTAGCGACAGCATCAGGACCAAGAAGCCCAACGCCAAAGTAACCGGGAAGCCTACCGCGAACAGATTCAGTTGCTGGGCGATTCGCGCCAATACGCCCAAGGCAATATTGGCGATCAGCAGGGCGGTGATCAGTGGCAGCGATAGCAGCAACCCGGTGGAAAACAGGGTTGCCGACCAGGCCATCAGCGATGAAATCGCTGCACTGTGGATTGGAGTCGTGCTTACCGGCAGTAGCGTGAAGCTCTCGGCGAGGACGGTCAGCGCCAGCAAATGGCCATTCAGGCTGAGGAATATCAGGGCTGTAAGCAATCCAAGGAATTCAGTGATAACCGGGGTCTGTCCGCCGCTGGTCGGGTCGAAGAACGTGGCAAACGACAAGCCCATCTGCAGGCCGATCAGTTCGCCGGCGACATCAACCGCCGCAAAGGTGATGCGCAAGGCGAAGCCGAGCAGGACCCCGATCAGGATCTGCTCGGCCAACACGACCAGGCCTATCCAGGAACTCGCTGGAATGGCGGGGGGCGGAGGCAAAGCCGGCGCGAGGGCGAACGTAATCGCGAGACCCGCGATCAGGCGAATCCGCACCGGCAAAGCGGCATTGTTGAAAACCGGGGCGGTCGCAAGCAGCGCCAGGATTCGCGTCAGAGGAAACACGAAGAGCGCGAGCCACGCGTCGAGTTGGGCGGAACTGATTGAGATCATGCCCTATCCCTCAGTTTGCGCACAACGCGCTTCGTTGCCTTGCCTGCGGCAGATCGCCACCGCCAACGGCTCTTGCCCCCTTCCCCATGAAGGGGTGGCGGGGGAGATGCTTCATGCTCAGCCAATCACGCTTGGGATCGACTCATAGAGCCGGCGCATATAGTCGGTCATCATCGTGATCATCCACGGCCCGGCAACGATCAGGGTAATGAAGATCACCACCAGCTTGGGGACGAAGGAGAGCGTGGCTTCGTTAATCTGCGTCGCAGCCTGGAAAATGCTGATGATGAGGCCCGTCACCAGCGCCGCAATGAACAGCGGGGCCGAGATCATCAATGTAAGTTCGAGCGCGTTGCGGCCGATTTCTATTACGGTAGTGGGAGTCATTTGCGTCTCTATCCAAAACTTAGGACCAATGAGCCAATGAGCAGGTTCCAGCCGTCAACCAGTACAAACAGCATTATCTTGAAGGGCAGGGCGACGATGACCGGCGACATCATCATCATGCCCATCGACATGAGCACGGAAGCCACCACCATGTCGATGATCAAGAAGGGAATGAACACGATGAAGCCGATCTGGAACGCTGTCTTCAGCTCGGATGTGACAAATGCCGGGATCAGTATGCGCATCGGAATGTCGTCCGCCTTAGCCGGCGCCGGCTGCTTCGCGACCTTGGCGAACGTCGCCAGATCGGCTTCGCGCACCTGTTTGAGCATGAAGGCGCGCAAGGGCACGGCACTCTTGTCGAGAGCCGCCTGCAGGCTGAGCTTGTTCTCCGATAAGGGTAGATACGCATCATTGTAGATGCGCTCGGTGACCGGTGCCATGATGAAAAAAGTCAGAAACAGAGCCAGTCCAACGATGACTTGATTGGGCGGCGATGTCTGTGTGCCAAGAGCATGACGCAACAGCGACAGCACGATGATGATGCGCGTGAAGCTGGTCATCATCAGCAATATGGCCGGCAAAAAGGTGAGACCGGTGAGTAGCAGCAGGGTCTGAATCGATAGAGACCACTGTGTACCGCCACCCGCGGCCGGACTGCTTGTCACCGCGGGCAACACCTGGGCGTCGGCGAGCATCGGCGCCAGCAACAGCGCGCAGCCAAGCAGTCTTGCCAGCATCGTCTATCTCCTCTGTGTCAGCTTGCGCAGCCAGTCAGGGAAGCCTTCGCCGGACGCTGAGTCCGCGCTGCCTGGCGGAGTGACGGAGGACTGACGGGGAACCTCGGCCAGAGCCGATACGCGGCCCGGCGCCACGCCGAGCACCAGCCATGTGCTGCCAACCTCGACAATGACCACGCGTTCGCGAGTGCCGACCGCGGTGCCCGCGACCACTCGTAGGAGTCCGGCGTTGTCTCCCCGTTGGGCGACCAGTTTCTTCAACAGCCACAGACTGCCAATTACCAAAGCCAGAACAATGGCCAGACCGAGAAACATCTGCCACAAGCTTCCGCCCAAGTCGGACGCCGGTACCGTCGGGGTGGCCTGGGCAGAGGCCTCCGCCATGGCGAACAGAAGCAACGGGGTAGGGGTGAAACGGACCATGCTCGCAACCGGAGTGACCTTGTAGGGCGCGAGCTTAGGCTTTTGCCAGCGGCAAAAAGCCCTCAATCAGAGGGGAGAAGCCGGGACTTATCAGCGGTTCAGTTTGCGGATGCGCTCTTGCGGTGTGATGATGTCGGTGAGGCGGATGCCGAATTTTTCATTTACGACGACGACCTCGCCTTGTGCGATCAGGGTGCCATTGACCAGTACGTCCATCGGCTCGCCGGCCATGCCTTCGAGTTCTACAACCGAGCCATGCGCCAACTGCAGCAAATTGCGAATCGATATCTTGGTGCGACCCAACTCCACGGTGAGATTCACCGGAATGTCGAGGATCATGTCGAAGCCCTGCGGCGTCGCGGGGTTTTCGGTGCCGCCGGAAAATTGCTCGAATATCGCCGCGGGCTGGGCCGTGGCGCCACTGCCTTCGACTGCGGCCTGCTCACCCATGGCCGCCGCCCAATCGTCGTCGGAGACCTGCTCTTCCGTTTCGTTCGTGTCGCTCATCGCATGCTCCCTGCGTATTAGTGCCTAGGCGTCTTCTTCGGCGAAGAAGCGCTCGATCTTCAGCGCGTATTGCCCATTCCGTATTCCGTATCGGCATTCCACCACCGGAACACCGTTGACCGCGACCGGAATCTTTGCGTCGATCGTGATCGGGATGATGTCGCCGACCTTCATATTCACAATGTCGCCAAAGGTCACGCTGGCGCTGCCCAGCGTGGCTACCAATTCGACTTCGGCCGTCTGCAGCTGGCGCGTCAAGGTTCCTGTCCAGCGCTTGTCGGATGAGGCCTGTTCGCTGTGCATGGTGCTGTAGAGCACGTCGCGGATTGGTTCGACCATCGAGTAGGGCAGGCAGAAATGCATCTCCGCGGTGGTGCCGGAAAGTTCGACGGTAAATGTCACGGAAACGATGACTTCGGACGGCGTTGCGATGTTCGCGAACTGGGTGTTCATTTCCGATCGGATATACTCGAAACTAAGCGGATATACCGGAGCCCAGGCTCTTTGATACTCCTCGAATACTACGCCCAGCAGTCCTTGGATGATGCGTTGCTCGGTGGCCGTGAAATCGCGGCCTTCGACTCGGGTATGGAAGCGACCGTCGCCGCCGAACATATTGTCGACGATGAGAAAGACCAAATTTGGATCAAAGACGACCAGGCCGGTGCCGCGCAGCGGCTTGGCCTGGATCAGGTTCAGATTGGTTGGAACGACCAGGTTGCGGATGAATTCGCTGTACTTCTGCACCTTGATCGGCCCCACCGAAATTTCCGTACTGCGATGCATGTAATTGAACAGTCCGATACGCAGGTAACGGGCGAAGCGCTCGTTGATGAGTTCGAGCGTCGGCATCCGGCCGCGAACAATTCTCTCTTGCCGACCAAGGTCGTAAGTCCTGACACCGCCATCGTCGCTTTCCGGCAGCGCCTCGTCGGACTCCCCCGTGACGCCCTTGAGCAAGGCATCAACTTCTTCCTGGGAGAGAAAGTCCTGACTCATTCGACGGACTACTGGATGATGAACGAAGTGAACAGCACAGCCTGCACCGGCGCGTCGGGCGCGGCGAGGTCGCTGAGTTCTTTGGCCTCCGCCTTATCCTTGCGCCTTCTGACGGGGGGGTCCAGGGTGTTGTTCACCGTTTCGCGAATCTCGTTCGAGAGCCGTTGCACACCTTGCGCCGTACCCAGTTCGGAGGCCTTCTTGGTCAGCAGGATCAGCATGATGCGGTGTTTGAGTTCAGGGTCATACTGCTTGAGCAGTTCAAGTGCCGCCTGATCCAGCACGCGCAACTGGACCTCGGCCTGAAGATATGCCTCCTGCGTTTCGGTCTGCAGCTTCACCGTAAATGGTTTGTCGAATTTGTGGAAGGACGGTGGAGCGGCATCGGCCTTTTTGTCTTTCTTCTTCGCCCTGACTTCCCTTGGCGCGTCTTCGCCATCCTCGCCTTCGTCCACCGTCTTTTTCTTCATCAGAAAATAGACTGCGCCGCCTCCGCCCAGCACGAGAATCAAAACGCCAATGACGATAAACAGTATCAACTTCCCCCTTTTTCTCGGAGGAGGGGTTTCTACTTCAGTGTCCGCTTTCTTTGCATCCGCCATCAGTTCTCTCCCTGTCCCTGTCGTTGCGCGGAGTATCGCCACCCCAGTCTCCAGCAGTGCTGGTCGTACCCGCGACATTCACTCCGGCGATAATCCGATCCTGCCTGTAACACGTTGCTGTAGCGGCGAGCGTTTAGGCTCAACCCACGCTGCGGATTTGTCGCGTCAGGCGAAAATATCAATCATGCTCCGGCCGACGCGCGTTCTCGCGACTGTCTCCACTCCCTGCAGAGGGATGGTCGAAGCATAGCGCACGCCTTCATTCATGCCAAAATCCGGTTCGTTCTTGCGTGACGACTGATTGGGTGATTCAGAGCCCACCTGGGCCTGGCCAAGGCTGACCCCGGCTTCCGCCAACACTTCGCGCAGGCGATGCAGCGAATTTTCCAGCACCTCACGGACCGCTGCGTTCGGCGAGGTGAATATGGCGGTGGCCTGGTCGCCGTTCATCGTCAGTGAGATCTCTACGCGACCAAGCTGGGGCGGGGTCAGGACAATGTCGGCTTGCTGGCTTTTGCTGCCAACCATCCAGGTCAGTTTCTGGCCCATTTCGTCATGCCAGCCGGCTTGCCCCAGCGGAGTGTCGATCCGCAGGTTCGGGCTGGACGCGGCGGCGCTGGCGGCGCTCGTCGCAGTGGGCGTCATGGCGGCGGCGCGTTCCATAAGCGCATGAAAATCGCCGCTAGGGCGTTCGGCCACACTATTTTCAGCACTCTTGGGGTCGACATCGGCAGTAATTGCCGCTTCGGGCACCATCTTGCCGGGAGTTGAGCCTGTCGCTTCGGACTTCGCGGCGCCTGCTGCGGCCAAAGACTCATCCTGCGCTTCCGCACCCTGTTTGCGGGGGATCATATCGTTTGCCGCGACGGTTCCCGACGAGGGTAGGGCCGCGAGTACCAGAGTCGGCGCTTGTTCCACTGCAGGTTGCAGCGCTGACAACACATCTTCGCCAGAGTCGGTGGCAGTTTCGACAGCGGCCGCGGGAATCGTGCCGACGTCCTTCATTCCGGCTGGATTGGCTCCCAGCAGAGGCAAAAGAGCCGATAAGTCCGTGCTGGCAATCAAAGTTTCAGCGTCGGTGGAATCCGCAGTCGCCGAAGAGCTTGCCACTTTTCCTGCATCTGCTGCAGCTTGCTTGTCCATCCGCGATTTGAGCACCGCGGCGAAGGGCGACTCCGCCCCATTCTCCGCCTTTGCGCTTTCGCCGGATCGACTGCCTGCGTCGGTTTGGCTGAGCGCATTGGCGGCCCCGGTTCCGCTCGGGGCCTTTGCCGGCTGGGGGGAGATCATCAATTCGGGCATCGGTATTCCCTCGCGGAATGGGTATTCATCACACCGGTAAATGCAAGGGATGTGCCACCTCAGTCTTTGGCCTTTTCTGCGTGGCGGCGAGCGGCATGCTCGTCGCTGGCCTTTTGTTCCCGGCGTTGGTCTTGATAGGCGACGCGCGACTGGTGGCGATCCGACAGGGTATCGAAAGCTTTGACGCGCCCGCGTTTTGCCACCCATTCCTGTTGTCCGGCCACCGTTCGCTGTTTGGTATGGGTCATCGCCGTATCGGCTTGGGCAATTGCCTCGTCCAGTCTGGTGAGGAAGCTGGTGTAGTTCTGCCATTCGCTCGGGCTCAGCCCGCCCTGTGCGGCAGCCACAAAACGCGTTCGATACTCCTCGCGATATTGCACCAACAGACTATGCCGCCTGGAAGCCTCCTGTTCGCCGGCGATCAGGTCGCCCAATTTCCGCGCCGCTTCATCGAGGCGCAACTGCGAGAGGTCGAGCAGGGACTGGAGAGGAAAAGCGCGAGTCATGGCCAGAAGAGCCTGCTTCAGTTGGAAGCGACGATTCCCGCTGAACCGGGGTCCGAGAAAAAACGATGGTTCATCTTACGCTCCACCGAACAACTCGGCCAGACGTTGCCGCGAGGAGGCGCGGTCGGCTCGCTCGTTGATCTGTTGCTGAAGAAATTCTTCCAGTCGCGGATTCATCATGATGGCGCGATCGAGTAATGGATCGGATCCGGCCGCATAGGCACCCACGGCGATCAGGTCGCGCGCCCGCTGGTAGCGGGAATACAGCTGCTTGAAGTGGCGTACCTGCTCCAGATGGTCCGCGCCGATCAGGTTGGTCATGACACGCGAAATGGATTGTTCGATATCAATGGCCGGGTAGTGTCCGGCATCGGCCAGCTGTCGGCTGAGCACTATGTGGCCATCGAGAATGGCGCGCGCGGCATCGGCGATCGGATCCTGCTGGTCATCACCTTCGGCCAGTACCGTGTAGAAGGCGGTTATCGAGCCGCCTCCGGCCGGTCCGTTGCCCGCCCGTTCGACCAGTTGCGGCAGGCGGGCGAAAACCGACGGCGGATAGCCGCGTGTGACAGGAGGTTCGCCGACTGCCAGCGCGATTTCGCGCTGCGCCATGGCATAGCGCGTCAGCGAATCCATGATGAGCAGCACATGCCGACCCCGATCGCGGAAATGCTCGGCGATTGACGTGGCATAGGCTGCCCCTTGCAAACGCATCAGCGGACTGACGTCGGCGGGGGCGGCAACCACCACCGAGCGGGCACGGCCTTCGTCGCCAAGATTGAGCTCGATGAATTCCTTTACCTCGCGGCCGCGTTCCCCGATGAGCCCGACGACAATCACGTCGGCTTCCGTATAGCGCGCCATCATGCCGAGCAGAACGCTCTTGCCGACACCCGATCCGGAAAAGAGACCGAGACGCTGACCGCGCCCGACTGTCAGCAGGGAGTTGATGGCACGAATGCCGACATCCATGGTGTGCCGGATCGGTTCGCGCAAAAGCGGATTGAATGGACGGCTGGCTAGCGAGCGCGAATCCTTGGTCTCCAGGGGGCCAAGGCCGTCAAGCGGGCGGCCATTGCCATCGACTACCCGACCTAGCAGGCCGTCTCCCACCGGTAGATGTTTGGCACGGTCCGGTGCGCGTCGCAGCGGAGAGTAGGCTTGACCGGGCATCGGGCTCGGCTGCGGCGATTCCATTGGAATCACCAGCGCGCCTGGCGACAGCCCGTAAACATCCTCGGCGGGCATCATGTACAGTCGGTCGCCGGCAAAGCCGACTACTTCCGCTTCGACAGTGCCATCGCCGGGTATCTGTATGAGGCAGCCGGAGCCCAGTGGCAGCTTGAGCCCCGACGCTTCCATGACCAGTCCGTTGATTCGCGTCAGCCGTCCGGCAGTCTGCCAAGGCTGGACTGCGGCTACATGTTCGCGGCAATCGACCAGAAAGCGTGACAGCTCGGAAGGGTTCATTCTTGGTTACGGCCCACCGCGTTTAACGCCGATCGAGCCGGTGTGAGCCTCCACCGGGGCGTCGCTTTCAACAGTGTCGATCCACTGGGCATGTTGGCCGAGAGCTTCCACCACACGCCGCCAGCGTACCGCCATGCTCGCGTCGAGATGACTGCCGCCGGCTTCGATGATCACGTCGCCGCGCTTGAGCTTGGTATCTTCGTGAATCCGGTGCCCGGCATGGGCAAGCTGGTCGCCGGCGCGCAGTCGGGCAAGCGAGGCATCTTCGGGGTGAAGGTGGATGGCTGCGTGCAGCAAGGGCAGTTGCTCGAGAGCTTCGCGAATCACCCCAAGCAGCACTTCCGGCTTTACGGCAATGGTTTGGCGGATGACTTGGCGAGCAACTTCGATGCTCAAGGCCAGCAAATCGTCGGCGACAACCTGATTGAGTTCGGCGATGCAGCGCTCAAGATTCTCCAGGGTCTGCGCCAGGCGCAAAGCCTCCTGGCGTCCAGCGGCTTCGGCCTTGGCTTGCCCGGCAGCAAAGCCTTCGGCTTGCCCGCTGGCGTAACCGGCCTGATGCCCTTCCCGGCGGGCTTGCTCGCGCACCCGGTTGATCTCCTCGTCGCTGATGGACGGTGATCCCGGTTTGGTTCCGCTGCCTCCGGCTGACTCGGTGGCCGAGTCGAAGCTTGCAAGCTCCCAGCGCTCCCAGGCGGTGAGCGATGATTTGGGGTGTTCGCCGGTGGCCATCAGATGAAGGCGTCGCCTTCACCGCCTCCGCCAAGCTGAAGTTGACCTTCGTCGGCAAGTCGGCGCGCGATCTTGAGAATTTCTTTCTGCTCGGCCTCGACTTCCGAAAGGCGCACCGGGCCTTTCGATTCGAGATCTTCCCTGAGCATTTCCGCAGCACGCTGCGACATGTTCTTGAACACCTTTTCGCGCAGTTCCTGCGAGGCACCCTTCAATGCGATGATGAGCGAATCCGACTGCACTTCGCGCAGCAACAACTGGACGCCGCGGTCGTCGATGTCGAGCAGATTTTCGAAGACGAACATTTCGTCGAGAATCTTCTGTGCCAGTTCCGGATCGTACTCGCGGACATTGTCCACAATTGCGGTTTCCACCTGCTGGCCGACGAAGTTGAGGATTTCCGCGGCATGGCGGATGCCGCCCATGGCGGCTTTTTTTACGTTGCCGGAGGCGCCTGCCAGAATTCGCTTCAGCGCCTCGTTCAGCTCATGTAAGGCCGTCGGCTGCACGCCGTCCAGCGTGGCGATACGCAGCAGCACATCATTGCGCAGGCGCTCGGTGAAGTGCTTGAGAATCTCGCCGGCCTGGTCGAACTCCAGATGCACCAGGATCGTGGCGATGATTTGGGGGTGCTCGTTGCGGATCATGTCCGCCACGGTGGCGGCATCCATCCACTTCAGGCCCTCGATGCCGGCCGTGTCTCCGCCCTGCATGATGCGGCTGATCAGGTTGGCGGCGCGGTCGTCGCCCAGCGCCTTGGTCAGCATCGCCTTGATGGTTTCGTTGTCCACCGCCACTGGAGCGCCTTTGGCCGAGTGGTCCTCGAACTCATCGATCACCGCCTCGATGCGGACCCGCGGCACCTGCTTCAAGGCCGCCATCGCGTGGCCCAGCTTCTGCACCTCCTTCGGCCCAAGATTCTTCAGTATTTCGGCAGCTTCGTCCTGTCCGAGCGAAAGGAGGAGGATGGCGGCTTTTTCTACGCCGTCACTTTCCGTGCTCGCTGCCATCTACCCATTCCTTGATCATGTTGGCGACTGCCTTGGGATCCTTCTTCGCCAGTTGCCTTGCATCGGCTAGCTTTTCGTCATAACCCCGGTGGCGATGCAACATGCCGTCGGCGCCAACCTCGAATTCGGTCTTTTCCGGTGCCAGGCGTGGCGGCGGCGGTTCCATCAGTTTCTCGAACACCGGCTTCAGCAGGCGGGTCCACAACCAGAAGGCGGCGCCGGCGATGATCAGGTACCTCGCCATTTCCTTCAGTATCGCAATCAGTTCCTGGTTGGCCCAGAGCGGCGCGTCGGCCACGACTTCCTTTTCAGCCGGCGTGAACAGTGCGTTGGCGACGTTCAAGGTATCGCCGCGATCCTTGTTGAAGCCCATGGCTTCGCGCGTCAGATCGGTTATTTGCTTGAGCTCGGCGGCCGTCAGCGGGATGGGTTTGGGCTTGGTCGGGTCTTTCCTGTGATTGACCACCACAGCGACCGAGAGCCGGCGTACCGTGCCCGGCACACCCTTGGTGTGGCGGATGGTCTTGTCCACCTCGTAGTTGATCGTCGCGTTCTTGGTGAAGTTCTGCGAACTGCCTGCCGTGCCCGCATTTGCCGCGGCAATCTGCCCCGGCTGGGTCAGCGGGGCGGTCGCCGGTACCGGCGGCTGGTTGCTCAGGGCACCCGGAATTCCTGCGGCTTGCGGCGAGCCGCTGCCCGCTTCCGCGGTTTGTTGGCTGCGGATCGCAGTTTCCGACGCGGGATTGGGCTTATAGCTCTCTGCGACCTGGTCAGTCTGTGAAAAGTCGAGATCCGCCGTAACCTGTGCGCGGACGTTGTTTGGACCGACCACCGGGATCAGGATTGCTTCGATGCGCTTGCCGTAGTCCGCCTCGACCTCGCGCAGGAACTTGAGTTGGGTCGGGTCCAGGCCGGCATCGCGCAGCGGGTCGCGCTGCTGGGAAATCAACTTGCCTTCCTGATCGATCACGCTGACGTTCATCGGGCTGAGCTGCGGCACGCTGGACGAAACCAGGTTTATGATGCCGGCTACCTGGATCGGCTCCAGCGTGCGGCCGGGATGCAGGCTCACCAATACCGATGCGGAGGTTTTCTGGTCGTCGCGCAGGAACGCAGTCTGCTTCGGAATCGCCAGATGCACACGGGCGCCGCGCACGGCGGCAAGCGACTGAATCGAGCGGGCCAGTTCGCCTTCCAGGGCACGCTGATAGTTGATCTGCTCGGCAAACTGGCTGACCCCCAGCTTTTGCGTCTCCATGATTTCAAAGCCGACCAGCCCGCCTTTGGGCAGCCCCTGCGATGCAAGCCGCAGGCGTGTGTCATGGACCACCGCCTGCGGCACCAGAATGCTGCGGCCGCCATCGCTGAAACGGTAGGGTATGTTCTGCTGCGATAGCGCGGCCACGATCTGCCCGCCATCTTTCTCGTCCTGGATCGAGAACAGCAGCGCGTAGGGCGGATCCTTGGTCCACATCCAGCCACCGATCAGCAAGGCCAGCAATAGTGCGACGCCCGCCATGCCGATCACCTTCTGACGTGGGGCGAGGCGGCTAAAAGACTCAATCGATATCGGGAACGGCGCTGCCGCTGTGTTTTCTGCCATGCTCTGTTCGTATTATCGTTACATGTACGAGCAATTTGCCCGCTCGCGGATTGTGAACCGCCCTAGCAAGAGGGGTTCCCGAAAGAAGCGGCAATTTTTGCCGGCATATCGGAAGCCTGCTTTCCTTGTTCAGTCCGGACGATTCTGCCATTATCGGATGCCATGAAAGTTTCCGCGGTTTCAGCCGCTCCATCCACTACTGCTGCCGTTGCACCCGGTGAGGCCGAACATCTCGCCGAGGCCTTCCGCATCTTCAGTCAAGCGTCGGAAGAACTCGCTACCGCTTACAGCGAATTGCAGGGGCAGGTGGCTCAGCTTACCGCAGAACTGGCCGCCGCCAACGGCGCGCTGCGCCAGCAGTATCAGGAAAAGGCCGCGCTGACGGAGCGCCTGACCTTGCTGCTCGACGCGCTGCCGGCCGGTGTGGTGGTGCTCGACGGCTCCGGCCGTGTGCTGCAGGCCAACCCTGCCGCGAGTCAGGTCCTGGGCGACGGCATAGTCGGCGCTGGCTGGACGGCGATTGAGGCCGACGCGCTCCAAGCCAGCGAAACTCCGGGTGAATACCTGGCCGGAGACCGGCGGCTGGCCGTGGCCGTTACCCCGCTCGATTCGGCGGGCGGGCGCATCGTGTTGCTGCACGACGTGACGGAAACCCAGCACCTGAAGACACAGGCCGAACGCAACCAGAGACTTGCCGCAATGGGCGAAATGGCGGCGCAACTCGCGCATCAGTTGCGCACGCCCCTCGCGGCGGCGCTTCTGTATGCGGGCAATCTGGAGAATACGGAACTGCCGGCGGCCAGTCGCGTTTCCATTGCGCAAAAGACCGTGGCGCGATTGAAGCATCTGGAACGCCTGATTCAAGACATGCTGATGTTTGCCCGTGGCGAAGTGCTTGGGCGCGAGATGTTTGCCGTTGCCGACCTGTTGGCGGAGTTGGGACAAACCTTCGAACCGCTGGCGAAAAGCCGTGGCATCGTTTTTCTGGTTACCGATGAAAGCGCCGGGGGCGCGCTTACCGGCCATCGCAAGTCGCTGGTCGGGGCGCTGACCAATCTGCTGGAGAACGCGCTCCAGGCAGTCGAGATCGGCGGGCGTGTCGATCTCGACGCGCGGCGCGATGGTGCGTTGATGATGCTTGCAGTGCGGGACAACGGGCGTGGCATGAACGCGGAAACCGCCGCACGGCTATTTGATCCTTTCTTTACCACCCGGGCTGAAGGCACGGGTCTAGGACTATCCATCGCACGCGGCGTTGCCCGTGCACACGGTGGCGGCATCGAAGTCGTCTCCAGCCCCGGCGCCGGCGCCGAATTCATACTTACCTTGCCATGTCCGATTCCTTGAAAATTCTGGTTGTTGAAGACGATGATGCCTTGCGCGACGCGCTGCTGATCACGCTGGAAGCGGCCGGGCATCGCGTAACCGGTGCCAGCGGCGGCGCGGCGGCGCTGACCGCCCTTGCCTGCGATCCGTTCAGCATGGTGATCTCCGACCTGCGCATGGATCCGATGGATGGCCTCACGCTGCTAGGCGAAATCCGGAGTCGCTATCCCGGCCTGCCGGTGCTGCTGATGACCGCCTTCGGCGATGTCGATAAGGCTGTTGCGGCGATGCGCGGCGGTGCCTGCGATTTCATGCTGAAACCGTTCGAGCCGAAGACGCTGATCGACCAGATCGCGCGCTATGCCGTACCGCCGCCGCCCGCCGACGGTGTGATCGCTGCCGATCCGAAAACCCGCGAAACCCTGCTCTTGGCCGCTCGTGTGGCGAAGACCGACGCCACTGTGCTGCTTACCGGAGAATCTGGGGTTGGCAAGGAAGTGTTTGCTCGCTACATCCATGACCAATCGAGCCGCGCCGGCGGTCCATTCGTCGCTATCAACTGCGCAGCGATTCCCGACAACCTGCTCGAAGCGACGCTCTTCGGTTACGAGAAAGGCGCGTTTACCGGCGCGCAGACCGCGCAAGCCGGTAAGTTCGAACAGGCCAACGGCGGCACTCTGCTGCTTGATGAGATTTCGGAAATGCCGCTCGGCCTTCAAGCCAAGCTGCTGCGCGTGTTGCAGGAACGGGAAGTCGAACGAGTCGGCGGCAAGAAGCCGGTGGCGTTGGATATCCGGGTACTGGCCACCAGTAACCGCGACATGGGCGGCGAGGTCCGTGCCGGGCGTTTCCGCGAAGATCTCTACTATCGCCTCAATGTGTTCCCTCTGGAAATTCCCGCTCTGCGCCAGCGCCCTGGCGACATCCTGCCGCTGGCGCGGCACTGTCTGGCGAGACAGGCCGCAGCCTCGCGTCGGACGGCAAAATTTGCCGCCTCGGCAGAAGCACGGCTGGTAGCCCACTCCTGGCCGGGCAATGTGCGCGAGTTGGAAAATGTGGTCCAGCGCGCGCTGATCATGACCGCGGGGGAAGCGATCGAGGCAGACAGCCTGCCGCTGACGGGTGCCCCGACTGCCAGCGGCGCGGCCGCTCCGGCGGAGCCGGCCGGCGCCCAGGTTGCCGTATCGTCAGCGCCGACTTTCGCGGAAACCACTGTCAGCACTGGTTCTCCGGCGAACATGAAAGATCTGGAACGGCAACACATTTTGGATACCTTGGCCAAATTCGGTGGCTCGCGCAAGAAGGCGGTGGCAATTCTCGGTATTTCCGAACGCACTTTGCGCTACAAGCTTTCCCAGTATCGGGCCGAGGGATTTTTCAACGATGACGAGGATTCTTGATCAGGAAGCGACAGCCGGCACGCCGATTGCTATTCCATTTCTGAACGAATTCAAGTAACGTTTCCCCCATGGCCATCGATACACGACAAATCGACCAGATGCTCTCCGAGTTGCGCTCCGCCTCTGCACTGGCGGGGAGCAAGCCGGCGGGTAATGCCGCTCCCGCCGAAGGGCCGGATTTTTCGCAGGTGCTGAAGTCCACCATCGATCAGGTCAATGCTGCCCAGCAACAGGCGCACAAGATGGCCGAGGATTTTTCCAGCGGGCAAAGCAACGTCAATCTGCAGGATGTCATGATCAACCTGCAAAAGGCCAACTTGTCCTTTCAGCAAATGGTACAGGTCAGGAACAAATTGGTGTCGGCCTATCACGACATCATGAACATCCAGGTTTAAGCCAGCCTCTGGTTGTTCGGCGCCCTCGGTACGAGGGTTGCTGGGCAAATCCAGGCCTACTAGGCGGTGCACTTTCGCTGCCGCTAAGCTTCCGGTTCTGCTCCGCCACCCAGTGCTTTGTAGAGTTGGGCGGCCGTGCTGAGTTGGGCGCGACGAATCTGGACAGCTGCCTGTTGCTGGGCGAATAGATCCCGCTGCGCGTCGAGTACCTCAAGATAGCTGGCGCTCCCTGACTTGAAGCGTACTTCGGCGACTACCAGTCGTTCTTGATATGCCCTGACCAGGGCTTCGGTGGCTTGGCGCTGCTCGATCAGGCTGGATCGCGCCGACAGCAGGTCGGCGACTTCGCGAAAAGCTTGTTGGATAGTCTTCTCATAGTCGGCGACAGCGGCATTCTTGCGCGCCTCCGCAACATCCTCGAAACCGGCGGTTCGTCCGCCGTCGAACAGCGGCAGCGACAGCGAAGGCTGGAAATTCCAGTTGCCCGTTCCGGGCGCGAACAATCCGGCAAGCGTAGGGCTGGCCAGGCCGAGGCCTGCCGTCAGCAGTATTTTCGGCAGAAACGCCGCTCGCGCAGCGCCGACATTTGCATGCGCTTCCTGCAAACGATGCTCCGCCGCGATCACGTCCGGTCGCGCATACAAAACTTCGGATGGAATGCCTGGCGCCAGATCGTTGCGGAGTTCTTGTTCATGCAGCCTCTTCCCGGGGAGCAACTCACCAGGAGGTTTGCCGACCAGGACCGTCAACGCATGTTCGGCATTCGCCCGCAGGTTTTCCTGGCTCGCCAGTTCACCTTGTGCGGAATGGAGTGCGCCTTCCGCCATCAGATAATCCGAGCGGGCGGCAGCACCTAACTCCATACCGCGCCGCACCAGGTCGCGGTTTTTTCTGCGGGACTCGATCGCGGCACGCGTGATGGCCGTCCGCTCGTCAAATTCCAGCAAGGTGAAGTATTGGTTCGCCACCTCGGAAATCAGCGTAATACGCATGGCGCGGCTCGCGGATTCGCTGGCAAGATAATTCGCTCTCGCCGCCTCGGACAAATTGGCAACGCGCCCCCAAAAGTCCAGCTCAAAGGACAGGGCGGTGAGCGAAAGCTCGGCGCGTTCGGTGGTTACCGGGCGGTCGGTTCCGGTAAATGCGGCTGGAATTTTGCTCCTTGTTCGGGTGCCCGAGAGATTCGCCGATGGCAGGCGGTCCGCACTTGCAATGCCGTGCTGTGCCCGTGTTTCCTCAACTCGCGCCAAGGCGATCTGCAAATCACCGTTGTGCTGGAGGGCGCCGGCGATGAGTGCTTGCAGGCGGGGATCCTGAAAGAATGTGCGCCAGTCAATCTGGGTTGCCCGCTGTGTTGCCTCTCCGGGTCCGCCTTGTTGCCACTGCGGCGGAATATAAGAGTCCGGGCGCTGATAATCGCCTATCTGCGAGCAGCCCGCCGCAAGCGCCAGCGACAGCGAGGCTGCCAAACAGCAGGCAGACCCGAACCGGGGGCCACGCATCCCGCTCAGCCGCGATTGGCGATCCACCATGTCAAGGCTCTTTGAAGGACTCGAATACCCGGCGTGAAATCGGAGCCATGAGGTACTTCATGAAGCTCCGTTCCCCCGTCTTGATTACGACATCGGTTGACATGCCGGGACGCAGCTTGCGTCCTTGCAGTCTAGTGACGCCTTCCGGCGTCACTTCTACCCGCGCGAGATAGTAGGGCAGTGCAGGCGGCGGCGGCTCGTGGCGATCACTTGAT
This sequence comes from Rhodocyclales bacterium RIFCSPLOWO2_02_FULL_63_24, assembly GCA_001828935.1. Taxonomy (GTDB): domain Bacteria; phylum Pseudomonadota; class Gammaproteobacteria; order Burkholderiales; family Rhodocyclaceae; genus Sulfuritalea. Next base: position 49,864 of record MHZX01000083.1, read on the forward strand.
ACGGACTGTACGCGTCCCTGGATGACAATCGCCGGCGTGTCCGGGAAGGTGCTGATGCGGATATCGGTTTCCAACTCAGGCTTGACGCGGCTTGCTGCGGTGATGGGGACTTGCACGTCGATCAGCAGCTTGTCGCCTGCCGGAACAATTTCCATCAGCTTGCTGTTTGGTGCGATGACCACGCCTGGAGCCTGAGCGGTCATCGCCACGACTTGCCCCGACAAGGGCGCGCGGACCGTCATGCGTTCAAGATCGGCCTCCGCTTCCTTCAGCTTTTCGGTCAGGTTCGCAACCTCCCGGCGGGTCTCCGTGGCCTGCGTTTCAACGTCCTTGAGATATTCCTGGCGACGCTGAAGCGCACGGAGCCGAATTTCTGCGCTGCTGCTTCCCTCGCGTGCGATTCGAGCTTCCAGTTCGCTAGTGACGCTGGTCAGTTCGGCGAGCTGGCGCTCCTGTTCGAGCAAACGATTGCGCGGGGTGTAGCCCTCTGCGACCAGCGGTCGCGTACTCTCGATCTCCTTGCGCAGCGACTCGACCTGCTGACGGCGGGCGTAGAGTTGATTGCGGACGCCGGTGGCTTGAATGCGGGAAGCCTCAAGGTTTTCCTGAAGAATCGCCAATTCACCCTTGAAGGCATCCTGCCGCGCCCGGAACAACTGTTCCTGGGCGCGCAGCAGGTCTTCCCGCTTCAACTGCGCGGCATAGGCATAGATCTCATCAGGGAATGCTAGGCGTGCGGCCGATGTCTGCTCGCCGGTCAGCCGGGACATTCTGGCCACTGCCGCGATGTATTCGTGAAGCACCGTATCGCGAGCGGACTGAGCCCGTACCGAATCCAACTCGAGAAGTATTTCTCCTTCCTTTACTGCTTGGTTCTCGCGAACCTTGACCGCCGCTACTGTTCCGCCCGTCAGATGCGAGATGGTCTTGCGATGAGATTCGACCACGACCACGCCGGGAGCAGTGATGCCCTCGCCAAGAGGGACGAATATGGCCCATAACGCGGTGAGACCCAGGCCGAAGAAAATCACGCTGTAGCCAAAGGCGATGGCGCCGCGCGGATCGTCAAGTTCATCGAGCGAGTATCCCCCTGCTGCGCCGGTCGCCAGCGCCTGACCATCGTCAGTCGCTGGCGACCGGCGCAAAATCCTGCGCCACCAGGAAGCACTAGCTGCCATGGCAAGAATTTGCGGGGAACATTAATCGCATTGGAACATTCTAGTGTCCGCCGATTCTGGCGAAGGCGGACAAAAGCAGGGGAAATGCAGGCATACCCCGCGACTTGGCCGAGTCAGGGCGTTGTGCTCAGCCCTTGGCTTCTCAGTTTTTTGCCGCCGCGGCTGCGGCGGCCAACTTGGCCATGACCTGCTCGCGAGGACCATAGAGCAGAACTTGGCCATCCTGCATGACCAGTATCAGATCGCAGTTGCGGATCGCGATCGGCCGGTGGCTGACGATGATGACCGTCTGGCCACGCTGCTTGGCCTGCTGGAGTGCGGCGTCCAGAGCGAGTTCGCCGGCTTCGTCCAGATTGGCGTTGGGCTCGTCAAGAACGAGCAACGGCGGGTCGCCATACATGGCACGGGCCAGTGCGACGCGCTGGCGCTGGCCGCCGGACAAGAAGGCGCCATTGGCTCCGACCTGCGTGCCATAGCCGTCCGCCATCTGCAGGACCATTTCATGGACGCCGGCGGCACGCGCTGCCGCAATCACCCGCTCGCTGTCGAGCGCCCCGAGGCGGGCGATGTTCTCTGCGACGGTGCCTTCGAACAGCTCAACGTCCTGGGGCAGGTAGCCGATATAAGGGCCAAGCTGCTCCCGTGGCCAGGTGCGAAGATCCGCCCCATCGAGACGCACCGTCCCGACCCGAGGCGCCCAGACCCCGGTGATCAGACGTACCAAAGTCGACTTTCCCGAAGCGCTAGAGCCCACGATTGCCACGATCACCCCTGCCGGGATCTTGAGATTGACGCTTTGGACGAAGGGTGCCGAAATTCCCGGGGGGCCGCCGAACACCCCTTCCAAGGTCACTTCTCCTGTCGGAGCAGGCAAAGTGACCCCCGAGTACTGCTGGTCCACATAGCGCAACGCATCGTCGATGCGTTTCCAGCTTTCGCTGGCCGTTCCAAGTTGCGACCAGGTCATCATCAGGGATTCGATAGGCTGCGAGATTCTGCTCGACAATAGTGAAGCGGCAAATACGATCGCGGGCGAGACGTCGGATTGAAGAAACAGGAAGCCGCCCACGCCCATCGCCAGCGCCTGATTCGTCATGCGGACGAATTTTGTTACGCCCTGAACCATGCCCGCCCGGTCACTGGCGATTGCTTGCTGCACAAGATAGCGATCCTGTTTCTTTTGCCAGCGTTGCAGCATCATCGGGAACATGCCCATGGCTTCGATGATTTCTCCATGCCGCATGTTGGTTGCGACAAACTGGGATGTCTCCGCGGCACTGTTGTTGGAATCGGCAAGCGGAGTGCGCACGGCACGTTCGGTGATATAGGTAAGAATTACCATGACAATGGTGCCGCCGAGGGACACCGCAGCCAGCAGAGGGTGCAGCATTACCGTGACAACCAGAAAGATCGGTACCCAGGGTGCGTCGAGCAGTGCAAATATTGCATATCCTGTAAGAAAGGTTCGCAGATGGGTGAGATCGGACAGCAGGCGACGGCTATCCCCCAGTTTTTCCACTTCAAATCGGTGGCTTAACGAAAGCAAGCGCGCGCCTATGCGCCGATCGAGCCTGACCCCAAGCCGAACCAGGACACGCGAGCGCGCCCACTCCAATACCCCCATGACGGCGAATACTGCCAAGGCGAGAAGGCTCAGCATGAGCAGGGTCATCATGTTGCGGCTGGTCATGACGCGATCGGAAACCTGCATCATGTATATGGTCGGCGCCAGCATCAGGAAATTGACCGCCATGCTGAACACAAACACTGCAATCCAGGCCGATTTGAGCTCAAAAACCGCTTCCAGCAGAGGTGAACGCGCGCCAGGCCTCATTTGACCGGAACGGTTCTGCGAGGCGGAATATTGACCTTTTGCCATCCGCTTATCCTATCTTCGTGTCGTGGCGTGCTTTGCAGCGATAAGGGTACAAAAGCGGCGCTTTCCTGCATGCTGCAATGCAACCTCCTGCATTGGCGCCATTTTTCTTGAAGTCCTCGATGCGATGCATATCTGACGAATTGGGCAGGTTTCTCGTTTTTCAATCGACGCTTTGGGAGGCGCTCGGGCGGCTATAAAGACAGTCGTTAGTCAAACGATTTCCTGTGCGATGAGGCAAAACAAAAGCAAAACCAAAGCCAAACCCAATGCAGCAGCGGTGCGGAAGTTGTTCGAGCGTGCGCTTGAGCATCACAAGGCCGGCCGCCTTGCGGAAAGCAAGCAACTCTACGACGAGATACTCGCGCTGGATCCGAAGCATGCGGACAGCTTGCACCTTTCCGGAATGGTGGCCTATGCTGGGGGGGACCTCGCCACCGCAGCAAGCCTGATTGAAAAGGCCATAAAGCTGGAACCTGGGGGGGATATCTATCTCGGCAACCTTGGCAACGTATTGAGTGCCCAGGGGCGGAGCGATGAGGCGGTCGCCTGCTACAAGCGGGCAATCGCTATCAATCCAAGAAATCCGACTCCCTATAGCAATTTGGGCAATGCCTACTCCAGCATGGGCAAGCTCGAGGATGCCGTTCTGCAGTACGAAAAAGCCTTATCCATCCGCCCCGAGTTTTACGAAGCTCTTTTCAATCTCGGGCTGACGCTGCGTTCGCTGGGCCGATTCGAGGAAGCCATCGCCGTTCAGCGCAAAGCTACGGCCGCGTATCCGGATTTTGCAGAAGCTCATTACACCCTCGGTCAGTCGCTTCTGCTGCACGGGGAACTGGAAGAAGGCTGGCCCGAGTATGACTGGCGCTGGAAGCTGGGCGAATATGCTTGGCTGCGCAATATTCACGGGGAATTTTCTCAGCCGCTGTGGGGTGGCGAATCCATCGAGGGCAAGACGATACTGGTATATGGCGAGCAAGGCATGGGGGATTCATTCCAGTTTGTCCGCTACCTGCCTCGCGTGGTTGCCCGTGGCGCCAAGGTGATTTTTGCGGTTCATCCCCCGCTGCGGCGGGTGATTGGCGAGATTCCCGGGGTTACGCTGGTATCGCTCGACACCGTTCCGCTACCACCTTTTGACGTGCATTCCCCGTTGTTGAGCCTTCCCCGCATTCTTGGCACTTTGCATGTCGAGGATATTCCGGCCGAGGTTCCCTACCTGACGGCCGAACCCGAGCGAGTTGCCCACTGGAAAGACCGGTTGGCACGGTTCAGCGGCTTCAAGATCGGGATTGCTTGGCAGGGCAATCCGAATGCCAAGATCGACAAAGGGCGTTCCTTGCCGCTAGCGGCTATTGCGCCGCTGGCGAGGCTGCCGAATGTGACGTTGATCTCGCTGCAGCAGCGTGATGGCCTCGATCAGCTCGATCGCTTGCCCGCAGGAATGCGGGTGGAGCGACTTGGTGCTGATGTCGATCGGGATGGCGCCTTTGTCGATACCGCGGCCATCATGATGAATCTCGACCTGATCATTGTTTCGGATTCAGCGGTGGCCCATCTTGCCGGAGCGCTCGGGCGTCCCGTTTGGGTGCCGCTCAAGAAGGTTCCCGACTGGCGCTTCCTGCTTGAGCGCGACGATAGTCCCTGGTATCCCAACATGCGCCTGTTTCGACAGGTTGTGGACGGAGACTGGGACGCGGTTTTCCGTCGCATTGCGGATGCGTTGTCGGAACGCCTGCATGGAACCACGCCGGTATCCGGTGCAGCACTCACTGCCGTTCATTTGCGGGATTCCGCCAGTGATACGCCGATGATTCCCCAGTCCTGGGGCGAGATCATCGACAAAATCACCATTCTTGAAATCAAGACCGAGAAGCTGACAAATCCTGCCAAGTTGGCAAATGTTAGGCGGGAATTGAATGAGTTGGTGTCGGTGCGCGAGCAGCACTTTCCTGCGCATGTGGCGCTGGCCGAACTATCGCGCAAGCTCAAGGCGGTAAACGAGTCGTTGTGGTGGATCGAAGATGATATTCGTGAGTGCGAGCGGGCGAAGGATTTCGGCTCGAATTTCATTGAACTTGCTCGTGCGGTTTATGTGACCAATGACCAACGTGCGGCGGTGAAACGCGAGATCAATGACCTGCTTGGCTCCGCGTTGATCGAAGAGAAGTCCTACGCGGCCTACACCGACGACCTGGGGCAGGCGTCGGCGGCCCTGGTGGAGAATGTGCGCAAGCAGGCGCCTTCCCTGCAACCCAAGCCACAGCCAGAGGCTAACGCTGCTCCACAAAGCGGTACAGCATCCCCGTCAGCGACTGCCTCGGCCTTCCAGAGCGGGATTATCACTTCGTCGGAGCAAGGAATTTTTGCCTTCGACCTGGAGGATCAGTTGGTCGGACGCAGTCTGCGCGACTCCGGGGCCTGGGGTGCCGCTGAAGTCGAGCTTGCATCAAGGCTGATAACGACTGGCGACAACATATTGGTGGTCGGCGCCCACATTGGAACAGTCGCAGTTGCCCTGGCCAAGCGGTGTGCGCACCTGACCGCAATTGAGGCCAATCCTGCGAACTACAAATTCTTGCAATGCAACCTCATCCTGAACGACGTCAAGAACGTCGATGTACGCAATCTGGCGGCGGGGGATAAGTCCGGCAAGATACCCTTTGTGTTCAGCCGGCATAACTCAGGCGGCAGCAAGCGCTATCCCGTTCATACGAATCCGAAGTATTTCCATGACAATCCTTCCGTGACGGAGGTGGATGCCGTTGCCCTCGATGAATTTCTTCCACCAACGAATTACTCGCTCATCCTGATGGATATTGAGGGTTCGGAGTACTTTGCGTTGAAGGGCATGCAAAGGATGCTCCAAGTATCCCGTGCGCTATTTGTTGACTTCATTCCACATCATCTCAGGAACATGCAAGCAGTGTCCCCAGAGGAGTTCTCGGCGCTGCTCGAGCCGCATTTCGACATCTTGTTCGTACCCGGATTACAGGCCTATGTCGAGCAGGCCAACTTTGGCGCGATGCTTCGTCGCATGTACGACATTGGTGTTGGACAGAAGCAAATTGTCTTTCTAAAACGCGAATTGCTGGCCGCGTTTCAGGCAGTACCTCGCTAGCCGCATTCGCGAGAGGCTGTCGACGTAGGATGCTGCAAAGGGATAGCAATGAAGCACGATGAGTTCTGGACCTGGTTTGACAGCGAAGCGGCGCCAAAGCTGGCATTGCGCGAAATATCGTTTCGCAAGGTGTTTTCATATTTGGACTCCCTGGATGGTCCTCTAACGATTGTCGAGACTGGGTGCGCCCGCGCGCAGGGAAATTGGGCGGGCGATGGACAGAGCAGCGTGCTGTTCGATCGTTATCTTCGAGCTTCGCCCGAAGGATCGACAGGATTTGCGATTGATCTCGATCCACAGGCAACGACGCTGTGCAAGACGCTGGTGAGCGAACGCATCGCCGTACTCACAGGCGACAGCGTTGCAGTGTTGATCGATGTGGCCGGCCAGCTCAAGGCGGCCGGGAGATCGATCGATTTGCTTTATCTGGACTCCTATGACGTGGATTGGACCAATACGACGCCGAGCGCCGTGCATCACCTGAAGGAACTGGTCTCGATTGTCGGTGCCTTGCGTGCCGATACCATGGTCGTCGTTGACGATGCGCCGTCTACCTGCCGCGTCGTCGGCAACGCGAACAGCCAGTTCGACATGATTTCGCTACCGGCGATCGGCGGCAAGGGAACCTATGTCGCCGAGTACGCAAAGCAGATCGGCGCTACGCCGATGTTCTCGCACTATCAGGCCGGTTGGACTGGCATGGTTCGGTAGGCCGGGACGAACTATCTTCGTTCATGTGAAGGCCATGCGCTGATGATCAATGGATTCGGGCCTGCTTACGGGTATCTCGGGTATCAGGTGCATACCCGAAATTTCTTTCGTGCGTTGAATCGCATCGAGCCGGTATGCCTGACTCCGACCAACGCCAACTTCGGTGGTCAGCCCGTTGTCCAGGATTTGGCGACGATGATTGCGCGTCAAGGCGCAATCAATATGTCCGAGCCGTCGATCTGCATTGCCTATGGCAATGATTTCCACAAATTTCACGGCGGCTACCGTGTCGGTTATACCGTGTTCGAATACACGAAGCTGGCTGCCGACTGGATCAATGGCATGCGGCAGGTCGATGAACTTTGGACGACCTCGCGCTGGGGGCTGGAGGTCATACGACAAAACGGCCTTGCCGATATCAAGGTCGAGGTTGTGCCGGAGGGGTTTGATGCCGCGATCTTTAACCCGGCGCTGCGCGAACAACGCAAATCAAGAAGTGTTTTCCGCTTCTTGACCGTTGGCAAATGGGAAGTGCGCAAAGGCCAGGTTGAATTGCTGAAGGCATGGGCCAAGGCATTTCGTGGCATCAAGGACGTCGAGCTGGTGCTGATGTGCGACAACCCCTTTGTACGTGGCTTTTCGGTCGAACAGGAAATCAAGAAACTCAACCTTGGCCGCATGGCGCCGGTCAAGGCTGTAAAGCCGGTTGCGACCGATGTCGAGATGGCGAAGCGGTACGCCGACGCCGATTGCTTTGTCCTGCCGACGCGGGCCGAAGGTTGGGGTCTGCCGATCATGGAGGCGATGGCCTGTGGCACTCCGGTCATTACGACTCGATACAGCGCGATCACCGAGTACGCAAACGACGCCAATGCCCACCTGCTCGACGTCATGAACTTGGTCCCGGTCTTCGACCCCTTGTTCTTCCCCAGGGCTGGCGAGGCGGGTTTGTGGGCTGAAATCGATATCGAGCAATTGGCCGAGCGCATGTTGCATGTCTACCAGAATCGCGATGAGGCAAGACTTGTCGGCCTGCGCGCGGCAAGTGACATGGCTAGTCAATGGACTTGGGATCATGCGGCGCGCAAGGCTCACGGGCTGTTGCAGGCGCGAAAAGCTGGACAGATCAGCAATGTGACAAGGCCCGCCGCCATCCACGATGCAAAAGACGCCGTCGACGCAGTACGCAAGGGCGACCGGACACCTGCGACGATTGCCGTGTTGTCGATTACGGACCTTATCGGGATCGCGGACGAGCTTTCCCGCTCAGATTCAAGTAGCGAGGTTGCCGATCTCTATCGAACATGGATAGCACACGCCAACTCGCCGCTGGCATTCATTGCACGTTTCAATCTGGGCCGCATCCTCAGTGACGCCGGAGATCTGGGGGGGGCCGAGCAGGTATATCGAGAAGCGCTTGTCCAGAATCCCCAGTTTCCCCAGGCGAGACTCAATCTCGGTTCGGTGCTTGAGCGCTCCGGTCGCCCGGACGCGGCCATTGCGGAATGGGAACAAGCCCTAGGCGTGATCACTGGTGCTGAAACACCCGACACGGCGTTGCTCAAACATGTGCTCAACAGCCTCGGTCGCCTGCTTGAACAACAGCACCGTTATGCCGAAGCCGAAACGATGCTCACCCGTAGCCTTGCGGTGCAGCCGGATCAGGAAGAAGTGCTGCATCATTGGGTGCATTTGCGACAAAAACAATGTGCTTGGCCAGTCTATTCACCTCTTCCGGGCGTGAGCGTCGAATCGATGGTACGTTCGACTTCCGCGCTGGCCATGCTCAGTGCTTCAAACGATCCGGCGCAGCAACTGGATACCGCGCTGCGCTACGCGCGCGCCAAGATTCCGGGCAATCTGCCACCGCTCGCGCCGGCGCAGGGATATGAACATCCGCGCTTGAGAGTCGGCTATTTGTCATCCAACCTGAATCTTCATGCCGTCACGATACTCACGGCCGAGCTTTACGAACTACATGACCGAAGCCGGGTAGAAGTATTCGCCTTCTGCTGGAGCCCCGAGGACGGCTCGCCAATGCGGGCAAGAATCCGCGCTGCCATGGATCATCTGATTCGCATTGACCAGATGACTGACGAGCAGGCGGCACAAACTATCCGCGCCGCCGAAATCGATATCCTGATCGACCTTCAGGGGCTCACTTCGGGTTGCAGGCCGACCATTCTGGCTCATCGGCCCGCGCCCGTGCAAATCGCCTGGCTTGGCTTTCCCGGGACGACAGGACTCCCTGGTGTCGATTACATTCTGGCCGATCGCTACCTGATCCCCGAGAAGGAAGTTCAGTACTACAGCGAAAAGCCGCTGTACATGCCGGATTGCTTTCAGGTTAACGATCGTAAGCGCACCGTTGCCGAACTGCCACGCCGCGCTACCTATGGACTTGCGGATGATGTCTTCGTATTCTGTGCGTTCAACCATAACCATAAATTTACCCCCGAACTATTTGGCACATGGATGCGAATCCTAACTCGGACCCCGAACAGCGTTTTGTGGTTACTTGCCGACAACGAGGTTGCACGCCTGAATCTCATCAGTGCTGCCGAGCGGCAAGGGGTCGACAGCCAGCGGTTGGTCTTCGCTCCCCGTGTGCAACCGACTGAATATCTGGCTCGATTTCAGTTGGCCGATCTGTTTCTCGATACCTTGCCATTCAATGGTGGCACGACGGCAAGCGATGCTTTGTGGATGGGCCTGCCCTTGCTTACTTGTTCGGGACGAACCTTTGCATCACGCATGGCGGGGAGTTTGCTAAACGCGATAGGCTTGCCGGAGTTGGTCACGACGAACTTCGGCGAGTATGAGCAATTGGCGGTGGAACTGGCGAGCGACCCATTGCGGCTGCGTGGGCTTCGGCAACGTCTTCAAGAAAACAGGGCGACTCACCCCTTGTTCGACACGCCAAGATTTGTCAGAGCGATGGAAGATGTATTTGTCAGCGTTGCGCGCAGTCCTTCGCCCAAAAAAGCGCATGGAGCTGTTTTGAGTGCGCACTACTTGGAAGGATCAAAACAGACATGACCATCGATACCCGAAGTAATTTTGTGCCTTTGCCCGCCAGTCAGCGCAAGCGCATTTTGGTCACCGGAGGTGCTGGATTTCTGGGCTCCCATCTCTGCGAACGTTTGTTGGCCGAAGAGCATGAAGTAATCTGCGTGGATAACTATTTCACCGGATCGAAGCGCAACATCGAACATCTGATCGGTCTGCCACGCTTTGAGCTCCTGCGTCATGACATAACTTTTCCGCTCTATGTCGAGGTGGACGAAATCTACAATCTGGCCTGTCCGGCTTCGCCGATTCACTACCAATACGATCCCGTGCAGACCACCAAGACCAGTGTGCATGGCGCGATCAACATGTTGGGCCTGGCCAAGCGCGTACGGGCGAAGATTCTTCAGGCGTCCACTAGCGAGGTGTATGGCGATCCGGCCATGCACCCGCAACAGGAGTCGTACTGGGGTAATGTCAATCCGATAGGGGTTCGTTCCTGCTACGACGAGGGCAAGCGTTGCGCCGAAACCTTGTTTTTTGACTACTACCGGCAGCACAAACTGCGCATCAAGGTGGTTCGCATTTTCAACACCTACGGTCCCCGCATGCACCCCAACGATGGTCGCGTGGTTTCAAACTTCATCGTACAGGCCTTGCTTGGCAAGCCGATTACGATCTATGGCGAGGGTTTGCAAACGCGGTCTTTCTGCCATGTCAGCGATCTGGTGGAGGGCTTGATAAGGATGATGGCGAGCGACGATGAGTGCATCGGCCCGATCAATCTGGGTAACCCGGCGGAACTCACGATTGCTGAACTGGCGAGGGAAATCATCGCGCTCTGTGGTTCGCGTTCCGAGCTTGTATTTCAACCATTGCCCGCCGACGATCCTACCAGGCGCTGTCCCGACATCGGTCTTGCCCGACAGCATCTGGGGTGGCAACCGATGAAGGATCGTGCCGATGGATTGCGCGAGACCGTCGAGTACTTTCGCCAGACTCTTGGGGGCTAGGGCTATGGGGATACCTGGGGTGGAAACGCTTCCGACGCATCATCTATCTATCTACTAGTAATCACGCTCATGTCAAATTACAAAGAATTGCTGATCGGCGCGGGTTCCAGTCTCGTCAAGAAGATGTCCGTGAATGATCGTCCTGATTGGTCTGATCTGGTGACGCTCGACATCAACGCCGATCATCAGCCTGACATTGTGTGGAATCTCGAAGAAATGCCCTTGCCTTTCGCGGACGACAAGTTCGACGAGATTCATGCCTACGAGGTCTTGGAGCACACCGGGCAGCAGGGCGATTACGCGTTTTTCTTCGCACAGTTTGCCGAATTGTGGCGGATTCTCAAGCCGGGGGGACACTTGATCGGCACTTGCCCGTCGCGCCACTCCCCATGGGCTTGGGGCGATCCGTCGCACAAGCGCATCGTTCAACCTGAGAACTTTGTTTTTCTGGTTCAGCCCGAATACACCCGTCAAGTCGGCAACACGCCGATGTCGGATTTTCGATACATATATAAAGCGGACTTCGATTGCATTCGCATGACAGATGACAACACTGTGTTTTCTTTCATTTTGAAGGCAATAAAGCCCTCGCGAATTACCCTGCCGGCGCCGAAAAAGGCGTAAGCGATTGACGCGATTTGCGATGACTGGTCGCGTTTATTACGGGTGAGGTTTAGTCAGAAAGGACACTCATGGGACAGACATCTGTTGTCTTTCTGGATGCAATCAAGCGAGTAGAGGCGGCGTCACTTGACCTAATGGGCCTGATTTCCGCTGCGGATGCGCTCTCTGCCGCAGGGGACGTGGAGTTGTCCTTGGTCTTGTACAAGTACTGGCTACTGGCGAATCCAAACCATCCCTTGCGTCACGTCCCCGCTTTCAATTGCGGCTCGATCCTGCTGACGCGTGGCGACCTGCAGGGCGCCAAGGACATGCTTGAGCGGGCCGTAGCGGCTACCCCCGATTTTTATCCTGCACGCCTGAATCTGGCCTCGACTTTGGAGCGACTCGGCACATCTGATCTCGCGGTGGCCGAATTGCAGCAGGTCGCAGATCTGCTTTCAGCCATTACGCAAACTAACATCGCCACCAAGATTCACGCCTTGAAGAACATGGCGCGAATTCAACGGCAGACTGAAGCGGCGGCTGCCGAAAGAGCCCTAAGGCAAGCCGTAGAGATAGACCCAACCCAGCGCGAACTCGTTCAGCATTTGGTCAATATTCGGCAGGGCTTATGTATTTGGCCAGCCTTGGAGCCGGTGGGCACGCTTGGTATCGGCGATATCCTGCAAAGGATGGCGCCATTGTCAATGAGCTCACTGGTCGATGATCCCGTGCTACAACTCGCCACCGCGTGGACATATTCAAATCAGATGATTCATGCGGGAGCGATTTGCCGCACACTCGGACAATGGCTTCCGCCCGAGACGCCTACGCGCTCGAAAATAAAAATCGGCTACCTTTCCTCCGATTTCTGCGGCCACGCCGTCGGATACCTGATTTGCGATATTTTCGAGTTTCACAATCGGGACCGGTTCGAGATCACGGTATTCAACCTCAGTGAACGAACGAACGACCCGATTCAAATGAAGATAATGGCTGGCGTGGATGGCTGGGTCGATATTCGGGGCGTAAGCGACAAGGATGCAGCTGCGTTGATCAATGGGCGTGGCATCGACATTCTTCTCGACATGAATGGGCACACCAATTACCAGCGGCCGCGACTGCTGGCCATGAAACCGGCGCCAATCATTGCCAACTGGCTGGGCTACCCAGGAACGATGGGTTCGGAGGCGCATCAATACATCATTGCCGACGAATTCATCATTCCGCAAAGCCATGAGCGGTATTACAGCGAGAAAGTTGTACGGCTGCCGTGTTATCAGCCAAACGGCAAGTTGTACGAGGTTCCGGCGCTCGCCAGCTCGCGCGCCGATCTAGGCCTTCCCGAGACCGGGGTTGTGTTCTGTTGCTTCAATGGAGCGGTCAAGGTCACGGAACCGGTATTTTCTCGCTGGATGGTCATTCTGAGCAGTGTTCCCGGAAGCGTTCTGTGGCTTCGCGGTGCCGGAAACGACGCCGAAAGGCAGTTGCGGAACGAGGCGGTCCGCCGCGGCGTTGCGCCGGAACGACTGGTTTTTCTGCCGTTTCGCTCCAATACCGAGTACCTTGGATGCCATCGCTATGCCGATGTCTTTCTGGATACCTTTCCTTATGGCGCCCATACGACCGCTTCAGATGCTCTACGGATGGCAATACCCATTGTCACACTAGCCGGTATCGGCTTTGCGTCACGTGTTTGTGGCAGCCTCTCGCAGGCAACGGGAATGCGGGATTTGGTCTGTGATACGCCCGAAAAATATGTTGCGCTTGCAATCGAGCTTGGCAACAATCATGAAAAACGAGAGAAAATCAAGGAACGTTTGAAGCAAAGCCTACCTGGCAGCACCTTGTTCGATGCCAAAAAGCTGGTGCATCACCTCGAGGCACTGTTTGAACAAATGTGGCTGGATTTCTGCGATGGATCAACCCACCAACCGGTATCACCTGACCTCGCCACGATTTTTGCCATGCGTACAGATACTGCAACCGTTGGTGGCGATGTGAGCGGCTTCATGAGCCTCGATGCGTATGAGCGACGAGAGCGTTTTAGAAGCGAGTACGGGTCCATATGAAATGCAATGCGCGAAGCGATATGTGTCCTCTGCGGTCGAGTGCGCGTCCCGATGCGAAGGCACCGTGTTATCAGCGCCGACTCTTGTGTCAGTAGTGAGCGACAGTTCGCCAAGTCTCTAAAAATCTTTGCCAAACCTGCCAAGACAATCATGCCAACCCTTCTCCATGTCGGCTGCGGCCCAAATCGGAAAGACAGAACCACACGCAGCTTCAACACGCCAGAGTGGACTGAACTGCGTCTGGATATCGATCGAAGTGTGCAGCCCGACATCGTTGGAACGATGCTCGATATGTCGCAAGTGGGCAATGCGTCGGTTGATGCGATATTTTCCAGCCACAACATCGAACATTTGTATCCGCACGAGGTGCCATTGGCACTAAAGGAATTTCGGCGGGTGTTGAAGCCCGATGGTTTTGTGGTCATTACTTGCCCGGATCTCCAGTCGGTCAGCGCCCTGATCGCCGAGGACAAGTTGGGCGATCCCGCCTACGTGTCACCTGCCGGGCCGATTACCCCGCTCGATATTCTCTATGGACACCGGCCGCCGATGGCAGCGGGCAACCTGTATATGGCTCATCGCTGCGGTTTTACGCTTAAAGTGCTGCGCGAAGTATTGTTTGCCGCCGGGTTTTTGCGTGTAGCAGGAATGCAGCGTTCCCGGAATTTCGATCTTTGGGCCTTGGCCAGCATGCAGCCACTGGAGGGGCCGGACTTGGAGCGTTTGGCACGGAGCCATTTTCCTGGCTGAGTCGGCGGGGCTGCCCCCAAGCATGGTTGTTGTTATGCAGCGGCGGCCGGCGACATGGCGTTGGCCATTGCATACGCTGCAGGTGTGCCGATGTCGAGAAAGAAGCCCTTCGTTTCGTGGCTCAGAATCCGACCAACGAAGTGAGGCAACACTTCGGTACTGAAGTCCGTTGCACAAGGGAATTCGGCATTTAGCGCGCCGAGAAATTCCTTTGAGAGAATGTACACAGCGCCGTTGGCAAGATTTCCCGGCGGCGAACTGACTTTCTCATGGAAGCCGACGACTACACCTCGCTCATCCAACTCGACTATGCCGCAGGATGACGGCGAGTCGGTACGGAAAGTCATCATGGTTATCATGCAGCCCGCAGGGCGGTCGCGATGTGCGCGCATAAAGGCGCGAAAGTCTGGCGAGCAATAATTGTCCGCATGAATCAGAAGACCTTCGTCATCGCCAAAGAAGCCGACGTTGGCTTTCAACGTGCCAGCAGTACCAAGTAACGCTGGTTCGTGTGCCAGTGTTGCTTGTTCAGAGAACTCGCTAGCGTCAATGTACGCGGTAACTTTGTCCGCCATGTAATGCGTATTGATAAGAAACGGGCCGATGCCCGCGTGCTTCAAATTTTGCAGCCAGATACCCAGAAGTGGTCGTCCCTTGATCGGCACGAGGCATTTGGGAACCGTATCTGTGAGCGGCCGCAGTCGTGTGCCAAAGCCGGCGGCCAAGAGGATTGCCCGCATCAGGCAATCTCCTGCTGCATCTCATGGAGCTGAATCGGTGTGTTGCCAACCCGTCCCACTTGCACTGCTGCGGCGAGAGACCCCAGGCAGGCCGCTTCCCAGATATTGCCACCACAGGCCAGCGTCAGCCCACTGGCAATAAGCAGCGAGTCACCAGCACCCGCGACGTCTTTCGGCGCCGAATTTAACCCACCGACACGATCCGTCAACCAGTCGGGACGGTCCCCATTTCCGGCATGAACCAATAAACCTTCTTCTCCCAATTTAAGCAGAATATTTCGTGCCGATGATTGCTGGCGCAACGCTTCGGCCAATACCACCAATCCATCCTCGCGATTGCGCGTACTGATACGGGCCTCGCGTTCAGTGGGTGTCAGGAGGTCCATGTGCTTGAAGCGGCTGATATCCCCCACCTGGGAGGACGATTGACTGTCGGCAGCCAGCATCACGCTCCGCGTCTTGGCCATGGAGGTTACCTTGTCGACCACGTTCTGCGGTAGGCAGCCATAGTTGAAATCAGAAAAGACCAGGAGGTCGGCACCCTGCATAGCTTCTTCCAGATATTCGAGCAGGCGGGCCTGCAATGGAGCGGCAATGGCTCCCTGATGTAGATGACTGACGCGTAGCAGAGTCTTCCCCTTGCACCGAAAACGCTGTTTCAAGGTAGTCGGGCGGTTCCCATCTTCCAGCAAATGGGCTTGAACCTTTGCTGCAGCAAGTTCCTTCAACGCAAAGTCACGCGGCGCGTCAACTCCGGTAACCGAGACGAAACTGACTTGCGCTCCCATACCGGCTGCGTGTGCCGCCACGATTCCAGCGCCGCCAATGAAACGCGTGGAATCCAATGGTGAAACCACGATGGTGGGATCTTCCTGCGACATGCCAAGCGGCTCGCAGGTGATGTACTCGTCCACGATCAGATCGCCAACCACACAGACCTTCATGTCCGCAAAGCGCTGCAGTAGGGCAGCCAGTCTCGCATGCTGAATCGCGTGACGCGCAAGGTAATCGCTGGGAAGTGCGATTGAGCGATAGTCTACTTCCGTGAATTCCTTGCGCAGCAGGTCAACGGACGAGAAGGCAGTTTCGCCTGAACTGAACAGCAACCGCCCTCCATATCGTTCCAGCGCCTCCAGTTCCGGATTGAACAGAGACTCATGTTCCTTGCCCTTGACAACGATGTCTGGACGCAGGCGACCAACGACATCGGTTACCGGCTCATCGATCAAGAATGCCTCGTCGACCCAACTGTTGCTCTGAACCCCTTCCAGGCGAAGCTGTTCAGGAACATGCGCGGCCTTGCCCGCGATCCGATCCGATTGGATGCCGACGACGAGCCTGTCCCCGCAATCCCGCGCAAAGCGCAACAAGCGTAGGTGCCCCGGGTGAAGGACGTTGAAGTTACCGGATACAAAAACTGTTCGGTTTGACATCGGGAGATCGCCCTAGTGCACGTCTATTGAATGGTCCATTGCAATCAATGGACGGAATACTTTTCCAGCCTCGAGATCATCCAGGGCTTGATTGATTTCTTCCAGGCGATAGCGCTTTGTGAGCAAGCGATCAAGCGGGATGTTGCCCTCGCTGAAGATATTGAACATCCGCGGGATATCCCTGTCTGGCTGTGTACCGCCGCCCCAGCTTCCCGCAATCTGCTTGCCGCTGATCAACTCATGCGGAGCAAGTCGAATGGTTTCGCCTTCGGCTGGGTGCGAAGCAAAAAGAAGCTTGCCCCCTCCCTTGCGAATCAACGCAAATCCGAGCTCGATGCTCGCAGTCGTACCCGCTGACTCAACGCAGGCGTCTGCTCCCCCTGCTGTCAGCTTCAGGACTCGTTCGATCACATCTTCCCGGACCGGATTGACAACATGAGTTGCCCCGAAATCTTTGGCGAGTTCTAGCTTCTCGTCAGAAAGGTCAACCGCAATGATGTTCTTGCATTCAAATGCGTGCAACGCCATCAAAGCACTCAAGCCGATCCCCCCCAGGCCAAGCACGACCACCGAACTTCCAGCAGCAGGTCGTAGTTCGTTGAGGACCATTCCGGCACCGGTCGGTAAGGCGCAACCAAACAGGACCGCAACTTCGGGGGAAAGATTCGCGGGTTTCTTGACGATCCTGCTCTCCGACACAATCGTGTGCTTGCTAAAGGTGGTCACTCGGCCAGAATTAATTGTTTGTCCTTCGCAAAGATACTTTGCACCCGGCGCGTCGAGCCCCTCGCCTTTTACCCAGCCAAGAATGACCTGGTCTCCCGGGCGAACCTTGGTCACTCCTTCTCCGACTTCGAGAACCTCTCCCGAGCCTTCGTGACCGAGCAAATGAGGTAGCCAAGGATCCGGGCCTCGTCCGCCACGAACTTCCATGAGCTGGCTGCGGCAGACTCCGCTGAAAAACACTTTGATCAGAACCTGGCCAGGAAGCAGTTCCGGAAGCTCGATGTCCCGTATTGCGAGAGGTTTGCCC
>MHZX01000084.1 GCA_001828935.1 Rhodocyclales bacterium RIFCSPLOWO2_02_FULL_63_24
AAGTAAATAACATGAGAATCAACGTGTTGCATTATGTCAGATGACAGCGGCAGATGATTGAAATTCAATCTGACAAAGTAGAACTAACGAGTCGATTGCCTCTTCCATGATGGAATCCCGGAACGGACAGGCACGATTTCGGCAATGGGTTTGCCAGTCCGGAAGACGCGAACCGTGTCGCCGCGTTCGACGGCGTCGAAATAGTCCTTGGCATGATTGCGCCCCTCGGTGAACGTGGCGTCTTGCGTCCCGGCAAGCCCTGCTGGCCGGGGTGGCGGCGCGTGTTAACATCCGGCCATGCTGACGCTCATCGTGCCTGGCCTTATCTGGACGCGCCAGGCGCTCGCGGATCTCACCTACGACCTGCCCCTGCCCGCATTCGACACCCTGCTGGGCAAGGGCCGGCTGCTTCACCGCCCGCCGCAGAGCAGCGCCGCGATTCTGGCGGAAGTTGCGGGATTGGCCGCGCCGCTGCCGGTGGCCGCCTTGCGCTGGGTGGCGCAAGGCCATCCTGCGCGCCGCGACGACTCCGGCGAGTGGCTTTGCCTCGATCCGGTACGCTTGCGCTTCCAGGAGCGCGCCCTGGTCGTCGACGATCCGCGCCAACTGCGTCTGGACGAGGCGGAAGCGGCCGCGCTCGCCGTGTCGCTGGCGCCGACTCTTGCCCATCTCGGGCAGTTGGAGGTGATCTCGCCCCAATCCTGGAACCTGCGCCTGACCACCGGCGCGCCACCCTTCGAGCCCTTGCCGGAAGCCGCCGGCCGCGCCGCCGCCGCGCTGCCGCTGGACGCCGCCTATGCCCCCTGGCGCCACGCCATCAGCGAGGCACAGATGCTGCTGCATACCCATCCGGTGAATCAGGCGCGCGAAACCGCCGGCCTGCCCCCGGTGAATTCGCTGTGGCCTTGGGGCGGCGGACGCCTGCCCGAGTTCGACAACAGCGCAGCCAGCAGTCCGCACGACATATTCTGGAGCGACGATCCGGTGGCGCACGGCGTCGCCCGCCTGCTGCGGATCGCCAGCGCCGCGCTGCCGCCGGATTTCATCGACGCCGCCGCGCGCGCGCCGCTGGCGATCTACGACGCGCTGGACTATCCCGCACGCACCGGCGATGCGCTGGTCTGGCGCGAACAACTGAGCAGCTTCGAGGACGCCTGGCTGGCGCCCGCGCTGCACGCCTTGCGCACCGGCCGCCTGGACGCCTTGCGCCTGCTCGCCCCCAGCGATCTTGGCGCGGCCGAACTGCGGATCAGCCGGCATGACCTATGGAAATTCTGGCGCAAGGCCGGCACGCTGACCGAACTGGGGCCGCCATGAGCAACGCGACCCGCATCACCGTGCGCGAGATTCCGCCGCGCGCCATCTGGACCTTGGAACAGGGCGGCATCCATCCGCTGCTGGCAAGGCTGTATGCGGCACGCGGCATCCGCGGCACAGCAGAACTCGATACGCGCAGCAGCGCCCTGCTCTCGCCGGAACGACTCAAAGGTGCGCGCGACGCCGCGACGCTGCTGGCCGACACGATTGCCGCCGGCCGCAAGATCCTGATCGTCGCGGACTACGACTGCGACGGCGCCACCGCCTGCGCGGTCGGCCTGCGCGCGCTGCGCATGATGGGCGCCACGGTCGACTCTCTGGTGCCCGACCGCTTCAGCCTCGGTTACGGCCTTTCGCCGGAAGTCGCGCGCCTGGCGGCCGCGCGCCAGCCCGAGCTGGTGATCACGGTCGATAACGGCATCGCCAGCGTCGAGGGCGTGGCCGACCTCAAACGCCGCGGCATCGCGACGCTGATCACCGACCATCATCTGCCCGGCAACGAACTTCCTGCGGCGGAAGTCATCGTGAACCCCAACCAGCCGGGCTGCGACTTTCCGAGCAAGGCCCTGGCCGGCGTCGGCGTGATGTTCTATGTGGCGCTGGCCTTGCGCGCCGAACTGCGCCGCCGTGGCGCCTACGCCAACCAGGCCGAGCCGAATCTGGCCGCGCTGCTCGATCTGGTGGCGCTGGGCACCGTGACCGACGTGGTGCCGCTCGATCGCAACAACCGCATCCTCGTCGCCCAGGGGCTGGCGCGCATCCGCGGCGGCCAGATGCAGGCCGGGGTGCGTGCGCTGTTTGCCGTGGCCGGCCGCGAACCCAGCCGCGCCGCGACTTTCGATCTCGGCTTTGCCCTCGGCCCGCGCCTCAACGCGGCCGGCCGCCTGGCCGACATGTCGCTCGGCATCGAGTGCCTGGTCACCGACGATCCGAACCGCGCGCTGAATATTGCCCAGCAACTGGACGCCATCAACCGCGAACGGCGGGTGATCGAAGCCGACATGCGCGAGGACGCCGAACTGCTGCTCGCCACGCTCGACCCCGGCAACCGCGCCAGCCTGACGCTGTTCGATCCCGGCTGGCATCAGGGCGTGATCGGCATCCTCGCCGGCCGCGTCAAGGAGAGACTGCACCGGCCGACCTTTGCCTTCGCCCGCGGCAACCTCGGCGAGTTGAAGGCTTCCGGCCGTTCGATCCCCGGCCTGCATCTGCGCGACGCGCTGGATCTGGTCGCCAAGCGCCATCCCGACTTGCTGTTGCGCTTCGGCGGCCATGCCGCCGCGGCCGGCCTGACATTGAACGAGGAACGCCTGGCCGAATTCGAAACCGCCTTCGAAACGGTCTGCCGCCAACTGCTCTCGTCCGCGCAACTCACGCGCACGCTGGAAACCGACGGTCCGCTCGAATCCGGCTATTTCTCCCTCGACGCGGTACGCCTGATGCAGCAGGAAGTCTGGGGCCAGGCCTTTCCCGCGCCGGTCTTCGCCGACCGCTTCGAGGTGCTCAATCAGCGCGTGCTGAAAGACAAGCACCTCAAGCTAAAGCTGCAAAAAGGCGGCCAGCGCTTCGACGCCATCCAGTTCAATTTCGCCGAACAGTTTGCCAACGGCGCGCCGGATCGCATCCACGCGGCGTTTCGCGTCGACATCAACGAATGGAACGGCACGCAGTCCGTGCAACTGATGCTGGAGCACTTCGAAGCCGCCGGCTGAAGCGCGTTAGCCGGGCCGGGGTCGTTCCAGCACGACCGCCGCTCCCGGCCGGCCGAACAGGTAGCCCTGATAGGCATAACAGCCCTGCCGGGCAAGAAACTCGCGCTGCGCCTCGGTTTCCACGCCCTCGGCAATCACCCCCAGACCCAGGCTTTGTCCGAGCGCGATGATGGTGCGGGCGATGGCCGCATCGTTGCCGTCGGTCAGCACGTCGCGCACGAAGGAACGGTCGATCTTCAACTGGCCCAGGGGCAGGCGCTTCAGATAGGACAGCGAGGAATAGCCGGTGCCGAAGTCGTCGAGCGAAAAGCTCACGCCTTCGGCTTTCAGCGCGCTCATCTTGGCGATGATGTCGTCCATGTCGTGCAGCAGCAGGCTCTCGGTAAGCTCCAGTTTCAGCTTCAGGGGATCGGCTCCCGTGAAATGCAGCACCGAGAGCACCCGCTCGACGAAATCCTTCTGCCGAAACTGGTGGCCGCTGACGTTCACCGCGATGGTGAGATGCGCCATGTCGACGTTCTTTGCCCAGACCACCAACTGGCTGCAAGCGGTTTCCAGCACCCACTGGCCGAGCGGCAGGATCAGCCCGTTGTCCTCCGCCTGCGGGATGAACTCGACCGGAGACACCAGGCCGCGCTGGGGATGCTGCCAGCGCAGCAGCGCTTCGGCGCCCGTCACGCGGCCGGCGCCATCCACCTGCGGCTGGTAGTGCAGCATGAACTGGCGGTCGCGCATCGCGGTGCGCAGATCCGTATCCAGCGCGGCACGGGTGGTGACCGCGGCCTGCATTTCCGGATCGAAGAAGCGCAGGGTGTTGCGTCCGGCTGCCTTGGCCTGATACATGGCGGTGTCGGCCCGCTTCAGCAACTCTTCCACCGACAGCGATTGATCGCGAAACAGCGTGATGCCGATGCTGGACGTGCAATGGTAGCTGCGCGTGTTCTCGTCGCCGCCGGCAAGACTCAGGTCAAGCAGGTAGGGCTGGCTCAAGGCCGCCTGGATCTTCACCGCCACGCTCTCGGCCTGCATCGCCGCCAGGGATTCCGCATCGAGATCTTCGAGGATCACCACGAACTCGTCGCCCCCCAGACGCGCGGCGGTGTCGCCTTCGCGTATGCAGGATTCCATGCGCGCGCCCACCTCGACCAGGAACTGGTCGCCGACGTCATGGCCGAAGGTATCGTTGAGCGTCTTGAAGTCGTCCAGATCGAACAGCAACAAGGCGCCGTGGCGCCCGTGGCGCGCGCTGCTGGTCAGCGCCTGGCGGAGGCGATCGAGCATCAGCCGCCGGTTGGGCAACTGGGTCAACGGATCGTAGAACGCCAGGTTCCTGATTTCCTCCTCCGCCGCCTTGCGCATGGTGATGTCGGCGAAGGTGCCGACATAGTGGGTGACGGCCCCGTCGCTGCCTTTCACCGCCGTGATGGTGAGCCACTCGGGATAGATCTCGCCGCTCTTGCGCCGATTCCAGACTTCGCCGCGCCAGGTGCCGCTGCGCCCGACGCATTCCCAGATCGCGTCATAGAACGCCGCATCGTGACGTCCCGAACTGAGCAGGCGGGGCGTCCGGCCGACCGCGTCCTCGCTGCTGTAGCCGGTGATCTCGGTAAAGGTGCGATTGACGCGCAGGATCACCTTGGCGGCGTCCGTGATCATCATGCCCTCCTGCGACTCGAAGGTGATGGCGGCGATGCGCAGATCGGCTTCGGCGCGCTTGCGCTCGGTGATATCGACAAAGCTGCCGCGGATCAGTCGGCGCTGGGCCGACGGCAAACGCGCCAGCCTCAGTTCGCATTGCAAGATCCGCCCTTCGGCATTGCGAATGGTGCGTTCGAACAGTACCGGCTCCCCCATCATGGCCCGTTCGAGCATTTCCCGGACCTTGTCCGCGACGGCCGTGCCATCGAACTGCTCGGGCGGATAGAAGCGTTCGGGGCCGCCTTTCAGCAATTCCGCCCGAGAACAGCCCAACAGCTTTTCCGCCTGGGGATTGGCGTCCACGAAGCGTCCCAGATCCATGTCGTAAACCGTTATGGCATCCGGCGCCTGCTCCACCAGAACCCGGAACCGGGCCTCGCTGTCGCGCAGCGAACTGGTCATCTCGCGCGCCAGCCGCATGGCGCGGTCGCGGGTGGTCGCCAGCGACCAGGCGATGGCGAACAACAACAGGCTGGCCAGCACGCCCGCCGTCAGCACCTGCGTCGAGCGGCTCACGTCGCCCCGCGCCTCCAGCTCCGGCCGGCTGGCGTAGGTCAGCGTCCACGGCCGGCCGCCGACGATCACGGTTTCGCTGAGGACAAATTTCGCCACACGCCGCTTGTCCTCGACGTCGCTTCGGTAGAACAGGTTTTCCGGTTTTGCTTCGGCGCCGTCATGGATGCTCAGCGACACGCCGCGCAAACTGCGCTTGAGCAGATCCGCCATCAGTGCCGGCATGCGGAACGGGCTGAGCACGTAGCCGTAGATATCTCCGCCGGCCTTGCGCAGCACCGGCAGATACATGATGAGCGCCGGCACCTGGTTATGTTCGTCGATCTTCAGGGTGACGCGGGGAGTGATCATCAGTTCGCCGGTCGTACGCGCCCGTTCCATGGTCTCGCGCCGGTCGGCGTCCTGCCACATGTCATAGCCAAGCGCTTTGATATTGAGCCCCCGGTAGGGCTCGGCGAAGACATTGACGACATAACGGTCACGGCGTCCCGGCGGCCGTACCGCGAAGTCGGCAACGCCCTCCTGGCGCACCTCGCTGACCAGCGCATCGATTTGCCCGCCGGTCACGGAACGCGCGAAGGCCACGGCCTGGATCGCCGGATAATCGCGTTCCAGCCGCAAGCCACCCACGTAATCGCGCCAATCCTCGCGCGTCACCCGGTCGCTGGCGGCAAACAGCGCCGCAGCGCCCCGCAATATCTGCGTGTAGCCAGCAATGCGGGCATTGAGATCGGCCTTCACCTGGCTGACCGCGGCATCGAACTCAAGCCGCGACTGGCGCTCAAGGTCCTGTTGGCTGTAGCGCCAGGCAACCGCCGTCATCGCCAGCGAACAGGCAAGCGCGATCCAGGCCGGCCACAAGCCGAAGCGGGACTGCATCAATGGCTGGATCTCGTCGGCAGGCAGGGCGGGCGGCATGAGGGGCAGTCGTGGCAGGTTGCCCGGGCGATGTTACACCGATGCCCCCACTCGCGGAATGCGTTAGCCGGCTACCACCCGGCCGCTTCCCGACGCTGCAAGAATGGCTGGCGGACATGCCGGTGCATGCCCCCTGACAACGAGGAGAGAAACATGGCAGCCAAAAAGATACTGATGCTGGTCGGCGATTACGTCGAGGATTACGAAGCGATGGTGCCCTTCCAGGCGCTGCTGGCGGTGGGTCACAGCGTGCACGCGACCTGTCCCGACAAGCAAGCCGGCGACAGCGTCGCCACGGCGATTCACGATTTCGAGGGCCAGCAGACCTATTCGGAAAAACGCGGCCACAACTTCGCGCTGAACATCGGCTTTGCCGACGTCAAAGCCGAAAACTACGACGCCCTGGTGATTCCGGGCGGCCGCGCCCCGGAATACCTGCGCCTCAATCCCCAGGTGCTCGCCATCGTGCGCCACTTCTTTACCGCAAACAAACCGGTGGCGGCCATCTGCCACGGTGCCCAGTTGCTGGCCGCCGCCGGCGTGCTCAAGGGCCGCAACTGCTCGGCCTATCCGGCCTGCAGCGCCGAAGTGGTGCTGGCCGGGGGGCAATTCGCCGAGATCGCGATCGACGCCGCGGTGACTGACGGCAACCTGGTCACGGCGCCTGCCTGGCCGGCGCATCCGGCCTGGATCAGCCAATTCCTCAAACTGCTCGGTACCCGCATCGATCTCTGAGCCGTTCACCCGGTACGGCGGCAGTGCTACATTGCGTGGCGGGGATGCATCCGCATCCCCGCTTGCCGAGGAGAACAGGCAATGTGCAAAATCTTTATCACCGCGGACCCGGAACTGTATCGCTGCCGGTCCCGCTCCTTGCGGCTTTCCGGAGTCGCCACCAGCATCCGGCTGGAGAACCTGTTCTGGCAGGTGCTGGAGGAAATCGGCGCCCGTGACGGCCTCAGCGTGGCGCAACTCATCACCCGGCTCTACGACGAACTGGCCGAGGCCGGCGGCCGGGCTGGCAACGACGGCGCGAATTTCAGTTCCTTCCTGCGCGTCAGTTGCGGCCGCTATCTGGCTTTGCAGCTGTCCGGCCGGATTCCCGCCGACACCTCGGTGCCGATCCGCTCGCTTGACCCGGATTGGGTGCTGGCGGGTGAAACAACACGGCATCCCGCCGCCTGCCCGGCACCGATGCAGCGCATGAGCTTGGTATAGGCGGCGCGCTAATTCGAAGAGCCGGGGCACGTCGCCGGTTCGCCAGCGCCGACTCTTGAGGTAAGCCGACTTTTGGCCGGCACCGTATAATCGCGGCCCTTCGCATCACTATCCTGCCGCCGTGTCCCAGCTCGAACTCGAACTCGCCCGCCGCCGTACCTTCGCGATCATTTCCCACCCCGACGCCGGCAAGACCACACTCACGGAAAAACTGCTCTGGTTCGGCGGCGCGATCCAGGTCGCCGGCGAAGTGCGCGCGCGCAAGGCCTCGCGCCACGCCACCTCGGACTGGATGGAACTAGAGAAGCAGCGCGGCATCTCGGTCACCAGTTCGGTGATGCAGTTCCCCTACCGCGAATGCATGGTCAACCTGCTCGACACGCCGGGTCACGAGGACTTCTCGGAAGACACCTACCGCACACTGACCGCGGTCGATTCGGCGGTAATGGTGATCGACTCAGTCAACGGCGTCGAAGCCCAGACCATCAAGCTGCTGAACGTCTGCCGCCTGCGCGACACGCCGATCCTGACCTTCATCAACAAGCTCGACCGCGAGGGCCGACCGCCGATCGAACTGCTCGACGAGATCGAAGCCGTGCTCGACATCCAGTGCGCGCCAATGACCTGGCCGATCAGCATGGGCAAGCGCTTTCGCGGCGTCTACCACCTCTACGACGACATCATCTACTTCTTCGATCCCCAGGCGGAGAAAGGCACTTCGGAAATCATCGAAGGACTCGCCAACCCGCGGCTCGACGAATTGATTCCGGACCAGGCCGAAGAGTTGCGCATGGAAGTGGAACTGGTGCGCGGCGCCTCGCACGCCTTTGACCGCGACGCTTATCTCGCTGGCAAGCAGACGCCGGTGTATTTCGGCTCGGCGATCAACAACTTCGGCGTGCAGTCCCTGCTCGACGCGGTGGTCGAGCTGTCGCCGCCGCCGCAGCCGCGGGCGACTGAATCGCGCCTGGTGCAGCCCGGCGAGCCGAAGTTCTCCGGCTTCGTCTTCAAGATCCAGGCCAACATGGACCCCAAGCACCGCGACCGCATCGCCTTCGTCCGCGTCTGCTCGGGCAAGTTCGAACGCGGCATCAAGCTGCGCCAGCGCTCGACCGGCAAAACCCTGGCGGTCAACAACGCGATCACCTTCATGGCGCAGGACCGCAACACCACCGACGAAGCCTGGCCAGGCGATATCCTCGGCATCCCCAACCACGGCACGGTCTTGCTCGGCGACGCCTTCAGCGAAGGCGAGGATCTCAAATTCACCGGCATCCCCTGCTTCGCCCCGGAACACTTCCGCCGCGCCCAGATCCGCAATCCGATGAAAATGAAGCAGTTGCAGAAAGGCCTGCAGCAGCTCGCGGAAGAAGGCGCCACCCAGCTGTTCCGGCCGATCCACAGCAACGACCTGATTCTCGGCGCAGTGGGCACGCTGCAGTTCGACGTGGTCGCCCATCGTCTGGAATTCGAGTATGGGGTCGACGTCATGTTCGAGCCCTACCCGGTCGCCACGGCGCGCTGGCTGCGCGGCGACGATCAGGCGATTCGCGCCCTGGCCGACAAATCAGGCGTCAATGTGGCGCTGGACGGCGCCGGGGATTACGTCTATCTGGCGCCCAACCGGGTCAATCTGTCGATGACCCAGGAACGCCACCCGGACGTGAAGTTCCTCGAAACCCGCGAGATCCATTGAGCGCCTGAGTCAGCCCGACCCGGCTGCGGCCGGATCAAGGCGCTTCCCGCTGCGCAACAGCTCCTCCAGTTGCGCCGGTACAACCGGCCTGCCGAAATAGTAGCCCTGCATTTCGTCGCAGCCGAGACCGATCAGCTGGCGCAACTGGCCGACGGTTTCCACCCCCTCGGCAATGACCTTGAGCCCCAGTTGATGGCCCAGTTCGACCACAGCCGCGACGATCGCGCCGTCGCGTTCGCTGTCGCTCATCTGGCGCACGAAGGACTGATCGACCTTGAGCTTGTCGACGGTGAAGCGCTTCAGATACGACAGGCTCGAATAGCCGGTGCCGAAGTCGTCGATCGACAGATGGACCCCCAGGTGCTTGAGTGCGGTCAGGGTTCTTATCGCATGCTCGACGTCCTGTACCGCGGCGCCCTCGGTGACTTCCAGCTCCAGGTTTTCCGCAGCGAGACCGGTCGATTCGAGCACCTCGGCCACTGTGGCCACGAAATCTTCCTGCAGGAACTGCCGCGGCGAAATATTCACGGCCATGATCAGCGGCGGCAAACCGGCATCCTGCCAAGCCTTGGCCTGCAGGCAGGCCTGCCGCAGCACCCAGAGGCCGATCGGTATGATCAGGCCGGAGGTCTCAGCATGCGGAATGAATACGGCGGGCGACACCATTTCGCCGTTGCGCCGCCAGCGCAGCAAGGCCTCGACACCCAACACCGCGCCCGATTCGAGGGAAACCTGGGGCTGGTAGTGCAACGCCAGCTCACCGTTCTCGATCGCCCTTCGCAGATCGTTTTCCAGCGCCAGACGTTCCAGTGCCAGGTCGCTCATGGTCTTGTCGTAGACCCGGAAGCGGTTGCGGTTCTGTTCGCGGCTGGCCTGCATGGCCGCGCCGGCATTGCGCACCAGGGTAATGCCATCGCCGCTGTCGCGCGGATACAGCGCGGCGCCGCAGTTGAGATTGACAAACATATCGCGCCGCTCGACGACGAAGGGCTGCTCCATCGCCTCATGCACCGCGCGCGCCACGCGGACCAGTTCCTCGTTGTCTTCGGTCTGCGGCAGGATCACGCCGAACTCGACTCCTTCGAAGCGAAACACCCTGCATCCCGCAAAATCCATGGCGGGCAGCGCGCTCTCGATGCGCCGGGCGACCGCTTTCAGCAGTTCGTCGCCGGCGCCAAGCCCGAGGCCGCCGAGTACCCGCTTGAATTGGTCGATGCCGAACAGGAGGAGGCCGAAGGGCGTGGTCCGATGCCGATTCATCATCTCCTGGAACATCAGCCGGTTGGGCAGGCCGGTGACCGGATCGTGTCGCGCCAACTCGATCAGGCGCAGTTCCGCCCGGCGCCGCGCGTCGAGCGCAAGGCCGACAAACAGCGCACCGAGAAAAATGGCCAGGCTGTAGGCGACCACCAACTGGACAATTTCGCTGACGCCGCTGTCGGCGCGCTCGCCGCCGCTGATCACGTCGCTCTGAACGACGTCTACCAGTTGATCGAGAATGCCTTCGATGCGCCGGCTTTCTACGCTCAGCTTCTTCAGCGCGGCGCGCGCCGCGTCCCAATCGACGCTGGAAGCGCCCAGGATATGGTCAAGATCGACCGCGATGCCCTGGATGTCGCCATAGCAGGTATCGAACTGAGTCAATGCCGGGTGACCGGCAAAGCCAGGACGAATCCGGTCCCAGGACATCTTGATGCGCGAGCGGTTCTCCTCGGCGCGCGTCAGGTAGGTCTCGCGATCAGTCGTCGCGTAGTACTCGTAAAGCGTCGGCTCGATGCTGGTGACGCTGAGCTTGAGATAGGAAATGGTCTTCAGCAGCGGCAGCTTTTCCCGGCTCAAGGGCGCGGTGGTGGACATTACCTCCTGGCCGAGGTGACAAATGCGCCATGACAGCGCCAGACCGAGGCCGAAAACCGTCAGGTACACCACCAAAAGCAGGCGCGGCGCCGACACCAACCATTTGAGGAGCGCATTCATGCAGCAATTCTATGTCGTTTCCATTTCACGCGATCGACGTCGCGCGCAACGTCAAGCGATCGTGCCAGCAGCCAAGCGCCGCTTCAGCCAGAAATCCAGGGAAATCCGGCCGGGGCCATGCAGCAGGGTGACCAGCAGCAGGACGCCCCACAACAAATGGTCCGCGCGCCCCAGGTCCGACAAGTCGGGATAAGACAGCACGGCCACCAGGTTGACCACGAACAATCCCGCGGCACCAAAACGCCCGGCCAATCCCAATGCCAGCAGTACGGGCAACGCCAATTCGCCGCCGGCGCCCAGGATGGCCGCCATATTCGGCGACAGCAGCGGCACCTGGTATTCGTTCTCGAACAGCACCAGGGTGGAGTCCCAATCGGATATCTTGAGCCATCCCGAGCGGAAAAACACGCTCGCCACATAGAGCCGGATGGCGAGATCGAAAACCGGCGTCAGCCAGGCCTCGACCAGCGCGACGAGGGTTCCCGCGCGCTGCATCAGCCCATGCAATCTCGTTCGCGCCGCGATGCTCATTCGACGGGCTCCGCTCGCGGCTCAAGCAGGGCCTTGCATAGCAAGCCGGATGTGATCCAGTCCTGCAATTTTGCGCCGAACTCGAATCCGCCATCCTGTCGCAATGCCTCCGCCGCCGCGACGGCCAACGGCATTCTGCGCGCCAGGGCATCGAGGAAAACCGCCTCGGCCACGCCCAAGGCCTCAACCCTGGCAACAGCGTGTACGCGCCGCACCAAGACCCGGCCGCCGCGCGAGAAATCCACCTGCATGGCGCCGGCATAAGCCGGCTGATTGACCCGCCAGATATCGTGCAGCGGCCAGTCCGAATCCAGACGCGCATGCGCCGGATCGAGCTCGAATACCAGGTCGGCATAGCGCCGGGCAGGGATCGCGGCAAGAACCGACAGATCCGTCGACCTCCGCTCGCCGGCATTGAGCGTCGCCTGCACCAACCAATCCAGTCGCGCCACGTCTGCCAGATAGGGTAGTTCGCGGGCGTGCGGATAGTCGCCGATAAATCCGGCGAAGCCTTCCCCATAATCGTTCAGGTCGCCGCTGCGGCTGGGATTCGAGAGTATGTAAAGACGCGCGGCCTCGCGAAAAAACGGCAGGCCGACGATGTTGACGACGACCGGATAACTGGTGACGAGGGCATTGCACAAATTGCCGAAAATACCGCGGCGATAGGCGGCCAGGCGCCGCTGCCCACGTCGGGCATCTTCTTCCATCACCTCCAGCACGGCTGTTTCGGCGGGATCGGCTGCCGCCATCATCGCCGCGTAGAAGCGGGACTGGATTTCAGGCAGCGAGTACATCGCATGACTCCCGATAGCCGTCGAGCAATGCCTGGGCCTTGCCGGCTTCACCCAGCAGGACCGACAGCGCCGGAATGTCGTTGTCCCACTCGATCAGCGTCGGCTTCCGGCCGAAGCGAGTCAAGGCGTCGACATACAGCGTCCACACCGCATCCGCCACCGGCCGCGAATGGGTGTCCACCAGAAAATCCTCGTCCGCCGGCTCGCCCTCGTCAACCTCGTGGCCGGCCAGGTGGATTTCGCCGATCCGCTCGCCCGGAATCGCCTGCAGATAGTCCAGCGCGGCAAAGCCGTGGTTGGCCGCGCTGACGAAAATGTTGTTCACGTCGAGCAGGATGTCGCAATCGCTGCGGCGTGCCACTTCCGCCAGGAATTCCCATTCCGGCATGACCTCGCCCTTGAAGCGCACATAGCTGGATACGTTCTCGATCATGATGCGGCGCCCCAGGAAATCCTGCGCCTGACGGATTCTGTCGCAGACCCCGGCCAGCGCTTCTTCGCTGTACGGCAAGGGCAGCAAGTCGTTGAGATAGCGGCCGCCGATCGAGGACCAGCACAAGTGTTCGGATACCGCAGCCGGCTGTACGCGCTCGACCAGGGCCTTCAGCTTGTGCAAATGACCCCGATTGAGCTCGTCGCTCGAACCCAGCGACAGACCCACGCCGTGCAGGCTCACGGGATAGCGCTGGCGCACCGCATCCAGCACGCGCAACGCCTCCCCACCGGGAAAGAAGAAGTTCTCGCTATGCACCTCCAACCAGCCAAGCGCCGGCCAGTCGGCAAGAACTTCAGCGTAATGCTGGGCGCGCAGGCCGATCCCGGCCTGCGCTGGCAAGCTGCTCACTGGATCGCAAGCAGCCACTGTTCAGGACTTCTTGTCCATCTTCGGCGCCGTCGCCGCCGACAGCTTGCCGCCCATTTTCTCGCAGCTGCCCTTGGCGACGAACTTGAAGGAATCCGGATCCTTATTCACCTTCGATTGCCCGGCGCACGCATGCTTGCTGGAAGTCCCGCCGCAGTCGTTCTTGCCGGCCTCGGCGATGCCGAAGCATTTTTCCTTGGCCTTGGCATCGTCCGCGGCAAAGGCGGAACCCGCCGTCGCGGCAATGCCCAAAGCCATCAGACCGGCGATGGAAGCCTGGATGGTGTTCTGAATTACGCTGCGCTGATCGTTCATGGTGGTCTCCTGTTGTGGTGATGCGTTGGGTAAGCTCAATTGGAAGCGGAACCGGATCGGCTCCTGCGATATTGTCGCGCCGGACCGGCAATCCTTACAGATTCCTTCCTGTTGTTTGCAGTCGAGGCTGCCAAGCTAATATCGGAACTGTTGCACCTGGCCGCGCAGCCCTCCGGCATCGGCCGCCAACTGCTCCGCCTGCACCGCCGAGCGCCCGATGCCGGCATCGACTTCGTTGGCAAGTGCAGCCACTTCCGCCACTCGCGCACTGATGCTCTGCGCCAGGCGATGGCTGTTCTCGGTGGTCTCGGCGATGCGCCGGCTGTCCGCCCGAATCTCGCCCATCACGCCGATGACCGTCTCCAGGCGCTGCCCGGTGGTTTCGGATTCTTCGGCACAACTGGCGGCATCGGCCCGGTTGCTGGCCATCAGGGCAACAATCGCCTGTACGCTGCCGACTACATCGGAAATCGTGCGGTCGATCTCCTCGGTGGCACCCTGGGTCTTCTGCGAAAGCTTGCGCACCTCGTCCGCCACCACGGCGAAGCCGCGCCCCGCCTCGCCGGCACGGGCAGCCTCGATCGCCGCGTTGAGCGCCAGCAGGTTGGTCTGGTCGGCAATCTCCTTGATGGTGCCGGTCAGGCTGCCGATGCTGATCGTCTGCTGCTCCAGGCGCCCGATCACGCCAGCGGACTGCTCGACGCTGTGCGCCAACTGCTGGATTCTGCGCACGGTATCGGCCAGCTGGCCACGTCCCTGGTCGGCTTCGTCGGCGGCGTTGGCTGCTTTGCCGGCCGCGGTTCCGGTGGTCGCCGCCACCGCCGCCAATTGCGCGTTCATGTCGTCGATCGCCTGTTCGAGCTGGCGCACCCGCCCCAATTGTGATGAAACGCTGTCGCGGGCGCCGTGCATGATGCCGTCCAGTTCGCCCGCCGCCCCCGCCACCGAGTCGGCTGCTCCGGCCGCCGATCCGACCACGCCGCGAATGCGGCCCAGCATGGCGTTGAACGCTTCCGCAGTGCGACCGATTTCATCCCCGGAGGAAACCGGTGCGGCCCCGCGCAGATCGGCTTCGCGCTCGACCCGCTGGGCGAAATCCGCCAACCGATTGATCGGCCCGACGATCCCGGCAGCGACGAAACGCCATACCACCACCACGGTGATGGCCGTCAGCAGAAGGAATGCAAGGGCACCCCGCGTCAGCCAGGACACTTGCTGAAATACCGTATCGGTCGACGTCCCCACGGAACGCTCGACCTCTGCCAATACGCCGTCCAGCGTCCGATGCGCCACGGTGCGGTCGCTGCCGGCCTTGGCCAGCAGGGCACGCGCGGCATCCCAATCCACGTTTTCCTTGGCGAGGATTGCGTCCAGCGCCGCGCCGTCGTCCGCCAGCGCCTTTAACTGAGTCGCCAATTCCTTGCCGGCATGCGCGGTTTGCGCCAACTGCCCCGCAAGCCGCAAGGACTCGTCGCGCCCCAGTCCGAAGTCGCGCTGAAAGCCTTCCCGGTCGAGAGTAGTCGCGTAATAGGCGTACATGGCGGTTTCCATCCGCCCCGCGGCTACGCGCAGCTCGCCGATGCTGCGTTGCTGCGGCAGGATGTGGTCGCGCATGTCGGCTACGTCGTGCTCGACGCGCAGGCCGAGAAAATATATGGCCAAGGTCAACAGCACGGAAAAAGCCGCCAGCGCAAGATAGCCGGCAAGAATCTTGGCGCGGATTGTTGTCGATGACATCCTGGATCCCCTCGGAATTGACGTGAGCGAAGGTGGCATGGCGGGAACCGCGGAACCA
Source organism: Rhodocyclales bacterium RIFCSPLOWO2_02_FULL_63_24 (assembly GCA_001828935.1). Classification (GTDB taxonomy): domain Bacteria; phylum Pseudomonadota; class Gammaproteobacteria; order Burkholderiales; family Rhodocyclaceae; genus Sulfuritalea. Next base: position 15,350 of record MHZX01000084.1, read on the forward strand.
TCCTGCGAACTCAGCGGAGACTTGGTCGCGTATTTGCGGCAAACCTTACAGCGTGCCCGGCATCAGACCTTGCGGATGGATATTATCGCTTGCAGCAAGCTGGCGTTGAAGTTCAGGAATTTTCCGCAATCGGCAGGCCGGCATCATACAAGCGCACCTTGTTGCGCCCTGCCGCCTTGGATTGGTACATGGCGTTGTCCGCGCGCATGAGCAGTTCGCTGATCGGAATCTCGGTGCCCTTGAACAGGCTGACGCCGATACTGGCTGCGCTGTGGTGGCTATGGCCCTGAATCTCATAGGAACGATTGAGCGCCTTCCGTATTTTCTCGGCCACCTCCATTGCCTGGACCGCGGCGACTTGCGCATCCCGGTCCAGGTCCTCCAGCAGCACCACGAACTCGTCGCCCCCCAGTCTTGCCACCGTATCCTCGGCGCGGACGCAGGACATCATCCGCTGCGCCACCTCGACCAGCAGCTGGTCACCCGATTCGTGGCCACGGGTGTCGTTGAGCAGCTTGAAATTGTCCAGATCGAGAAACAGGATAGCGCCATGGTTCTGGCGACGCGCGCTTGCCGACTGCGCCTGACCCAGGCGATCGAGCAAGAGCCGGCGATTGGGCAACTGGGTAAGCGGGTCGTAGAACGCCAGGTTGTGGATCCGCTCCTCGGCCAACTTGCGATCCGTGATGTCCGAAAATATTCCAACGTAATGACTGACCTCGCCATCAGGCCCGGAAACCGCAGAAATCGTCAGCCATTCGGGGAATACCTCGCCATTCTTGCGCCGATCCCAGATCTCCCCATCCCAAAATTTGCGCGTCGTCAATGTGGCCCACAATTGCCGATAGAACGCTTCGTCGTGATGCCCTGACTTGAGCAGGGCGGGCGTCTTGCCCACCACTTCCGCGGCGCTGTAGCCGGTCAACTCGGTGAATGCGCGATTGACCCGCAGGATGGTGCTCTCACTGTCGGTGACCATCAGGCCTTCCCGTGTTTCGAAGGCGGTGGCGGCAATGCGCAGTTCCTGCTCCACCCGCTTCCTCTCGGTGATGTCGTGGACCACTGCCAGGAATCCGGTCGGATACCTGTCTTCGCCCGCCAACTGGCTCAGCGTCGCATGGAATATGCAGTCGACCCCGTTCACGGACACGGAGTATTCGAATGTCTGCGACTGTCCTTCCATCATTATTTCGGCGATCGCCTGGCCATACCGGCCGGCCACATCGGCAGGGAAAAGCTCCGTGTAGGTTTTGCCGATGACATCTTCCCGCAGCTTCCATGACGGACACCGTGCCTGCGGCGGACGAAAATATTCCATCACGGCGCCCCCGGTATCGAACACGAACACCAGATCCTGCATCGAGGCGATCAGCTTGGAGAGCCGCTCCTCGCGGGCCTTCAGCACGGCCTCGCTGGCCTTGCGCTCGCTGATGTCCAGATTGGTACCCGTCATGCGAAGCGCGCGACCGTCCGCATCCCGCGCCACCACCTTGCCGCGCGACTGGATCCAGACCCAGTGATCATCCTTGTGGCGGGCACGGTACTCGACTTCGAAACTCGCCGTTGCGCCCTTCACGTGAGCCTGGAGCGCATATCCGAATCCAGGCGCATCGCTCGGATGAATCAGCGAAAGCAGGGTCTTGCCATCCATCTCGGTGGCGTCGGGCTCGTAGCCGAGCATGGTGACCAGACGCGCGTTATGGGTGACCCGCCCGCTGCCGATATCCAGGTCCCACAAGCCCAGATTGGCAGCAGCCAGCGCAAGCTCCATGCGCTGCTCGCTCTGCGCGATACCCTGTTCGAGCCGTCGCCGCTCGGTGATATCCGTGGCATACACCACAACCGACGCGACCTCCCCGTCGCTGCCAAAGATCGGATAGTAATTGAGCGAAAAGAAGTGATCGCCGCGCATGTCTTCCATGCACGTTCCCTTGCCGCTGGCAAACACCTCGGCCAGTGTCGAACGTCTGCCAGGCTCCACTTCCGGCGGGAAGAAATCGAAAGCGCACCTGCCGATCATGTCCTGCGGCGTTTTGTGGACGCGACGACAGGCCATTTCATTGATGGCGAGAATGATGCCCTGGCTATCGACCTGAAAAATACTCTCGGTGGTCGAATTCAGGATGGCGGAAAGCTGTTCCTTGCCACGCAGCAAGGATTGTTCGGCCAGCTTGTTCTCGGTCAGGTCAAAGAACTGGACCAGCAAGTGCTGCTCGCCATTGATCTGGGTCGGCACCATCCGGCATTCGGACCACAGTTCCTTGCCAAGGGAGTTAATGACGTGAACTTCCCGTCGTTGCGGGCTGTTCTGCGCCAAGGTCTTCTGGCAGTCAGCCGGCAAGCCGGATTCCCGCCAGCTGTCGATGTCATGGAAATTCTGCGCCACCAGAGATTCACGCGTTACACCGACGAACTGGGCATAGGCGTCATTGGCCAGCACACATTGACCGCTGGCTGAATACACGCCTATCGGAAGCGGCGAGTTGACCAGGATGGCCTTGTTGAAACCGAGGGTTTCGTTCAATTCGCGATTCGCCGCTTCGGCGCGACCGAGCGCCTCTCCCAGCCTCTGCTGTAGCCGGGCGCTGACCTTGAGGGCCAGCATGACGGACATCCAGACGTTGAACAGAATCGAATAGACATAGGGCGAGGCGACGATCCAGCTTGGGGTCGACCTGTAGTCCGCTGAAACAACCGTGCTGGACGCCGTCGCCATCCTCACCAGGAACAGCGCCGCACCGCCCATGAACATCAGCGCGGTAAATCGGTCGACCACGCCGATCTGCGCATCGCCACGACGCCAGAACAACCAGCCGCAGGCGATAAAGAACGGCACCAGCAGCAATGACACAACCATGATCCGCGCCGAAAGGCTGGGCGCGAAATAGGTAAACACGATGGCGGCAAGAAACATCGTGCCGGTGGCATACCAATGCCAGGGATAGCCGCGGTCAACGCCCAGCAGCTTGCGCGTGCCGACGTGCAGCACGCCGAGGCTGAGTACCAGCACCGAATTGGCCACGACGATCGACAGGAAATCCGGAATGATCCCGCGCAGGCCCAGCAACAGCGCACTGAGCGCCGCCAACCCGGATGCCGTGGTCCATTCGCGCAGGCTGCGCTCCTGCGGCACAAGACGCCAGACGGTCAGGGCGGCCAGAAAAAAGACACCGTAGCTCAGAAAATTGATGAGCGCCAGGGTGCGTAAGTCGAGCATGAACTGCCTTCAGCGTTGCCGGCCGGTCATTCTAACCCGGTCTCGCCAAACCCAGTGCTGACAGTGCTTTTCAATGGTGGCCGGCGACCGTTGCGGCACTCCAGCCCCACTCCGCCATGCGGCCTCAGACCGGCAGCGCCGTCTCGTATTTCACCTCACGCAGAACGACGCTGGTGCGCACATTGGCAACCCCCGGCAAGGTAAACAGGACCCGATTGAGGAATGCGTCGAATGCCTTGATATCGGGCGCGACGACTTTCAGCAGGTAGTCCGCCTCGCCGGTTGCGCTGAAGCACTCGATGACTTCGGGACACTCGCCTATCGCCGTCTCGAATTCCTCGATGGCTCCCTTGACATGGCGCAGCAGATTGACGCTGACCAGGCAGCAGACATGCAGCCCGAGCTTCTCGCGATCCAGCAGCACGGTGTAGCGGCGGATCAGCCCGTTCTCCTCCATCTCCCTGACGCGACGCCAGCAGGGCGTGCCGGACAGACCGACGCGCGCCGAGAGA
>MHZX01000085.1 GCA_001828935.1 Rhodocyclales bacterium RIFCSPLOWO2_02_FULL_63_24
CGCATCCATCGCATCATGTCAAATTGAAGTACACCATGCGCATAACACGGGCGGCGGCGCTGGATGAGGAATTTTTCACAGCCTCTGAGCCGAGACCCACTCGGCGAAGGCCATGCGGCTGCGCATGGCGTCGCGCGCGACGCCATCGCCTTCCTTGCACACCAGTTCTTCCGCGGGTTTGCCAGGCACCGGGTAGAAGACGCGATACCAGTAGCCGTAGCCGGGCCGCTGCGCAGGGCCAGCGAGCCGGGCGTGCCCGGCAGCAGCGCACCGGCTGCCAGTGTGCGCTCCTTCAGTTCCGCGTGTTGCGTGCGGAAGGCAAGCTCGTGTTCGCGATACGAGGGGACTTCCACGACTTACCCCACAATTCTAATTTTCATGGGGTAAATATGGGTCTGCAGTGCGAATGGATTTGTGTCAGCGATGCCGCTGCCCACTGTGATGGCTGGCCGGCTTGGCGCCGCCGTCTCCCGAACGGGCCGGACGCGACGAGCGCGGTGCGCCGCTGCGACCACCATTGCCGCTGCGGGTGCGCGCTTGGGCCGGTTTCTGCGCCGGCGGACGGCCGGCGGCGGGACGCGGCACAGCATGCGTATGCTGCGGCTCGAAACCGGGCAGGATCGAGGTTTCGATCTCGCGTTTCAACAGGCGTTCGATGTCGCGCAACTGGATGCGCTCGTCGCTGCTGACCAGGCTCAGCGCTTCGCCACTGGCGCCGGCGCGACCGGTACGGCCGATGCGATGGATGTAGTCTTCCGGCACATTGGGCAATTCGAAATTGACCACGCGCGGCAGCGAATCGATGTCGAGACCGCGCGCCGCGATGTCGGTCGCCACCAGCGCCGCCAGCTTGCCCGACTTGAAATCGGCCAGGGCGCGGGTGCGGGCGTTCTGCGACTTGTTGCCATGCAGCGCCGCCGTGCGCACGCCGGCCTGCTCCAGCTTCTTGGCCAGCGCGTCGGAGCCATGCTTGGTGCGGCAGAACACCAGCACCTGATGCCAACCGTGGGCGGCGAACAGGTGCAGCAGCAGGTCGCGCTTCCTGTCCTGGTCGACCTTGATTACCGTGTGCGTCACGAGTTCGGCCGGCGCGTTGCGGCGCGCGACTTCGACCATGGCGGGATTGCGCAGCACGGTGTGGGCGAGTTCGCGCACTTCAGCGGCGAAGGTCGCCGAGAACATCAGGTTCTGCCGCTCTTTGGGCAGGCGCTCGATGATGCGGCGGATGTCGCGGATGAAGCCCATGTCGAACATGCGGTCGGCTTCGTCGAGCACCAGGGTCTGCACCTTCGACAGGTCGACGGTACGCTGGCCGAGATGGTCGAGCAGGCGGCCGGGAGTCGCGACCAGAATGTCGATGCCGCGGCGCATGGTCTGGATCTGTGGGTTGATGCCGACCCCGCCGAACACGGCGAGGCTGCGCAGGCCGGTATGGGCGCCATAGACGCGCACGCTTTCCAGCACCTGGGCGGCGAGTTCGCGGGTCGGCACCAGCACCAGCACGCGCGGCGCGGTATGGGTGACTTTTTGCAGCGGGCTGGTGAGCGGGTTGGTCAGGCGTTGCAGGATCGGCAGCACGAAGGCGGCGGTCTTGCCGGTGCCGGTCTGGGCCATGGCTTCGAGATCGCGGCCGGCCAGGATGTGGGGAATGGCCTGTTGCTGAACAGGGGTGGGCGTGGTGTAGCCCTGCTCGCCAATGGCGCGCAGGAGCTCGGCGGAAAGGCCGAGTTCGGAGAACTGCATGTTGAATACCTCTGAAGCCGACCCCCGCAATCTTGCAGGCCAATCTGGGCGGAAACTTCTATGGGGTGTAACCGTCGAGGGGACTAAGACATGTCGCCCGGTTCAGGCACGACCGGCAGACTGGGGCGCGGTCGCTGAGGAGTTGAAGCGGGGCGGACTGTAACACAGCCCGCCCGTGAGAGCCTGAATTACTTTTGGCGTCCGGTCAGCGCCGACTTTCCGCGCTGCGTGCGGCGACGAACTCGCCGAATTTCCTGTCGCTGGCTTCGATGTGTTCGACAAGCCAGCGGTAGAGAAAATGGCTCAGCTCGACGGGCATGTGCCGGTCGCCGATGGCGGCCCGCATTTCCATGTCCCGCGCTTGTGCCAGCAGGTGCTGGTGCTGGCCCCGATGCGCCTCCAGTTCAGGGTAGCCTGCGGCGGCCATCAAATGCTCCTCGCTGGAAAAATGCGTGGCGGTGTAATCAAGCAGTTCGGCGACCAGGGCGCGGGTTACGGCTTCCGGCGTCGGGTCATTGGCGCCCAGGTTGTCGTACACCCTGGCCACAATCTCAAACAACTGCTGGTGTTCCCGGTCGACCTGCTGGATGCCGACAAGGTACTTTGCATCGAATCGGGGCCGATCATCCATGGCGCGTTTTCCTCATTCGTTGTCGCACAATATCCGGACGGGATTCCGGCCAGCAGACGCCCACTCAAAACTCAGAAAGGCACCCGAAGGGAGCCAACCTGTTGCCGCAGGCCTTGCCACGACAGGCGCGGCCATTCGAGGGCATCGAGCATGTTCTTGACCAGCAGGCCCAGTTCGGTATCGCCCTCGACCGTCAAGGTGCGATTGAAAAACAGGGTATCCGGGTCTTCCTGACGACTGACCATCTGCAGAAACGCCGACAGGCGCGCCGTGAAATGCAGATCCGGCGTCTCGTGCTGGCTGAAGACGGGGCGGAAAGCACCGGCGCGATAGGCAAAGTCCACCACCATGCCGGTGTCCAGCACCGTCACGCGAAAGGAACGCCCCTCCAGTTGCTGCAAGCTGTCTTCGGGCAACACGCCCAGCTTGCGTGCGGCATTCAGCGCCAGCACCAGGTTCACCGCGTGTGGCCATTGCGGCAGCCGCGCGCCCAGCCTGGCAATCAAAGGCGGCAGAATGAACGCGGGGATTGTCGGAACGCTGATTAGACGGGTCATCGGGATCCTCTCAGGCGGCTTGCCGCACAGTGCCGGCCCGGCCAAACCAGAAACCGTTGACCAGGCCGGCCGGCGCCCAGTTCGCGTCATCCGCGACCGGCTGTCCCTTACGCGCCCGGTCGAAGGTTTCAAGAATTTCGAAAGTATGCACCGGTTGCGGGCTGATGCGCACCGCGTCGATGCCCTGCGCCAGCAACTCCGGCATCTGCGCCAGCAGGCTGTAGGTCTGGGCCGACATGGTCTGGATGCCGTTCAAGGTCAGGAAGTGCTGTCCTTCGCGGGTGTTCACCAGCATGCCCTCGGGGTGATCGAGGCACTTGAACTGGCAGTCGTCCTTGTTCAAGCCGTAATGGCGCGCGGTAAAACAACGCGCCGAGAACGCCAGCGGCAGCTTGCCGAAGGCGAACACCTCGGTTTCCATGCCGGCCGGACGCGTCGCGTGCAGGGCCTCGATCACGCTACCGGACACCTCCAGCGGCGGCAGCCAGCGTTTAGCGCCCTGCGCGGCGAAGAAGGCCAAGGTATGTTCGTTGTAGATGTTCAGATGCGGGCCGGCGACGAAGCCCAGGCCCTGGTCGCAGGCAATCTTGACCGCGCCCAGATCGTTGGCTTCGATCATGCCGCCCGCCTCGGCAATCAGGCGGCGCAGGGCCTTGAGGTCGCTTTCCGATTCGAGCAGGGCCTGGGCCGTGAGCACGACCTCCTTGCCGGCATCGCGCAAATCCTTCGCCAGACCGATCCAGTCGGCGGTGCGCAACTGCTGGCGGCGCGAACAAACAGCCTCGCCGAGGTAGATGCGGTCGACCGCCGGATGCTGCGCGGCCTGGGCATAAAACTCCATGACCTCGGCCTTCGGCCAAAAAAACAGCAACGGACCGAGCGTAATCTGCATTATCGCCACGGCCTGTTGTAGGCGCCGAGCGTGATTTGGGAGCCCTCGGCGACCTTGCCCAGTTCCGCGGCCCAGGCCGGCTTGACGCTGAACTTCTCCGGCGCGGCGAGCGCGGCATCGAGCGCCTGGCGCAGGTTGCGTGTGACTTGCGCGACATAGGTCGGGCTGCGCTGGCGGCCTTCAACCTTGATCGCGGCGACGCCGATACGGATGATTTCCGGCAGCATTTCCAGCACGTTGAGGCTGGCCGGCTCTTCCATCGCGTAGTAGGTCTCGCCTTCGACTTCGAAGCGGCCCTTGCAGATGGTCGGATAGCCGGCATTCTCGTCGTTGCCGTAGCGGTCGATAAGGATGCCGTTGAGGCGCACGTCCATTTCGTTCGGCTTCTTTTCCCACTGCACGAACTTGGCCGGCGAGCAGGCGCCGACCGTATTCGGCGATTCGCCGGTGGCGTAGGAGGAGAGCCAGCAACGGCCTTCGTTCATCACGCAGAGGCTGCCGAAACCGAATACCTCGATCTCGACCTCGGTGTTGCGGATCACGTTCTCGACCTGGGCCAGAGTCAACACGCGCGGCAGCACGGCGCGCTGGATGCCGAATTTCTCGCGGCAGAAATTGATGGCTTCGTAGCTGGTCGCCGAGGCCTGCACCGACAGATGGCGGCGCATCGCGGGATACGTCTGCGCCGCGTAATCGAGCACCGCCGGGTCGGCGATGATCACCGCGTCGATGCCCAGCGCGGCGGCCTTGTCTACCGAGGCGGTCCAGTCGGCGAAGCGCCCGGCCTGGGCATAGGTATTGATCGCCGCGAGCACCTTGCGGCCGCGCTGGTGGGCATAGCGGATGCCTTCGGCGAGACTCTTCTCGTCGAAGTTCAGCCCGGCGAAGTTGCGCGCGTTGGTGTCGTTGCGAAAACCGAGATAGACGTCGTCGGCGCCGTTATCGACCGCCGCCCTGAGCGCTGCCAGGCTGCCCGCCGGACACACGAGTTGAGGTATTGCCACGATTGACATCCCTTAAAGAGGGCGCGAGTGTAGACGAAAAGCCTGAAAAATCAGTTGATCGGGGTCAAAGATGGCCTCTTTGGCGTCCGCCCGCGACGGCAGGCAGGGCGCAGCAGGGCAAATTTCGCCGTACCACCATCCGTAGCGGCGAGGAGAGTGTTTTTGCTCGACCGCCCTGCTGCGCAGGGGCCTCATCAGCGCCGACTTTCAGTATCAACGCAGGTCGGAAACCAGCGAAGCCCTAACCGCCTCCGGCAACGGCCCGGTGGAGACCGCGTACTCGGGATGGTCGACCCCGACGCCGAGCGCGGCACCGCCCTTGGCGGCCTCCACCATCCCGACGGACAGTTCGAAGCGGAGGAAATGCACGGCCGAGGTTTTTTGCTCGTTCTCGCGCT
>MHZX01000086.1:0-9683 GCA_001828935.1 Rhodocyclales bacterium RIFCSPLOWO2_02_FULL_63_24
GGCCAGCAGCGGCCGCAGTTCCTGAAGTGCGCCGAGGATGGGTGCGACATGCACCCCGAGAAACCGCGGGCTGTACTTGGCCAGCGCCATCTGCGCGTCGTCGATCAGCAGCAAGGCGCCCTCCTGGTTCTGGTTCTGGGTGAAGAACAGCGCCAGCGTGGCGAAGGCGAGGCCTTGCAGGAATTCGGCCTCGGGGTCCTTGGTGCCCGCCACGCTGTTGCGGATCACGCGCGACCAGCGCTCGTTGAGCCAATCATGCAGCGCGCCCAGATCGTTGCTGTTCCACATGACCGCGGCGTCCTTCCAGTCCAGTTGCGCCAGCACCTGGCGATCCGGCGGCGGCAGTTCCCTGGGTGCGGCGAGATCGAGAATCATCGCACGCTCCTAGCGCAGGTCGCCCAGCGTGCCCAGGCCGCGCATTTCCTCCAGGCGCCGCACGTTGTCCGGCGCCGCCAGCGTGGTGGACAAGGCATCGGTCATGCAGCCATTGCAGACCGGCTCGTTCGGGTTGAATTCGACCCGCAGGTCGCTCTTCGGCACTTCCAGGCGCGCCTGGTCGGCATCCTCGATGCGCAAGCCCAGCGCCTCGATCTCCTCGGCCGCGAAGCCGCCCAGGAAGCGCGCCATCTCGCGATAGAACGAGTGCTCCGCGGTGCGTTCGATGAGGCGGCTGTAGCCGCGCACCCAGCGCCCGAGGTGCTGGCTCCAGAAACGCTTGATCTCCTTGTCCAGGCGCCGCTGCGCGGCGGCGTCGCCCTGCTCCAGGGCCAGGGCGCCACGCTCGAGCAACTCGGCGACGAACATCAACTCGATGCCGAGCTGATCGGCGAACACTTCGAAGCGACCCGGCCGGAGTACGAAGCCCAGGCGCTTGTAGGTCTGCATGGTGTCGAAATTCGGTTGCTGCTTGTAGCGCCCGGTCAGGCGCACCGATTCGACCGGCGGGAAGCCGCCCGAGGAGGCAAACTGGGTGGTGTATTCGATCGCCAGTTGTTCCAGCAATCGGTCGCGCGGGGTCGCCAGGAAATCGGCGTCGAAGCGCAAGCCGGCTTCGGCAAGCTCCGCCAGCGTCGCCGGGCTGCGCAGCGCGTCGATGAATTCGCCGGCCGGTTCTTCGACGAAGGCGCCGGACAGCAGCCGGTACACCCCGGCCCGCGCCCGCCAGTCGGCGGCGGTTTCGGCGGGCGAGGCAAGCACGGCCGCCGTCTCGCCGGCGCCAGCGCGGTGCGTCCCTGCGGGAATTTCTTCGATGTCGTCTATTTTCAGTGCCGCTTTCAGCATCTCAGCTCCTAAGAAAAAAAGCCGGCCCACCGGGGATGGCGGGCCGAAATCGTCCGGCCGCAAGGGAGGTGCGCGGCCGGCTATCCCTCCTCAGGGCATCTCAATGGCCGCCGCCTTCCTTGTGCTTGACGCTGTCGGGGCCGGCCCAGGAGGCCATCTCCGGATGCATCTTGCGGTGCAGGTCGCCGGTGTAGGCGTAGCGCATGGTTTCCTTGTAGGCGTCGTAGTGCTTCTGCCAGTCGCCTTGCGAATCGCCGTACTTGTCGTCGGGTCCGGCCTTGGTCACCTTGACCACGGTGTCGAACCAGCCCTGCGAACCGCCGATCGGGTCGGCCACCACCGGAATGATGTTGTTGGGATGGACGCCCTTGTCGTCCCACCAGACATTGTTGAGGTCCGGATCGTCGGCACCGTGGCTCGCATCGCTCTTCTTTTCCTTGAGCTTGAGCGTGGCCAGGCGGCCGTATTCCCAGTGGCCGAAGCCGGTCGGAATCGCCACGGTCCTGGGATGGATGCCCTCGGTGACGTAGGCCTTGGTGACGAGGTGGCCGGCGCGGCTTTCGACGCGTACCAGGTCGCCGGTCTTGATGCCCATCCTGGCCGCCGTGCTGGTGCCGATCCACATCGGATTGCTGTGGGCGATCTCGGCCAGCCACTTGACCGCCGCGGTGCGCGACTGCTTCATCACGTTGAGCTTGAAGGTGACCAGGATCAGCTCGTCTTCCTTCATCGTCTCGTGCCACGGAATGCGCTTGAAGGTGGGCATCGGATTGAAGCCGTATTCCGCCCACTTGTCCACGCGCACGTTGATGATGCGGTTGCCGGTGGGGAAGCCGACGTAGTTCTTGCCGTTGCGCTTGACGCCGATGGCCTTGCCGTTCTTGCTGATGACACCGTCCTTGCCGACCGCCGCGCCGGCCATGTCGGCGTCCGACAACTCCTTCTTGTACATGTTGTATTCGGCCTTGATCTCGCGCCCGGTCTTGTCCGTGACCTTGCCGGTCTTCGGATCGAGCTTGCCGTAGATCGGCCAGACGCCATGCTTCTTGAGGAAGTCGAGACCGCCGGCTTCCTTGAGGCCGGGCACGTTGTCGAAATGCTGGCGCATGTAGTCCTCGCCGTCCTTGAAGGCCCAGAACTGCTTCATGCCGCGGGAGCCTGTAGGGTCCAGCTTCCAGATGATGTCGCGCATCATGATGCGGTTCTCGCGCGATTCGCCGAGCGACTTGTGCACCGGCTGGCGGATGCCGAGCCACGGCCACAGCGAGTTGGGCATCGATTCCGGCTCCCAGCGCTCCAGGTAGGGGCAGTCGGGCAGGATCAGGTCGGCCAGCGCCGTCTCCTCGCCCATGAAGGGGCTCATGGAAACATAGTAGGGAATCAGCTTCTCGTCCTTGAACAGCTTGCCCCATACCGCCTGCGAGCCCGGATTGGTGTACACCGGATTGTCCTGGTAGCTGATGTAGACGTTGATCTTCTGCTTGCCGTCGGCGATCCAGAACGGCACCAGGTGGCTGACCTTGTGTCCCGCGAGCGGGTAATCCGGCGGATGCGAAAGGTAGGAATCCTTTTTCGGCTTGCCCGGCGCCGGGCTCGGCTGCGGCCAGCCCATGCCGCGCGGCAGGCAGTAGCCGCCCTTCTTCTCGACGTTGCCGGTCATGATCGGCAGCATCATGCAGGAACGCTCGTTGTAGGAGCCGTACATGTGCTTGGCCGGACCGCGGTAGGTGAACAAGGTCGCCGGCTTGGCGGTGGCGAACTCGCGCGCGATGCGTTCGATGGTCTCGACCGGCACGCCGGAAATCTTCGACGCCCACTCCGGGGTGAATTGCTTGTAGTGCTCCTTGAGTTCCTTGACCGTGACATTGGTCCAGGTCTCGATGAAGTCCGAGTCCTGCAGGTCTTCGCGCAGGATCACGTGGCCCATCGCCAGCGCCACGGCGCCGTCGGTGGCCGGATGCACCGGAATCCATTCGTCGGAGAAGCCCGCGGTGTTCGACAGGCGCACGTCGAAGGTGACGATCTTCATGTTGTTGTCGACGCGGCCTTCCGTCACGCGCTGCGACAGCGGGTTGTGGAAATAGGCGGCTTCGAGGATGTTGGAGCCGAAATTGAGCACGTACTTGGCATTGGCGAAGTCCGGCGTCTCGATGTCCGGCCCCCAGGTCGGTTCCATGCCGATCTTCTTCGACGATTCGCAGACCGAGGTGTGGTTGACCACCGTCGCCGAACCCAAGGTCTGCATGAAGCGGTCGATGACGCCGCCGGAGCGGTTGCGGCCGTACTTCATCATGATCGTGTTGGGATCTTCCTTGAGCGCGGCGTCCAGCTTGCCGGCCAGTTCGGTCAGCGCCTCGTCCCAGGTGATGCGCTTCCACTTGCCCTCGCCGCGGGCGCCGACGCGCTTCAGCGGATACAGGATGCGATCCGGGTCGTAGCTGTACCACATCCCGGCGTTGCCCTTGGCGCAAAGGCGGCCGCGCGTGGAGACGTGCTCGGGATTGCCTTCGAGCTTGACCACGCGGTCGTTCTCGACGTAGGCGATGGCGCCGTCCTGGATGTTGCAGACGTGGCAGTTGATCGGGATCGCCTTGCGCTCGGCGCCGGTGACCGGGCCGAAATCCTTGCCGCCGAGCTGCTGTTCCATGGCGTTGAGCAGACGGGGTGCCGCGGCAGCGGCCGCCCCGGTGGTGGCGCTGACCTTGAGGAAGGTGCGACGCGTGACTTTTGGCATTTCCATTTTCAATATCTCCTCGGGGTCGGTCAGAACAGGGTCTGCAGTTGTTGCGGGGCCATCAGCAGGACGTAGCGCAGGGCTGCGCCGCCGACCAGGATCAGCACGGCGGAAATCATCAGCACGCCCTGGCTCTTGCCCATCGGCGCGAACAGCAGGACGGCCGGCGCCACGCTGCCGGCGAGGAAGCCGACGCCGACGAAGAGCAGGCCCATGGTGCCGGTGGTCATGATCATGAAGGTGAGTTCCGAAGCCGAACCGCCGTAGTTGGTGGTGCCCATCACCGAGACCAGCATCACGGCCACGGCGCCGGCCGACCAGAGCATGTACTGGCGCAGGACCTTCTGCGCCTCCTCGTTGCCCATCGCCAGCAGGGAACCGACGGCGGAGCCGGATGCAATCGCCATGGCGACGAACAGCACCGGAATGATCGGCGAGTTCCACACCGGCCGCGACTGGTGCACCGTCAGGTCGAAGCCGGTATACACCGGCAGGCCCAGCGCCAACAGCGCCGTCACCAGCGCCAGCAGCCTGCCCCTGGCCTCGTCGCCTTTCTGCAGCGCCATGATGTACATCACCGAGGCGACGCCGAAAGCCAGGATGTTGAGCGCGCCCCAGGCCAGCGGCGAGGTGAAGTTCAGGTAGGCGGGATTGAGGATGTTGAGGAAGCGCAGCGGCTGCGACAGGTCGGCGATCAGCAGCAGGCCGCCCAGCGCCAGCAGGCCGAGCGAGCCATAGGCGGCTTTCTCGCGCAGCGGCCGCAGCGCCGGCGTGATCCAGGAGCCATAGGACATGAACGACAAGCCGGCGAGGATGCCGATGACGAAGAAATAGACGGCGTAGCTCGCGTGCCACGACACATCGTGAAACCAGACGTAATCACCCATGATGTCCCTCTCAGATCTTGAAGTTGCGTTTGAAGGCGGAACGCTCGAGTTCCATCACTTCAGGCTGGCGGTAGGCGTCGCGGCCGAACTCGGTCGCATTGCGGTCGGCGCCGATGTAGAAGACGTGCGGCTTGGTGCCTTCCTCCGGACGCAGCACCTGGGTCGCGTTCTTCGCCACCAGATAGGAGACCTCGCTGTTCGGATCGTTGATGTCGCCGAACACGCGCGAACGGCCGATGCAGGTCTGGACGCAGGCCGGCACCAGGTTCTGGGTCACGCGGTGGAAGCAGAAGGTGCACTTGTCGACCACGTTGGTGATCGGCGTGTAGGTGCGGTGCGAGGGCAGCATGAAGCGCGCGTTGTAGGGGCAGGCGGCCATGCAGCTGCGGCAGCCGATGCAGCGCTCGTAGCGCTGCAATATGAAACCGCCATCCTCGACCTTGAAGGTGGCCTCCACCGGACAGTTGCGCACGCAGGGCGCATCGTCGCAGTGGTTGCACAGCCGCGGCAGGAACTGCTTCTTGACATTGGGATACTTGCCGACCACCTTGTAGGGAACCCAGGTCCGGTTGACCCCAAGCGGGGTGTCATATTCGGCCTTGCACGCGACCTGACAGGCCATGCAGCCGATGCAGCGGCGCGTATCGACGACCATGGCAAAACGCCGCTTGCCGGCGACGCCGCGCGTCTCGATGGGGGAGACCCTCAATTCTTCACTCATCTGCCTTGCCTCCTCTGGATACAGTGATTCGGTTTTTGTTCCGGTTGCCGCCTGCGCCCACCGGCGCGCGGATCGACCAGCCTGCCGTTTCCTTTACGCAACATGCAGGCCAGGCATTGCAGTCCGGCGCTAAGCCCTTGCCGATGCGATGGTTTTCGGCAGATTGGAATTTCGCCGTCGCTTATCGACCGTTACGCCGGCGTAACACTCGCCTTCATTGTTGCGCTGCAAGGTGCTACGCGCATGTAACGTCGCCGAAATCGGCGCTGAAGCGACGGCGTTCGCGCTTATCATCGCTGCCATGGATCACGGCAATCACAGTTCGGCGAGATCGCGCAGGAGGATATTTCTCAAGTCCGCGCTGGCCATGACTGCAATGCCGCTGCTGCCCGCACATGCGGAGCGCGGTGCCCTGCGCATCGGCCTCACGCCGGTGTTCCTTGACGATCAGCTGAGCTTTCTGACGCGCTGGCGGACATGGCTCGAACGCCGGCTGCAACGGCCCGTGGCCTTTGTGCAGCGGGGCAACTACCGCGAGGTGCTGGACCTGGTCCGCGGCGGCAAGATCGACTTCGCCTGGGTCTGCGGCTATCCCTATGTACGCTATCGGCGTGATCTGCGCCTGGTCGCCGTGCCGCTCTGGCGGGGGCGGCCGTACTACCAGTCCTATCTCATCGTGCCCGCCGACGATGAGAAGACAAACAGCCTGAGCGACCTGCGCGGCAAGGTGTTTGCCTATTCGGACCCCGATTCCAACTCGGGCTTCCTCTATCCGCAATATCGGCTCACTGCCCTGGGCGAGAACCCGTCGACGTTCTTTTCCCGCATTTTTTTTACCTGGGGCCATCGCAAGGTGGTCGAGGCCGTCGGCGTCGGCCTGGCCGACGGCGGCGCGGTCGATGGTTACGTCTGGGAAACCCTGGCCGAAGTGCAGCCTGCCTTGACCGATGCCACGCGAGTCATCGAACGCTCGCCGGACCTCGGCCACCCGCCCTTCGTCGCCCGCCCGGACATCGACGCCGCGGAACTTCGTCAATTCCGTGCGGCCCTGCTCGACATGCCCGGCGATGCCGAAGGTGCGGAGCTGCTTCACCTGTTGCGCCTGGATGGATTCATTGCCGGGCATCCGTCGCTGTTTGACGAAATCGCGCGCATGGCGGTGCGGGTCCGCCTGATGTGATCGCCCTCGCCGATCTCTCGCTGCGCTGGAAAATTCCCTTGCGCGTGATGGCCGCGGTGCTGGGCACGGCGCTGGCCGTCACGGCGGCCCTGGTGACGCGGGAATACGACGAGATGCGGCAGAATCTGGAGGCTCATGCCAAAAGTCTGGCTCGCGTACTGGCCAATACGCTGGTGGCGCCGGTGCTGCACGACGACATCTGGCGCGCTTACGAAATACTCCAGTCGGCCCGCGACCCGGTCGCCATCGCGCCCGAATTGCAGGCGGACGTGGTGCTGGTGACGGACGCCGAATTCCGGGTGTTCGTTTCCAGCCGGCCGCGCGTCTTCCCCATCGGCAGCAGCCCGGCGAGCCAGGGCGGCGCCTACGGACGGCTGCGTGCCGCGCTGATGGAAGGCAAGTCGACCGCGCAGCAGGTGATCGAACCGGCCGACTCCGCTTATTACTTCGTCATGTCACCGCTGGTGGCCGACGGCGTCGCGCTCGGCCACGTCATTCTCGGCTATTCGAAAATCTCCTTCCTGCCGCGATTCATCGGTCTGGTGGGACGGGCCGCATTCGTCACGCTGCTGGTTCTTCTCCTGATCGTGCCTGTATCGTGGGTCTGGGCACGGCGCACGGGCGCCCCCCTGCTGGCCCTCGCCGAAGCCATGCGGCATGTCCCGGGCGACCTCGAAACGGCGCGTCTGGCGCAACTGCCCCGGAGCCGCGACGAAATCGGGCAACTGGGCGACGCCTTCGGCCGGATGGTGGGCGAACTGAAGAAGAAAGAGGAGTTGGAGGACCAGATGCTGGTCACCGAGCGACTGGCGGCAGTGGGCCGCATGTCGGCCGGCATCGCGCACGAGATCAACAACCCGCTCGGCGGCATGCTGACTGCGATCAAGACCTATCAGCGCCACGGCGCCGGCGATCCGCTGGCGAACCAGACGCTGTCCTTGCTCGAACGCGGACTCTCGCAGATTCGCAATACGGTGGCGGCGCTGCTGGTCGAAACCAAGCCCAAGGACCGTCTGTTCGAGCCGGCGGACATCGACGACCTGCTGATCCTGGTCGAGGCCGAAGCGCATGCCCGCTCGGTCAGCGTCGTCACGGAAGGTTCGCTGGACAGCCCCCTGCCCCTGCCCGCGACGCTGCTGCGGCAGATCCTGCTCAATCTCCTGCTCAATGCCATCGCCGCCGCCGACCAGGGCGGCCACGTGCGGCTCGGCCTCACCACGGAACCGGCCATGCTGCGGCTTTCGGTGTGCAACGACGGCAAGCACATTCCCGACGAGCAGATGGCCTACCTGTTCGAGCCTTTCGCCAGCGGGCGCGAAAAGGGCTACGGCCTCGGGCTCTGGGTGGTGTACCAGATCGTCCAGCAACTGAACGGAGGACTGACCGTGGACAGCGAACCCGGCTGCACCACGTTTAAAGTCGACATACCCTATGTCAAAAACTGAATCCTCGCTGCGCCTGTGCCTCATCGAGGACGACGACATCATGGGCGAATCGCTTTGCCAATTGTTCCGCCTGGAAGGCTTTGCGGTGGACTGGTGCCATTCCGCCGCCGAAGGCGCCAAGGCGATCCGCGCCCATCGCTACAGTGTCGTGGTGAGCGACATACGGCTTCCCGACCGCAACGGCGGCGACCTGTTCCTCGAACTCAAGGAGACCCAGCCGGGACTGCCGCCCTTCCTGTTCATGACCGCGTTCGGCACCATCGACCGCGCGGTGGAACTGCTCAAGGCCGGCGCCGCGGACTACGTCACCAAGCCGTTCGACGTCGAGATCCTGGTGCAGAAGGTGCGCGACCTGGCGCAAGGCTACGGTGCGGTCAGCGATGCGGGCGACGAAACGCTCGGCGTTTCGCCGGCGATGAAGCGCATCGCCGACTCCCTGCCGCGCCTGGCGAAACATGCGGCGGCGTTGTTGATCACCGGCGAGTCGGGAGCAGGCAAGGAGCATGTCGCGAACCTATTCCATCGTCACGCGATCGGCGCGACCGGCGAATTCGTCGCCGTCAATTGCGCCTCGATCCCCGAGTCGCTGATGGAGGCCGAACTCTTCGGCTACGAGCGCGGCGCCTTCACCGGCGCGGTCAAGGCCAAGCGCGGCTATTTCGAGCAGGCGCACCAGGGCACTTTGTTCCTTGACGAAATCGGCGAAATGCCCTTGTCGATGCAGGCCAAGATGCTGCGCGTGCTGCAGGATCATCGCCTGACCCGCCTGGGCGGAGAAAAACCCGTCACGGCGGATTTCCGCCTGGTCTGCGCCACCCACCGCGATCTGCGCGCCATGGTCGAAGCGGGGCAGTTCCGCGAGGACCTCTATTACCGGATTCATGTGATCCACCTGCGCATCCCGCCGCTGCGCGAGCGACCCGAGGATATCCGCTGGTTCGTCCGGCATTTCGTCGAGGAATTCAACCTGGCGCATGCCGGCGAGCGGCGGCGTATCGATCCGCGCACCGAGCAGGCGCTGCTCAGTTATCCGTGGCCGGGCAATGTGCGCGAACTGAAGCATGCGGTGGAGCGCGCCTGCATATTGTCCAGTGGCCCCTTGCTCGGCGCCGAGGCATTTTTCGGCGGCAGCCTCGATGGCGAGATCGCGGCGCAAGCGCCTGCCTCCGAGTCCCTAGCCGAGTACCTGATGGCCTGCGAACGCGACTACCTGTCGCTGGTATTGGAACGGCATGGCGGGCACATGACGAATGCCGCCGAGGCCCTGGGCATCACGCGCAAGACGCTCTGGGAAAAGCTGCGCCGGCTCGGCATCAAGGCCAAGGGCGAGCCCTAGATCAGGCGCTTTGATCGGGCTGCGACGCAGCGCCACGGCGTCGGCCTCCGGTCCGAGCCGCCCATCCATCGGTCGATAACAAACCGCCGTAGCGCCGGC
>MHZX01000086.1:9743-9947 GCA_001828935.1 Rhodocyclales bacterium RIFCSPLOWO2_02_FULL_63_24
CAGTGGCCGGCGCCGCCGAAGAATCCGATCGCGATCATGGTCAGCAGGGCCAGGCCGCAGGCGATCAACACCAAGCCCAGTAGCTTCGAGACCAGGGTGAAGGGCCGTGACGGCGCATCGACCAGGTACTGCTCCAGTTCGCCGGAGTCGACCAGGCGCTGGTATTGCGCCGCATGCTCGTGCTTGAACTCGTCCAGCGACTGG
>MHZX01000087.1:0-745 GCA_001828935.1 Rhodocyclales bacterium RIFCSPLOWO2_02_FULL_63_24
AGCGCATCGCGCGTTTTCTGCACGTGGTGCTCGACGACCTGGAGGTGGAAGTCCAGACCAGTGGTCGTGCCGGGGTCATCGTCATCAGCGAGGAGCAGGCCCTGCCGGTCGGTGCGGCCGGGCGCGTGTTCGCCTTCGAATGGCTGCTGCGCATGATCCACGGTCTGGCGGCGTGGCTGGTGGCGCACCCGCTACCGCTCGACGAAGTGTGCTTCCCCTACCCGCCGCCGCTGCATGCCGCCGACTACGAGCTGGTGTTCGCGCCGCGCTACACCTTCGATGCGCCGCGCCTGGAAGCGCGCTTTCCCGCCGAATGGCTAGCCTTGCCGGTGCGCCGCGACGAAGCGGCGCTGCGCGTCTTCCTTGCCGACGCACCGGCCAGCATCACCACGCTTTACCGCCGCGATCGTGCGCTGAGCCTGCGCGTGCGCGAGCACCTGCGCGCCGCGCTGCCGGAACACCTCGGGCTGCCGGCGCTGGCGCGCCGCCTGTTGCTCTCGCCACGCACCCTGCACCGCCGCCTGGAAGACGAGGGCACCAGTTTTCGTGCGATCAAGGACGGCCTGCGCCGCGACCTCGCCACCGACTGGCTGGCGAAGACCGCGCGCCCCTTGAGCCGCATCGGCGCCGACCTCGGCTTTGCCGACGCCGCCGCCTTCTACCGCGCCTTCGCCGGTTGGACCGGCAGCGGCCCGCGCGAGTACCGCAAGCGCTTCAAGCCGTGAGGGGAATGCCCGGCGTGCCG
>MHZX01000087.1:829-5509 GCA_001828935.1 Rhodocyclales bacterium RIFCSPLOWO2_02_FULL_63_24
GTCGTTGCGATAGATGAGCTGCTTGAAGGCCGGCTGCCAGCGGATTGCATTCGCATACTTGGCGTCCCTGATGCAACGGTCGCGCACCATCTTCGCCGTCTTCAGGAAATCGTTGTCGAACTGCAGCTTGGCTTCCACCAGCGCCGGGAAATGGATGTCGCGCGGCAGCGGCGCATTGCGTGTCGACACCTGGGTGAAAAAAGTCTGGTAGAAGTCGATGAAACCCTTGAGCAGGGTGTCGTATTCCTTCCAGAACCGAACCTCCTTGAGCGCCGCGCCGCCGCCCTCGATTTCCCAGCTCGGCAAGCCCTGCGGATAGCCGGTCAGGGCCAGGCGGCAGGCATCGTCGGGGCAAGGACGGAGGATTTGCAGGTCGAGCCCGGCGAAGAAGGCGCGGTAGACGTCGCGCATATGGGCCTGGAACAGCGAATGCTGGCCGCCGTCGGTCAGGTTCGGATTGTCGGCATCGGCCAGCGGTGAAGCGCGCAGTTGTTGCTGGTCGAAGACGATGAAGTGGTTGTGCAGCATGCGGATGCTCGGCACGCCGGGTGAAGTCAGCGGCCAGGTCGCGTCGAGGCTGGCTTCGCCGGCCAGCACCAGGCTGCGCTGCGGATCCGGATAGCGTTCCAGCATGTACTCGATGATGATCTGGTTCATGCGGTTCCAGACGTTCTTCACGGCGTCGGGCACCTGGGTGCGGCGCACCGGCCGGCCGAGCGGATCGAGGATGCTTTGCGAGGTGTTGTAGATGATCGAGGCGTCGAACACGTTGCTGTGGCCGAGCGCCTTGCGGTAGAGCAGCAGGCCTTCGGGGTTCACCAGCAGGCCGTTGTTGTGCACCAGGTCGTTGAGGTTCTCGGTGCTGTTGAAAAACTCGTTCGGCTTCATCCCCTCCGGCACGTCGAGCGGAATCGGGCGAAAGGGCGTGACGATTTCACGCGGTCCGGATTGCATGCGCTTCCTCTTGCAGGGGTCTTCGGGCAGGGAAGGGCAGCTTAGTCGCGCGGCAGGACGCCGGCAAATAGATAAATTCAACGGGGCGATGCATTGCCGCGATGCGCCTTGCCCGCGGCGGGGCGCAATGCGATCAGGCGGTAATGTCGATGATGGTGCCGGTGGCTTGCCCCAGGGAATTCAGCACCAGGCGCGGCCGCTTTGGCTGTTCCTGCTCAGGTTTCGCCGGCTTGCCGTCGCGCCGCGAATCGCGGCCGGATTCCCCGTTGGCACCCTGCTTGGGTGCCACCGCCTGGGCTCCAAGAGCCGGCCGCAGAGTATCGACGCCCATGATTGCTGCCTCCTCAACCAGTGAAACCCGACCCCTCCCGGTCTATTGACAACGTCGTAAGCCTTATGGCTATTGCTAACGGCAATTTCTGCGCCGGCTTGAGCGCCCAGGTCTCCCTCGATACGCCAAAAAAGGGGGTAATTCAGCCACTTGAGCCGCCGCGCGAGATAGCCGGGTGCGGCCCGTGGCAAGCGGAATTTCATCCGGCATGGTGTTACGATTCGATTTTTTTCAGCGCCTCAACGAGATTGTGACGAGTCACCACGCCATGCAAGGATCGAATGAATTCGAGATCGGCATTGCCGAAATCGACCTGCAGCACCGCCAGCTCGGCCATTTGCTGGAACGCCTGAAGGAGTCGACCGAGAAGCAATACGGCTTTGCCGCAAATGCCATCCTGGCTGAACTGGCGATCGAAACCCGGATCCATTTCGCGGTCGAGGAAAGCCTGATGAGACTGCTCTCCTATCCCGGAGCCGAGGCGCATATCGCGGAACATCGGCGGCTGACGGAACAACTGGAGAAATTCAGGAAACGCGCCCAGGATTTCGATATTTCGGACGGACTGTCGGGCTTTATCCAGACCTGGTTGATCGACCACGTCAATATGTTCGACCGGCAATTCGTCGCCCACTTCATCAGCAAGGGCGTCGATCCGCACGCTGTACCGCGTCCGGATTGAATTCGCCGCGGCCGGCGGCGAAGAGGTCGGGCATTCGAGGGGCGGTATACTGGCGGCAGGCAATTCCCTTCCGGCCTGCCACCATTCACAGGAGTTTTCATGAGGATTCTTTCCATCGCTTTCGCCGGGCTCATCGGCGCCATGGGGCTGGCTTCGTTCAGCGCGTCCGCCGCGGATGTCAAAGTTCAGACGGTGGCGGCCCTGAACCAGAATCGGGTGGCACTCGCCGGCAAGACGATCAGCGCCCAGGGCAAGGTGGTGAAGGTCAATAACGGCATCATGGGACGCAACTTCGTCCATGTGCAGGATGGCACGGGCGACGCCAGCAGCAACAATCTGGTGGTCACCAGCAAGCAAACCGCGAATGTCGGCGACCAGGTCACGATTTCGGGCGTGGTGGTGGTGAACCGGGATTTTGGCGCCGGCTATTCCTACCCGCTGCTGATCGAAGAGGCCAGCATCACGCCGAAGAAGTAAGGGCGGCAGCGGACAGTAGGATAAGCACCTCAAACCTTGAACAGCGCCACCGAGCGCTGAAGGTTTTTCGCGTTCAATTCGAGTTCCGTCGCGGCGCTGGCGGTATGGCAAGTAGCGTCGCTGTTCTCGGCGGCCATGCGGACTATCTGCTCCACGTGACGCGCGATCTCGCCGCTGGCGGCGCTTTGTTCGCGTACGGCACCGGCAATTCCATCCACGCCGCTGTTGGCTTCGGTCACGGCAGCCCGGGCCGCGGCAACCACCCGCTCCAGTTCGTGGAGATGAACGGTGCTCGACTCCAGCGAGCGCGTACCCTCGGCGAGCGAGCGCTCGACGACCGTGGCCTGCTTCTCCAGCGTCGTGGTCACCGCATCGATGTTGTTCGCCGCCGTCGAAGAGCGTTCCGCCAGTTTCCTTACCTCGTCGGCGACGACGGCAAAGCCGCGCCCCTGCTCTCCGGCACGAGCCGCCTCAATGGCCGCGTTCAAGGCCAGCAGATTGGTCTGGTCCGCCAGATCCTTGACTTCCCGGGTCATGCCGGTGATGGAATCGGTGCTGCGCACGAATTCCGCCACCGAGGTGGTGATGGCGGCGAAGGAATTGCGCACCTCGGCGATCTCCGTCAGAACCCGGGTGAGGGATTTACCTCCCTCCTGGGTGTTGTCGAGGCTGTTGTTGGATAGTTTCATTACCTGTTGGGCATTTTCCGCGATCGAAGCGATACTGGCGGCCATCTGCTCGATGGTCACCGCCATGGTGGTTGCCGCCTGCGCCTGCTGGGCGGAGCCGGTGGTGACCTGGCGGGCGCTGGCGGAAATTCGCTCCGAGATTCCCGAAACCGCCTTGGCCTCGGCGAGCACCCGCCTGACAGTATCCTGGAAGCCGGCGATCAGTTCGTTGAAGGCGGCGGCAGTCTCGGCCACCTCGTCCGAACCGCGCACCGTCGCCCGGCAGGAAAGGTCGCCGCCGCGCAGCTCGGTGGCGGCATTGCGAATACGGGCGACTGCGGCGACGATGTTGCGGCGGACCAAGAGACTTGCGGCCACGGCCAGCACCAGCGACAGGCAAATCAGCCCAGCCACCGTCTTCATCACCAGGAACGAGCCGGCGGCGGCGCTCTCGTAAGACTGGCGGCTGAGCTTATCCTCCAGATCGAGCAAGGATTTCAGGCTGCGGTCGAGAACCTCGAACTGCTGCTGCACCACTGCCAGCAACACCGCGCCCGCGGCCTGGTCCGCCAAGCCGACATCGACGGCATCGTCTACCGCCTTGGCGTAGACGCCCAATTGCTTCTCGGCGCGCGTCAGCAGTTCCCGTTCCTCGGCGCTGACAGCACCGCTACGAGCTTCCTGCGCGAGTCGCGTGCCGATTTCCTTGACGCGACCACGCAAGGCCAGAGTCATCGCGTCCAGCCGTGCCGCCGGAAACCCGGCGGCGGCGGCGGACAGCAGTTGGTAGGTCGCGGCATAGGACTCCTGGGCGCGGGTGGCGCTGTCGGCAACCAGGCGAAAATGCGCAAAGCGTACCTGGACGATCTCATCCAGAGCCTCCTGCTGGCCCTTGACGCCGAAATACGAGGTTGCCGCCACCAGCAGCAGCAACGACACCACGACCAAGGGCGTCAGCAGCAGCTTGGCGCCGATGCGAAATCGATCGAGAAGGCTTGCCGATACGTCCATCTCAGCCCTTTCCAGCGGACGGATGTAAACCGCGGCTCGTTACTTGTAAGCGCCCACGACCACGAAGCCGTCGGCGTTCGGGATGCGGATGACGAAGGCGGTCTTGGGTTCGATCTTTTTTGTCGTCGGGTTGGTCCACATGTAGTCGATCCAGCCGCTGCCCTTGTTTTTCGCGACGTCGATGAGGCCCTTCATGAGCTCGAAGCCGTTAGCGTCCTTCATCCCCAGAAAATCCTTGCCCACCAATGCCTTGTTGGCGCCGTGGGAAGTCATCTTGCCGCTGAAATCGCCGGAATAGACATACAGGTCGCGGTCTTTCCACTTCGGATCAGCCATGAAATCCTGGAAAGCCTTTTCCGCGCCAGATGCCTTCACATGCGCGATGGCCTTCTCCGCCATGGCCTTTGCTTCGGTCTGGCTGCCCTTGGCGTCGTCCGCCCAGGCGCTAGCTGCCAGCAAGCAGTTAACCTAAAAACCGCAGTTGCCGGATTCCGTTTGCATTATTCCGAGCAAGCGGAGGGATTTTGGAGGGCCGATGCCAGCGATCGTCTGCTTCA
>MHZX01000088.1:0-16555 GCA_001828935.1 Rhodocyclales bacterium RIFCSPLOWO2_02_FULL_63_24
CATCGCAGCGGCCGACGCAGGGCACGCGCTGCACGCGCACGTCCGGGCCGAGCGTGGCCGCGAGCTTTTCCGCGAGATCGAGCGCGCCGTGCATGGCGCAGGCCAGCGAGTCGCAGACGCGCACGGTGAGCAGCGGCGGCGCTTCGCAACCGCTCCTGACGATATCGAAGTGGTGATAGAAGCTCGCCACTTCTGCGACTTCCGCCAGCGAGATCCTGAGTGCCGCGGCCAGCGCGGCGAGCAGGGCCTCCGGCAGGTGGCCGCGCGCATCCTGGATCGCGTGCAGGTATTCGATCAGGCGTTCACGCTGGAGTGGCGCGTTGCCCAGCAGTGCGCGCAGGGCGGCTGCGGCGGCAGGATCGACGGCGTTGCCGGGGTTGCGGTGGCGGCGGGCGAGCTTCATGAACGCCACGGTAGCGCGTTGCGTCGGCGATGGAAAGCGGGAAGTTCCGCAGGCCTATTCGCTTTTGTCGAACGCGTTGCTCAAGGCCGCGGCCAGCGCCTCGGCCTCGGCGATCACCGCCGCCACCAGCGGCGGGCGCGGCTCGCGCGCCAGCGTGACCAGGCCGGTGGCCCAGTCCACGGTCGGCTCGACCAGTTCGATGGCGGTCACGCCGGGCGGCAGACCCACTTGTTCGAGCACGCTCCTGGGCACGATCGAAGACCAGTGGCCGCTGCCGACATGGGCCAGGATGCTGACGATGGAATTGGTTTCCAGAGTCGGCGTGACGCCGGCGCCGACTTCGGCGAACACCGCGTCGATGGTCTTGCGGTTCTGCATGTCCGGCGTCAGCAGGCACAGCGGCGTGGTCGCCGCCTCGCGCCAGCTCACCGACTCGCGGCCGGCGTAGGGGCCTGCGGCGGCCGTCAGCAGCACATGGCGTTCGCGCCAGACCGGCACCACGTCGAAGCCGGCGACGGCGGATTCGACATAGACCACGCCGGCATCCAGTTCGAAACGGCGCAGGCGGTCGAGGATTTCGTCGGTCGATAAAGACAGCACTTCGGCGCTGGCCAGCGGATGGCGTCGCGCGAAGGCGGCCGTCAGCGCCGCGACCACGGTCAGCGCGGTGGGAATCACGCCCAGGCGCAAGCGCCCGCTGAGGCCGTGGCGCAGCTTGGCCAGTTCCTGCCGCAGGCCTTCGGCGCTGGCGGCGACGCGCTGGGCGTACTCGACCACGCTGCGGCCCTCGGGCGTGAGGCCGGCGAACTGCTTGCCGCGCTCGACCACGGCGACGCCCAGCTCGATCTCCAGGTCGCGGATCGCCGCCGAGAGCGTCGACGGCGAAACATGGCAGGCCGCGGCAGCGCGGCCGAAATGCTTCTCGCGCGCCAGGGCGATCAGGTAGAGGTATTTGCGGGCGATCATGCGCGCCACTATAACCGCGGGAAATGTCGCCGTATCGCCCGGATTTGATCCATCTCATGGTCCGCCGCAATGGCGGGGCTATGCTCGGCCTGTCTGCCCGCTATGTCGCGTGAATCCTGTTTCTGGAGATGAGCCATGAGTGCGCCCCGGTTGGTCCTGTTCCTCCCTGTGCTGCTGGCCTTGTCCGCGTGCTCGGAGATGATGACCGTGACCCCGCAGTTGGAGATGAAATCCAGTGCACAGAAGGTGGAAGTCAAGGCCAAGGTCATGGTGGTTGGTCTCGTCAGCTACTCGCCCGATGGCCGGCAGTTGGCTTCGGGCGGCGCCACCCCCACGGTGCGAGTATGGGACACCGTCAACGCCAAGGTGGTTCGAGCGCTGTCTATTCCCACCGGGAAGTACGGCTTGGTCGACATCGTCTACTCGCCGGATGGCAAGCGGCTGGCAGCGTCCACTCGAACCAGCTTGCTCGGCGGAGACCTAACGCACATCTGGGATACGAACTCCGGCACCCTGGCCAGGGTAGTGCCCGGCAACTTCGGCAACAAGCTGGCGTTCTCCAGGGACGGCCTCTATCTGCTGGGCAGCGAACTGGACTTCCCCAGCGTGTTTTCAGATATTAAATACCATACGAAACAGATGGCCGTGCAAGGTGGCGAAATCGTCCGCAGCTACCCCGGCGTCTGCGTCGGCGACCTGTCCCCCGACGGCAAGACCGCCCTGCTGACCACCGATCCGGGGCGCGGCATGGTGCTCGTTGACCTGCAAACCGGCGGCGAACTCTGGCGTCACCGTGAGCGCCGTGCCGATGCCGTGGCATTCACCCCCGATCGCAAGCACTTCCTCGGATCGCGCGCCGAGTTTCACGGGCTCGTCGGCTCACGGGCGACCGTGTCTGTCGTGTTATTCGACGCCGCCACCGGCAACCCGATCCGCGATGTGGCTCGCTACGACGTCGAAGACACGTTCTTTGGCCACGAAAAGAACTTCCAACGGCTCACGGTGCTGGAGGTCGCACCGGACGGAACTCAATTCCTGACGGGCAATCAGCGCGGCGAATACAAGTTGTGGAACTTGGCGAGCGGACAGTTGATCCGGCAGTTGAAGCGTCCCGACGAAAAAATGCTCCTCGACATGAGTCCGGCGCACGCCTCTTTCTCGCCCAACGGCAAGCTGGTCGCGGTGACTTTCGCGGGGGCGGTGCGCGTCCATAACGTCGCTGACGGCGAGGAAGTCGCCACCATGATTGCCTTCGACGACGGCGAATGGCTGGTCACCACGCCCAGCGGCTATTACAACTCATCGGAAAAGGGCGACCAGTACCTGAGTGTCAGCGTGGCCGGTTCGCCCTTCAGCATTTCGCAACTGCGCGAATCCTTCTACCGGCCCGACCTGGTCAAGGTGGCGCTGTCCGGCGGCGCCCTCAGCGACTACAAGAAGATCGCCGACATCAAGCCGCCGCCCGCGGTGGCCATCGTCGACACGCCGAATGCCACCGCCAGCCCGAGGATCAGCGTCTCCTTGCGGGTCAAGGACCAGGGCGGCGGCGTCGGCGACGTGCGCCTCTACCGCAACGGCTCCGCCGTGGTTTTCGAGAAGACCCGCAGCCTGAGCGTCGCCGCCGCCGACCAGGGCAGCCAGCTGCTGCGCTACGACATCAGCCTGGAGCCGGGCAGCAACACCATCCGCGCGATCGCCTTCAATGCCGACAACAGCATGCAAAGCACCGATGCGACGATCGAGGTGCAGGCCAATATCGCGGCGCGGCCGCCGGCGCTGCATGCGATCGTGATCGGCATCAAGGATTTCGCCAATCCGCGACTCGAACTCAAATACCCGGTGGCCGACGCCGAGCTGTTCGCCTCGACCCTGGAAACCCGGGGCAAGGGCCTGTTCAGCAGCATCCATGTGCGGCGCCTGATGACGCGGGCCGAGACCACCAATGTCGCCATCGTCGCGGCGCTCAAGCAGGCGCGCAACGAGGTCGGCCCCGAGGATCTGTTCGTGTTCTACGTCGCCAGCCACGGCACGGTGGACGACGGCCAGTACCTGCTGATCACCTCCAATGTCGGTTCGACGTCCACGGCGAAGCTCAAGCAGGATGCGCTGAAGGAAATGATCTCCAACATTCCCGCCTCGAAGAAGCTCGTGGTGCTCGACACCTGCAGCGCCGGCCAGCTCGGCGACGCGATCCAGGTCGCGATGCTGACGCGCGGCATGAGCGACGACACGGCGATGAAGGTGCTGTCGCGCGCGGTGGGCTCGACGGTGCTCTCGGCCGCCACCTCGGTGCAGGAAGCGCTGGAAGGCTACAAGGACCACGGCCTGTTCACCTACGTGATCGCGGAAGGGCTGAATGGCGCCGCCGATGCCGACCGCGACGGCTTCGTCAAGACCCTGGAACTGGCCGACTATGTCGACAACCAGGTGCCGGAACTGGCCGACAAGGTGTTCCAGCACAAGCAGTATCCGATCGTCTCGCCGACCGGGCAGGGCTTCCCGCTGGTGCGGGTGCGGTAGGCATGAAAGGTCTGGATCGATGACCCTCCTGTTCCCGGCGCAGCTCCGGCTGGCGGCCTTTGCATTGCTCGGCCTGCTGGCCACGCTGACGCTGGCGGCCGAGCCGCAACGCAATCTGGGCGTGGCGCCAGGCACGCCGACAAGCGTATCGCGCTCGTCATCGGCAATTCCGCCTATCCCGGCGCCGCGCTGAGGAACCCCGTCAACGATGCCAAGGACATGGTCTCGGCGCTGCGCCGGCCTGGCTTCGAGGTCATCAGCAAGACGGACGCCTCGCAGAAGGAAATGAACCGCGCCATCGCCCAGTTCGGCGAGCGTTTGCGCGCTGACACCGTGGCGCTGTTCTATTACGCCGGTCACGGCATGCAGGTCAAGGGCAAGAACTATCTGGTCCCGATCGACGCCCAGATCGCCTCCGAAGCCTCGGCCCGGGCCGAGACGGTGGATGTCGACACGGTCATGGACCAGCTCGCGGTCAGTACCATGAACATCGTCGTCCTCGATGCCTGCCGCAACAATCCCTTCGAACGGCGCAGTGGCATCCCGGGTCATTTAGAATGGGCGGCACGATCCTTGTCACGCGGCGAAAATATATGCAGAGGGCGTTCTCCCGACTGGTGGCTGCGGCACTGTTCGGCTTGCTTGCGGTGCTCTCGCTGGCCGCCGAGCCGCAGCGCAATCTTGGGGTTGCGGCGAGCAGCAGCGAGAGGCGCGTTGCGCTCGTCATCGGCAACGGCGCCTATCCTTCCGCGCCGGGCAAGGTGGCTTCCGATGGGGAAGGCCGGAACGGGATGTACACCCAGGAGTTGCTCAAGCAGTTGCAGACCCCGGAGCTTTCGGTCGAAGCCGTGTTCAAGCGCGTCCGCGCGGGCGTCGCGCGCGCCACCGGCGATGCGCAGATACCCTGGGAGGCCTCGTCGCTGACCGGTGAGTTCTACTTCCGTCCGCCGCGAGCGGGCGGCGTGGCCGAGCCGGTCGCGGACGCCGTGGTGGTGCATACGCCGGAGCAGATCGAGCAGCAATTCTGGAACCGGATTCGGGACAGCCAGGAGGCCATCGACTTCGAGGACTATCTCAAGCAATACCCGCAGGGTCGTTTCAGCGCCGAAGCCCGGCTCATGGTGCGCAAGCTGGGTGGCGCCAAGCAGGTCGCGGCAGTCCAGCCGTCGGCAGCGGCCGCTACCGCATCCGCGCCCGTGCCGCGCAGTTGGGTCGGCTTGAATATCCAGGACGTCACCCCTGAACTGGCGACCGCCTTCAACCTGACCGAAGCCGGCGGCGCACTGGTGGCGGCCATCGCCAAAGGCGGGCCGGCGGAAAAAGCCGGAATCCAGGCAGGCGATGTGATTGTTGCCTTCCTTGGGCAACCGGTGCAGAAGGCCGCTGACCTGCCGCCGCTGGTGACGGCCCATCCACCGGACACCCGCGTCAATGTCCGCGTGATTCGCCAGGGACAGGCCAAAGACCTGTCTGTCATGCTTGAGAAGCTGCCGGAAGCCAAGGCCCCGCAGGCGGCCGGGAAGACGGAAAGCGATCTCGGCAGCTTCTTTGCCCGTTTCTCGGGCGGCGTGCTGTTCTCGCAGATCAAGCAGCCCTATCAGCAACAGCTGCTGGCGCGCGGATTCCAACTCCAGCCCAATGACCGGATCGGCCGGGTGATCCGCCAGGGTGTGATGACGGAAGTGAAGTCGGCCGGCGACATGGATGCCTGGCTGGCGGCGCTGGAGACGACGCCCGACGTTTCGCTCGCCATAACCCGCGATGGGCAGGAATACTTCCTCTCCGCAAGCAAGCCGAAATGAAAGCCTGGTTCGCCCTCTGCCTGCTGCTCGCCCTCGCGCTGCCGGCGCAGGCGCAGCGCAATCTGGCCGTGGAGAAGTCGGCGCTGGCGGAACGGCGCGTGGCTCTCGTCATCGGCAATGCCGCCTATCCGGGTGCCGGGGCGCTGAAGAATCCCGCCAACGACGCCAGGGACATGGCCGCCAAGCTGAAGCGGCTCGGCTTCGACGTCATCGTCCGCACCGATGTGCGCCAGAAGGAGATGCTGCGCTCGCTGACCGAGTTCGGCGACAAGGTGCAAAGCGGCAGCGAAGCCCTGTTTTTCTATGCCGGCCACGGTATGCAGGTGCGCGGCAAGAACTACCTGATCCCGATCGACGCCGAGATTCGCAGCGAATCGGCTGTCAGCAGCGAAGCCGTGGATGTCGACCAGTTGCTCGACAAGCTGGCTCCGGCGCGGCTCTCGCTGGTGATCCTCGATGCCTGCCGCAACAACCCCTTCGAGCGGCGCTTTCGCGGCGGCGGCCAGGGCCTGGCCCAGATCAACGCGCCTACCGGCACCCTGATCGCCTACGCCACCGCACCGGGCAAGGTCGCCGCCGACGGCGACGGACGCAACGGGCTCTATACCGCCGAATTGCTGGCGGCGATGGACGTTCCCCAGATCAAGATCGAGGACGTCTTCAAGCGCGTGCGCGGCAACGTGGTGAAGAAGAGCGGCGAAGCCCAGACCCCCTGGGAATCGTCGAGCCTCACCGGGGATTTCTACTTCCGGCCCGGCGCAGGAGGGACGTTGCCATCACCGCAAGCGGCGGCCGCGCCGGTCGATACGATCTCGGTCGAAATCGCATTCTGGGAAAGCATCAAGAACAGCAGCGAGCCCGAGGACTTCCAGGCCTACCTCGACAAGTATCCGAATGGACAGTTCATCGCGCTGGCCGAACGGCGGGTGAAGAAGCGGCCGGCGCCACCGGCCGAGGCGGCGGCACGCCTGGCAGGCGACTTGACGCCGGGCAGCACTGTCAAGGATTGCGACGACTGTCCGCCGCTGGTGGTGATTCCGGCGGGAAGTTTCGAGATGGGCAGCGATGCCGGTCAGTCCTGGGAAAAGCCCATGCACCGGGTGAATGTCCCGATGTTCGCCATGGGCAGAACCGAGGTCACGCAAGCGCAATGGCAGGCGGTCATGGGCGGCAATCCGAGCCATTTCGCCTCCTGCGGCGACTGCCCCGTGGAGAACCTGACGTGGGACGACGCCCAGGAATTCGTGCGCAGGCTGAGCCAGAAGACCGGCAAGGCCTACCGCCTGCCGTCCGATGCCGAATGGGAATACGCCTGCCGCGCCGGCGCGCGGCACGAATACTGCGGCGGCGATGCGGTCGATAGCGTGGCCTGGTATCAAGGCAACAGCGGCCAGGCGACGCATCCGGTGGCGCGCAAGCAGGGCAACGCCTGGGGCTTGTACGACATGAGCGGCAACGTGACCGAATTTACCCAGGACTGCTGGCACGACAACTACCACGGCGCGCCGGCCGACGGCAGCGCCTGGACCACGGGCGACTGCACGATGCGGGTGACGCGTGGCGGGCCGTGGCAATTCGATGCGTTCAACGCGCGCGCCCTGGGGCGCGGCAAGGCCTCGCCGATGGCGCGCGCCAGTATCCACGGTTTCCGCCCGGCCAGGGCGCTGGCCGCGGCCGGTACCGCCCGCGGCCCGCTCGCCGGTCAATACGACGGCACCTGGAGCGGCGAACTGGAAACCTATGGCGGACTGTTCGAGTCGCCGGTCAAGGTGTCGGTGACGGTCGCCGTAGCCGCAGGAAGGCTCAGCGGCGAAGTGTTCATGTACGGGGAAACCAGGAAAATTACCGGGGCTGTGGATGCCGAGGGCCGGCTGGTGGGAGCCCGGCTGGCCGGCGGCATCCAGAGCTACACCTTGAGCGGCAGCCTGTGGAATGCCAAGGGCGAAGGCTACATGGGCTGGAAGCTGAACCTTGTTCTGAGGAGAAACCCATGAAGATTGCGGTGATGGGCGCCGGCGCGGTGGGCTGCTACTACGGCGGCATGCTGGCGCGCGCGGGTCACGACGTGGTGCTGATCGGGCGGCCGCAGCATGTCGAGGCGGTGCGTCGCGACGGCCTGTTCATGGAGACGCAGACCTTCCAGGCGCACGTGCCGATGCGCGCCAGCATCGATGCCAGCATCGATGCCAGCGGCGTACGCGGCGCGCAGCTGGTGCTGTGCTGCGTCAAGTCCACCGATACCGAGAGCGCCGCTGACGAAATGGCGCCGTACCTCGAACCCGGTGCCGTGCTGCTGAGCCTGCAGAACGGCGTCGACAACGCCGCGCGGCTGCAGGCGCGGCTGGGGCGCGAGGTTGGGCCGGCGGTGGTCTACGTCGCCACCGAAATGGC
Source organism: Rhodocyclales bacterium RIFCSPLOWO2_02_FULL_63_24 (assembly GCA_001828935.1). Taxonomy (GTDB): domain Bacteria; phylum Pseudomonadota; class Gammaproteobacteria; order Burkholderiales; family Rhodocyclaceae; genus Sulfuritalea. Next base: position 8,083 of record MHZX01000088.1, read on the forward strand.
CGCGCCGGGCCATGTCAAGCACCATGGCCGCGGCGAGCTGGTGATCGGCCCCTCGGCCGCCAGCGACGAACTGGTGAAGCTGTTTGCCGGGGCCGGGGTGCCGGTGCAGGTCTCGGACAACGTGGTGGGTGCGCTGTGGGCCAAGCTGGTCGTCAATTGCGCCTACAACGCGCTCTCTGCGATCACCCAACTGCCCTACGGGCGGCTGGTCCAGGGCGAAGGCGTGGAAGCCCTGATGCGCGACGTGGTGGCGGAGTGCCTGGCGGTGGCCGCCGGCGCGGGGGTGAGCGTGCCGGGCGACAGCTGGGCTGCGGTGCAGGGCATCGCGCGCAGCATGCCGAACCAGATGTCATCGACGGCCCAGGATCTGGCGCGCCGCAAGCCGAGCGAGATCGACCACCTCAACGGCTACGTGCTGCGCCAGGGCGAAGCGCTGGGCATCGCGACACCGGCCAATCGCGTCCTGCACGTCGTGGTCAGGCTGCTCGAAGCCCGCTCGGTATCCGCCGACCGATAAGCGTTCCGGTTAGTCCTCGGGGCCGAAGCAGACGCCGTAGTCGTTGCAGGCCGCGCAGCTCGGCGACTTGCAGATCAGCACCTCGGCCTGTTCGCATAGCTGGCGGTAGAAGAACTTCTTCCACTTCATGTCGCCGGCATTCTTGAGTTTCAGCGCCGTGAAGCGCGTCTGCATCAGTGTGTTGAGTTCGGCCCGGCTGGGCAGGCCGAGGTCCTGCCAGAGATGGTTGTCGGCCATGCTGGCGGTGGCCACGGCGCAGGCCAGCCAGCGCGAATCCGGGCCGGGCCGGGCGTCGTGGGCGAGGAGCAGGGCGACCAGCTCGTCGAACTCGTCGAGGCCCTGGCGCGGCGCGGCCTCGGCTTCCTCGCGCCAGATCTGCAGCAGCGGTCGCAGCGGCGCCGCCGCGGGGAAATAGCTGAGCAGCAGGACATCGAGTTCGCGGGCGCCGAGTCCGGCCACCGGCGCCCGCCAGGGGCCGCGGCGGCGCGGCGCCAAGGCCATGGTGCCGGCCAGCGCCTGGGTTTCCGGCAGATGGGGGCGGCTGGCGAAGGCGAGCAGATGCGGGCGCAGGTCGGTGGCGTTCATGACGGACGCCGATGCAGGAACGATGCCATCGCGCAACACCGCGCAGCGGCGCGGCTTCAGGGCGGCGTAGAGGCAGAGTCGACGCGGCCCTGTCGCAAACCCGACAAAACAATGTGCGGGCTGCCGCAACGCCGTCCCGCCGGCGCCGACTCTCCCGTGCCATCAAGGGCTTGCGTACTGGCATGGGGCTTGCGAATCCCTCGCCAACCCCAAGAGGTCCGCCATGAAAGCTGCCGAAATCGCCGAACTGCTGAACGAACCCGCTTGCGCCCACAACAAGAAGGAGAAGTCCGGCTGCGCCAAGACCAAGCCTGGCGCCACGGCCGGCGGCTGCTCTTTCGACGGCGCGCAGATCGCCCTGCTGCCGATCGCCGACGTCGCCCACATCGTGCATGGCCCGATCGCCTGCGCCGGATCGAGCTGGGACAATCGCGGCACGCGCTCCAGCGGGCCGACGCTGTATCGCATCGGCATGACCACCGACCTCACCGAGCAGGACGTGATCATGGGCCGCGGCGAGAAGCGGCTGTTCCACGCCATCAAGCAGGCGATCGACGACTACCGGCCGGCGGCCGTGTTCCTCTATTCCACCTGCGTCCCGGCGCTGATCGGCGACGACCTCGCCGCAGTCGCCAAGGCCGCCACCGAACGCTGGGGCACGCCAGTGGTGCCGGTCGATTGCGCCGGCTTCTACGGCACCAAGAACCTCGGCAACCGCATCGCCGGCGAGGCCATGTTCAAGCACGTGATCGGCAGCCGCGAACCCAATCCGCTGCCCGAGTCGGCGCAGCGCCCGGGCATCACCGTGCATGACGTCAACCTGATCGGCGAATACAACATCGCCGGCGAGTTCTGGCACGTCGCGCCGCTGTTCGACGAACTCGGCCTGCGCATCCTGTGCACCCTGTCGGGCGACGCGCGCTTCCACGAGGTGCAGACCATGCACCGCGCCCACGCGTCGATGGTGGTCTGCGCCAAGGCCCTGCTCAACGTCGCGCGCAAGCTCGAAACCGATTACGGCGTGCCCTTCTTCGAGGGCAGCTTCTACGGCATCACCGACACTTCGCAGGCCTTCCGCGATTTCGCCCGGCTGCTTGGCGACGCCGATCTGACGGTGCGCACCGAGGCCATGATCGCGCGCGAGGAAGCGAAGATTCGCGCCGCGCTGGAACCCTGGGCGGCACGCCTTGCGGGCCGCCGCGTGCTGCTCTACACCGGCGGCGTCAAGTCCTGGTCGGTGGTTTCCGCCTTGCAGGACCTCGGCATGACGGTGGTCGCCACCGGCACCAACAAGTCCACCGAAGAGGACAAGGCCCGCATCCGCGAGATCATGGGCGAGGACGCGAAGATGATCACCGACGGCAGCCCCAAGGCGCTGCTGCAGGCCTACAAGGATTACCAGGCCGACATCCTGATCGCCGGCGGACGCAACCTCTACACCGCGCTCAAGGCGCGCATCCCCTTCCTCGACATCAACCAGGAACGCGAGTTCGGCTACGCCGGCTACGAGGGCATGCTGGAACTGGTGCGCCAGCTCGCGCTGACGCTGGAATCGCCGGTCTGGGACAAGGTCCGCGCGCCGGCGCCGTGGGCGGCGCAGAAGGCTGTCGGCGAGCCGCTGATCGCCTGAGGGCTACGCCGTCACTCCGGCGCAGTGGCGCAGATGCACGATAGGTGTTGCATTTAATGTCGATTGAGCGGCTGCATATATATATGAAACAGTCGGTTAGCCAAACATAATTCGTTGCATTATTCGTTGCGTTTGTGTAGCCTGTGGGCATGACAAAGCTGCGCGACGACGATCTGCTGCGCGTGCTGCGGGCCAATCCGCGTGCCGGCAGTGCGCTGCTGTGCCGCCTGCTCGGCGGCATCAACCGCTCGACGCTGGCCCGCGCCGTGCAGGCTCTTGGCGACAGGGTCGTCAGCCGCGGCGGCTCGCGGCGTACGCGCCATGCGCTGCGGCGTGCGCTGCGCGGCAGCGAGGGTGGCCTGCCGCTTTACCGCATCGACGAGGCGGGCGAGGGTCACGAAGTCGGACACCTGGACCTGACCTATCCAGGGGGCAGCGCGCTGCGCCTTTCCGCGCGCTTCCCCTGGCCGCTCGACGCCGACATGGCGGATGGCTGGTTCGAGGGCTTACCCTATCCGCTGGCCGACATGCGCCCCCAGGGCTTCATCGGACGCAACTTCGCCCGTCGTCACGTGCTGGATCTAGGCGTTGCGGACAACCCGGACCACTGGTCGGAGGATGACATCCTTCACGTGCTCTCGCTCTGGGGAAATGACCAGCCGGGCGACCTGATCCTGGGCGAGGCGGCCTACCGGCGTTTCCTCGACAGTCGGCGCGCGGGCGCGAACGATTTTCTGGGCGATGAGCACATCACCGAAGCCTATCCGGCGCTGGCGGCGGCGCTGGCTCATGGCGTCGCGGCTTCGTCCGCCGCCGGCGAGTTCCCCAAGTTTACCGTTGGCCGTCGCTGGGCCGGTGAGGTGGGGCATGTCATCGTCAAATTCTCGGGGGCCGACGATTCGGCGGCGGTGCGTCGCTGGTCCGACCTCCTGGTGTGCGAGCACCTGGCGCTCGAAGCCCTGCGCGAATTGCTCGGCCTGGATGCCGCGCAAAGCACGGTCTATTGCTTCGATGGCCGCAGCTTTCTTGAAGTCCGGCGTTTCGACCGGCACGGCGCTTGCGGCCGCTCGCCGGTGTGCACCCTGGGCAGCATCGAGGCGGCTTTGCTCGGCCAGGGGCCGACGGCCTGGCCCCTGGCGGCGCTGGCATTGCAACAGTCCGGATGGCTCACGGTCGCCGACACCGAGCAGGTGGCGCTGCTGTGGTGGTTCGGCAAGCTGATCGGCAACAGCGACATGCACGAGGGCAACCTGGCCTTCTTCCCCGGCCCCGGTGCCGCGCGTGGCGCCGGTCTCGTCCTGGCGCCCGCCTATGACATGTTGCCCATGCATTACGCGCCGCTGCGTGGCGGCGAACTCCCCGAGCGGACTTTTGTGCCCGACCTGCCTTTGCCGACCGAAGCGGATCAATGGCGGAGGGCCGCCGATGCCGCCGCCCGCTACTGGCATCGCTGTGCCGGAGATGCGCGGATCAGCGCCGACTTCAGGCGGATCTGCGCCGGCAACGCCGATCTGCTGGCAAAGGCGCTGTAGCCGATCCGCGGCGCGTCCGGCCTACAGCCGGCTTGTCGCAAACTCCGCAAAGGGCCAAAAGGGGCCGTCTCCGGATTCTTTTCTATGACAGTAAGAATCGCCGTGTCGCCAACGCCGACTTGCTCCAAGCGATAGATGCCTTGCAGGCGAGGCCGACGCTGACCCCTTTGGCCACCCTTCCCACCTCAATGGCTGGCGTATATGCTTGACGTATCCCATTCATTTCGAGGTGCTCCATGACCTACGCTCGCGTTTTCAAAACCGGTAACAGCCAAGCCGTGCGGCTGCCCAAAGAGTTCCGTCTGAATGTGAAGCAGGTAGAAATATTTCGTCGCGGCAAGGAACTCGTTTTGCGTGAGTATCCGGAAGATGGCGGCGCGGTTTTCGATGCTCTCGCCAGCCTGCCCGAGGACTTCATGGCCGAAGGCTGGGAGGATGCGCCGCCCAGGGCGCGGTAGATGTTTTGATGGGGCCGCGTTATCTGCTGGACATCTGCACCTGCTTCGCCAAGCACAGTCGACCCTCAGCATGGGCAAGAAGGAACAGGCCACGGTTTCTTGCGTGTATGCTGGCGCCGTATGTTTTCGATACGCTGCTTGTCACGAGGATTTGCGATGCTCAGGAAGCGCACGCTTGAGGTGAGAAGTCAGGCAGGAAAGGGCTTCCAGGGCGTCTCACTTCGCCAAGTCAGGGAGCCGACGGCTAAGTTGGGGTGCAAGACTGTCTCCCTATATCAAAGTGGACCTTACAACACACTCACCGACCATGGCACACACATTTGTTAAAGCAGAACGTGCTTCACTTCGCAACCTCGGCGTCGATGAGCGGTGGCTTCAAGAGCGCATCGCTGAGGATCCATCTATTCTTGGACTCGGCGATCTCGCGGTCCTTCGTCGAGAGAAAAAGCAGATCACAGGCGGGAGGATTGACTTCCTTCTGTCAGATCCCGAGGAAGACATCCGATATGAGGTCGAGGTAATGTTAGGCCGGCTCGACGAGAGCCACATCATTCGAAGCATCGAGTACTGGGATGTAGAGCGTACCAAGAACCCGGATGCGGAGCACAGAGCGGTCATCGTCGCCGAAGACATCACGAACCGATTCTTCAACGTCATTGCCCTCCTCAACCGGGCCATTCCATTGATCGCAATCCAGATGGCAGCCGTCAAGTTCGATGACCGATTCGTATTGACCTTCACAAAAGTGCTAGACGTAGTCGAACTTCGAGCCAGCGAAGACGAAACTCAAGGTGAAGCAAAAGACCGGCCGTACTGGGACGCGCGAGCCGGAAAGAGTTCTCTCGGATCGGTGGATGATCTGCTATCCCTTCTGCCCCAAGGTTCTGCACGTCGCGTCGTTTACAACCAGGGTCATATTGCGGTCGGCACTAGCAGCGTCAATTTCCTATGGGCCTACCCTAGAAAGAAGGAGGCGCACTGCTTCTTCAATCTCCGGTTGAATGGGGACGAGAGATCACAGTGGATCGACAAACTATCAGATGCAGGTATCTTTGCTGGAACTCGCGGCGATGTGATGAAGATGCGCGTCAATCAAAAGGAAGTCAAAGAGCATTCTCAGCTTCTGAGTGAACTCTTGGCAGTCTGCGAGCAGCTCTCACGTGCGGTCTAGTGAAAGTTGAAGGGGCCGTGGTCGGATTAAATCTTCGTACTCCGCTATCGCCGTCCCGCCAGCGCCGACTTTTCAAACGGGAAGTAGCAAAGGGCGCCGTTTTTTGAACCAGGACAGAAATCATGCAGCGCAAGGTCTACATCGAAACTTCCGTCATCAGCTACCTGACCGCTCGTCCGAGCAGTGATTCGATCAAGTCGGCATGCCAGCAGATCACCCGTCTGTGGTGGGATGCCGGGCGCGCGTCGGTCTTGGCTTTTATTTCACCTTACGTTGTCGAGGAAGTCAGCGCGGGCGACCCGCTTGCCGCCTTGGAGCGCATCGAGGCGTTGCGCGCGATCCCCGTGTTGCCCATTGCGCCTGAAATTCTGGAGTTGGCGGAATTTCTGTTGCCCGTGGCTACAAACTGCCGGAACTCGTTACACCCTTTGAATTGATGGAGGTCTCCCAATGAACGCACCCTCGTCTTGGCACGATCCCGTTGTCGCTGAAATTCATGCCACGCGCGAACGTCTGGCGGATGAGTATCACAACGACCTGCTCGCCTACTCGAAGGCAGCGGAGGCTCGTTGCCGCACTTTGGGTCTGACCATGGCGGAAGACCAACATCAGGCAGCACAGGTCGCCAAGGCTGGTCCTGGAGTCGAACAACAGTAGGAAATCTGGGAGTAGTCCCCGCTATCCCCGTTCCGGACTCTTTCTGCCGGTTTGTCCCTCCCGCCGAGGTCGGCAATCGACTGACCAAACCGTCACCGTTCGTGTCGTACATGCAACAACGCTCTGCTAGATTCAATAAATAACAGTCACTTAGGCAAAGGCACGAAGCTTGCGAGGTCTTGGGCAATTCAATTTGCCGAGCCCATGCGATGGCCGAAATCCTCAAACGCAGCAAGCCGCTGGCGGTGAATCCGCTCAAGGCCAGTCAGCCGATCGGCGCGGCGCTGGCTTTCCTCGGTTTGAAAAATGCCATCCCCATGTTGCATGGCTCGCAGGGCTGCACGGCCTTCGGCAAGGTGTTTTTCGTGCGCCACTTCCGCGAGCCGATTCCCTTGCAGACCACGGCCATGGACCAGGTGTCGACCATCATGAACGCCGACGAGAACGTCATCGAGGGCCTCAAGGTGATTTGCGAGAAAAACCGGCCGGACGTGATCGGCCTGCCCACCACCGGGCTTTCGGAAACCCAGGGCGTCGATATCAAGCGCCTGGTGCGGCAGTTCCGCGAGCAGCATCCGCAGTTCGCGGCGACGGCCGTGGTGGCGGTGAATACGCCGGACTATGCGGGCTGCCTCGAATCCGGCTTCGCGCTGGCGCTGGAGGCGATCATCGACGTGATGGTGCCGGATACTCATGAGTCGGCGCTTGCCGGCCCGCGAAGCGGAATTCCCGGCAGACAAAGTCCCGGACGGCGCCGCAAGCAGGTGAACGTGCTTTGCGCGTCGATGCTGACGCCGGGCGACACCGAGGCGATCCGCGAATGGATCGAAGCCTTCGGCCTGCGCCCGGTGATGCTGCCCGATATCGGCGATTCGCTCGACGGCCACCTGGTCGACGCCGAATCGACGCCGCTGACGCTGGGCGGCACGCCGAAGGGCGAGATCGCCAGCATGGGCGAATCGGTCGCGACGCTGGTTGTCGGCCGCTCGCTCACCAAGGCGGCCGATTTGCTGCGTGAGCGCACTGGCGTGCCCGACCATCGTTTCGACCACCTGCTGGGGCTCGACGCCTGCGATGCCTTCACCCAGGCGCTGGCCGAAATTTCAGGCCAGCCGGTGCCGGCGAAAATCGACCGGCAGCGCGCGCAGTTGCAGGACGCGATGGTGGATAGCCACTTCATGACCGGCTTCCTGCGCGTCGCCATCGCCGCCGATCCCGACCTGCTGGTGGCGCTCGGCCAGTTCCTCGCCGGCGTCGGCGCCGAAGTGGTCGCCGCCGTCGCCCCGGCGCGGGCCGAGGTGCTGGCCGAGATGCCGGCGCAAGCAGTGCAGATCGGCGACCTCGAGGATCTCGAACGCAGCGCGCTGGCGCGGCGCGCGCAACTCATCGTTTCCAACTCGCACGCCGCGCAGTCCGCGCAGCGCCTGCACATCCCGCTGTTGCGCGCCGGCTTTCCGCAATACGACTGGGTCGGCGGCTACGCGCGGACCTGGGTCGGCTATCGCGGCGCGCGCCAGGCCTTGTTCGACGTCGCCAATCTTTTTCTGGAAAACCACCATGACACCCCTGCCCATCGATCCATCTACCGGACCGGCGCCGAACTCGATTCGGAAGTCCGGCAGGCGGCTGGCGCTGGCCTGGTCCGCCACTAGCGAGGCGCCGGCCATGCTCAAGGTCGCCTTTGCCAGCGACGACCGCGCCACGGTCAACCAGCACTTCGGCGCCGCCGTCGGCTTCGCCATCTATGCGCTGGACGGCGAGCGCTGGCAGTTGGTCGAACTGGCCGAGTTTCCGCCGGAGACCATGGACGGCAACGAGAACAAGCTGCCGGCCAAGATCGCGGTACTGGCCGGCTGCGCCGCCGTGTATTGCCTGGCCGCCGGCGGCTCGGCGGTCAAGCAGCCGCTCGCCGCCGGCATCCAG
>MHZX01000088.1:16565-53072 GCA_001828935.1 Rhodocyclales bacterium RIFCSPLOWO2_02_FULL_63_24
GCTGCTGAAGCAGATCGGCGCCGCCGTCAAGGACGGCGGCATCGCCTGGGTGGACAAGGCGCTGCGCAAGAACAGCGACACGACGCGCTTCGAGCGCATGGCGGCCGACGGCTGGGAGGAATGATGGCGCTCCCGCCGCAGGCCCTTGCCACGCCCTTCCGCCCCCGATTACCCCAAGGAGAAACACCATGAGCGCAGTTGCCATTTTGGCCGCCGAAACGGCCGACGACCCGATCTACCAGACCGACTTCATCAAGGAAATGCTGCGCCAGACGCGTGCGCTCGACAGCTACGGCCAGTGGGACGGCAAGTCGCCGCCGGAAATTCTCGACAGCTATGTGCTGACCAAGGACAGGAAGCGCGAGATTCCGGTGATCGGCGATCCCGACGACCAGATCATCGCGCGGGTCAAGGCCTTCCACAACGCGATCGCGGTGCTGATCGAAAAGGAATGCGGCCTGATGGCGGTGCCCTTCGTGCAACTGACCCACGAGGGCTTCGGTCGCGCCCTGATCGTGGTCGGCAAGCTGGTGGTGATGGACCGCACCTTGCGCGACGTGCATCGCTTCGGCTTCGAGAGCCTGTCGAAGATGAAGACCGAGGCCGACAAGTACCTCGCCGTGGCGCTCGAAATCATCGGTCTTTACGGTGAAGTCGCTGGGTTGTAGGGGCAAGCCCCCTACAACCCCGCTCTTCGCGCGCAAGGTGTTGGCCATCCCCCCCACCCCCTTCCCGAGGAAGGGGGCGACTGAAGTGAGGCGGGCATTGCCCGCCAGTTTGAATGGAGGCAGCGGTGACAGACGAAGAACTCAAAGATCTCGACAAGGAGGTCCGCAAACTGAAACGCATCGCCAGCGAATGGGCCGGCAAGCTGCACGACCTGGTCGAGGAACGGCTGCCCGCAGCCTGGCGGGAAATTCCCGAAATCTCCCAGGGCACGCTGGAGGCTTGCCAGGCCTGGGATGCTGCCAACACGCGCCTGCAGGCCGCACAGAAAGGATGATGGCATGAGTACGATCATGGGCCGCACGCGCGGCGGCAGCGAATGGACCCCGCAGTTCCTCAGCGCGCTCGATCCGCGCAAGTGCATCGGCTGCGGCCGCTGCTACAAGGTCTGTCCGCGCAATGTGCTCGATCTGGTCGAGCGCGGCGAGGAACTGATCGACGAAGACCAGGACTACGATGACGACGAGATGATGGTGATGACCATCGCCCAGGCCGGCGACTGCATCGGCTGCGGCTCCTGCGGCCGTGTCTGTCCCAAGGGCTGCCACAGCTACGCCGCCGCCGAGTTGTGAACCCCGCCGCGGCGCGCGCCGCCGGCGAGCAGGTGCTGGCGCGGCTGCGCGCCGAGGCCGCGCGCTACGGCGTGGCGCTGCCGGGCCTGGCCTGGGATGTCGCGCAGTTCGACCTGCAGCGCGATCCGGCCAGCGGCCATGACGCCCTGCTGGCGCGCTGGCAATGCGCCGGACGTCGCGTGCAACTCACGCTGCGGCCCGACGGCCATGTCTATGGCGAGTGCGATCTGCTGCTCGACCATCCGGCGCGGCCCGGATTCTGGATGGATACGCTCGCCGTCTGGGGCCTGCCGCCCGATCTGCGGAGCGAGCCGAACCTGATCGTAAAACCGGCCTGAAGGCGCTCAAAGATAGACGCAGGCGCGGCGTCCGGTGCAACTACAGTAGCGCTGTTTCCAGCCGCTGCTTGCGTTTTTCCCAGTCCGGCATTACCTGCACGAGCAGGCGAAAGAAGCCTGCATCGTGGTCGCGGTGCTTGAGGTGACAGAGTTCGTGGACCACCACATACTCGATGCAGGCTCGTGGTGCCCTGATCAGATTGGAATTCAGCGTCATGGTGCCGGTCTGCGACAGGCTGCCCCAGCGTGACTGCATCGCCCGCACAATCAGGCGTGGCCGCTGGTGCCCTTTGATGCGGGGAAGCCAAGCATCCAGCACCGCGCTGAACACCTGTCGGGCATGGTCTAGATACCAGCGGTGCAGGAGTGCTTGCACCCGACCCGGATCGGCTTTGCCCGGCAGGGTCAGCAGCAGATGCCCGCGATTCATCTTCACCGACGCCGTCTCGCCAGCGCCGACTTTCAGCCGATACTGGCGGCCAAGGTAGAGGTGCGTCTCGCCGCTCACGTACTGCCGCGCCGGAGTTCTCGGGCTGTAGCGCTGAAAATTAGCCAACTGCCGGCTGATCCAGGAGGCGCGCTTTCCAACTCGCGCAAGGATGATCTCCGGATCGCAATCGGCCGGAGCGCGCACGATCACCGACATATCCGGATGCACCTCGATCCCCAGCGTGCGCCGCGACGGCAGCAATCGAACTTCGTAGACGATGGTTTCCGTGCCGAAGACAATTTCTTGCCGAATTGTCGTCATTGGGTTTTTACGCGGGCATCCGATGTCTGGCCAGTTGCATCGAGCGGTCGATGATTTCGTCCATCTCCTCGGTCGTCAGGGCAATGTTCTGCGTACCCCTGATCTCGTCGTAAAGAAAGTCGTCCATCTCGTTCATCGTCCGCCGCTGCGCGTCCAGGTTGTCCCAGAAGCCGACGACTTTGTTCCGTTCGACGATGGCCCAGATGCTGGCCGCCGCGTTTGCCGCCACATCCTTCGCCTGTGCAGCGTCCGCCACATGCCGCCCGAAATACGGCTCAAGGATGCCAAAGCAGGCTATCGCGTGATCCTTGCCATGCAGGACGACGGGCACATCATCAACCTTGCGATTGACCACCGCATCCTTGATCGCGCTGGCCCGCTTGAAATACTCCAGATCGGAAATCCGCCCGGCGCGATAGTCGTCGATGGCCTGCTGGATCAGCTTGGAGAATTTCTCGAAGAAGGCCGGGTCTTCGTCCAGGTGCTCGGTGATCGCGCGCCGGGTGGCATGGGCAATCATGTCCGCTTTGGCGCCAGTTGGCTTGCCGTGCCCCTGCTCTTCCAGTACTTGCTGGAACGCAGCGACGTCGAAAATATTCACCGGTTCGTTGAGCTTCAGCACCTCGTTGGCCGAGATGTGGGTGTCGAGCAGTTTCTGTAGCTTCGGTTCGTAGTCGCGGTAGTCGATCGATTCGGCGTAGCGCAACTTCACTGCCGCCTTCAGATTGGTGAAGCGCTTGAGGTCGGCCTTGTAGCCCTTGAGGCGGCTGTCCGGCGTGGTGGTGATGAAGGCCTCGGAAGACATGGCGATGGCCAGTGTCCTGGCGTAGGCTGACAGCCGCTCGTAGAAGTTCTCGCGGACTTTTTCGTCGGCCAGATGTTGCTCGAAGGCTTCCTCGTCCTTCCGGTTGGCAACGGTCTTGAACACGTCCCACAATTCGGCGTGACGCTGCGGCAATTGGCGCACCTCGTCGTTGATGCTGGCCAGCGCTCCCGACAGATCGCCTTCTTCGAAGCTTTCCAGCGCGCTGTAGGTGGTCAGCGCCTGATCGAGTTCACCGAGAATGCCGGCGTAGTCGATGATGTAGCCGAACTCCTTGGGCTTTCTGCCTTCATCGTCATCGTAAAGTCGATTCACCCGCGCAATCGCCTGCAGCAGCGTGTGTTCCTTGAGGCTGCGCGCCAGGTAGAGCACGGTATTGCGCGGCGCATCGAAGCCGGTCAGCAGCTTGCTGACCACGATCAGGATTTCCGGCTCGCTGCCGTGCTTGAAGCCATTGACGATCTGCGTCTCGTAGGCCTCGGCATCGCCGTAGCGCTTCATCATGCGTTGCCAGAAGGCCACCACTTCGTCCGTGGATTCGTCGTCGTCCACATCGTCGAAGCCCTCCCGCTCGTCGGGTGGAGAGATGACGACTTCGCTCGTCACTTCGCCGATGTCGTCGAGGAAGGCCTTGTACTTCAGCGCCGCGACCTTGGAGGGCGCCACCAGTTGCGCCTTGAATCCCGTGCCCTGCCAGTTCTGGCGGAAGTGTGCGCTGATGTCGAAGGCGCGCATGTAGATGACCTGATCGGCCTTGTTGAGCATTTCCGCCCGCGCGTACTTCTTCTTCAGGTCGGCCTTCTGCGCCAGTGTCAGCCCTTGGGTGTGTCGCTCGAACCAGACGTCGATCGCCGCCTTGTTCTGCTCGATCTCCACCAGTCGCCCCTCGTAGAGCAGCGGCACGATGGCGCCATCGGCCACCGCCTGGTTGATGGCGTAGGTGTGGATGATGCCGCCGAAGCGCATCACATCGCTCTTCTCCCGCTTGAGCAGAGGCGTGCCGGTGAAGCCGATGTAGCAGGCATTGGGAAACATCTGCCGCATGCGCGCGGCGAACATGCCCAGCTGCGTGCGCTGGGTTTCATCCACCAGCACGAAAATCTCGCTGGACGGGTCCTGGAACTTGCGCGTGGACAGTGCCTTGTCGAACTTGTTGATCAGCGTGGTGACGATGTGCGCCTTGTTGTCGGCCACCAGTTCCACCAGATGCCGCCCCGATTCGGCCCGGTCCGGCGTCAGGCCGCAGGCGGCGAAGGTGTTGCCCAACTGCTTGTCGAGATCGACCCGGTCGGTGACCAGCACGATGCGCGGCGTGCGGATATCGAGATCGAGCACCAGCGCCTTGGCCAGCATCACCATGGTCAGCGATTTGCCCGAGCCCTGGGTGTGCCAGACGATGCCGCCGGCCCGCCGCCCTTCGGCATCGCGTTCCTTGACGCGGCCGAGGATGCGCTCCACGGCGAAGAACTGCTGGTAGCGCGCGATCTTGCGCCGCCCGCCGTCGAACACCGTGAACAGCAGCGCCAAGCGCAGCAGGCGTTCGGGCCGGCACAGGGCGTAGATCGTGCGGTCCTGCTCGGTCAGGGCGCGCCGCACCAGGTATTCGGCATCGGGTTCGCGCACCCCGAAGCCTTCGGCCAGCAACTCGTAGAGCCCGGCTTTGGCTTCCTGGGGGAGAGGCTGATCGAGCACCGCGCGCAAGGCCGCACCGTCTTCGTCCTTCTCTTCCCGTTCCTCGCGCCACACCGACCAGTACTTCGCTGCCGTACCCACGGTGGCGTACTTGCAGTGGTTCTTGTTGCTGCCGATCACCAGTTGGGCGTAGGTGTACAGGGATGGAATGTACTCGTCGCGCTGGTTGCGGATCGTCTGCGACACCGCGTCCTGCACCTCGTACTTGGGCGACTTGCATTCGATCACGGCGAAGGGAACGCCATTGACGAAGAGCACGATGTCCGGCCGTGCCGTCTCATGGCTGCGCGTGCGCTCCACCGAGAATTCGGCGGTGACGTGATAGACGTTGTTCTCCGGAGTCTTCCAGTCGATATAGTTGAGCGTGAAGCTGCGCACCGCTCCCTCCACCGACTGCTCCAGCGCCACGCCGAGGGTCAGCAGGTCATAAACGGCCTCATTGGTTTTCAGCAGGCCGTCGTACTTGACGTTCTTCAGGCGCTGGATCGAGGACTGGAGGTTTTCCTCGCTGAACAGATACTGCTCGCCCTTGTGCTGGATGCGGTTGATGCGCTTGAGGCTGTCGCGCAATACTTCTTCCAGCAGCACGTTGGAAAGGCGCCCGCCGCGCATCGTTAGCGCCTCGGCCGGCGTTAGATAGCGATAGCCGAGGTTGGCCAGCAGTTGCAGGGCGGGGATTTGCGAGAGGTGCTTCTCGTTAAAGCGGAAGCCCGACCCGAAAGTTTCGGTTGTCTCCGGCATGTTCCTTCCCTATACTCGAGGCCAAAGGTACCCCCCCGATGACAAGAGCCCAAGGGGCTCTCTCCGCAAGGAGTAGTCGAGGGGGTCAGTTTTTTGTAGGTCGCGAAATCGCATCATCGTCAGTAGTACAACGTCGTTCCCGTGCGGAAAATATCGAACTCGCTTTTCAGTGCCGGTTTGATCAAGTCGTAGAACTCGACCTCGCCTTTCTGCCATTTCCTGAACACCGCCCAGTTGCAGTAGTCGGCGATCTGCAAGCCGTAGTGCGAACGCGAGGCGTGGTGCAGGATGCCGGTCGGGCTGAAATCGAAATTCCCGCCTTCGTCGAGAAAGAGGTAGGCGCAGTTGGCCATGCTTAGCGAGCTTCCGTCTCGACAGCTTTCACCCGCCACTGGCCGGTGAGGAGTTTTTGCATCAGGCCGCGTTTCTGAGATTTGAAGGCGACGAGCACCGACTGCTCTTTCTCGATAAGTAAGTCGATCCCTCCCAATATCTGCGCAAGGCGCTTCTGCTCAGTGAGTGACGGTAGCGAAACCTCCAATTTTAGGAAATCCCTTTTGTTGAGTACCCTGTTACGGCCTGCCCCGCCCGGTGAAATCAGTGCTAGTTGTGAAAAGAATTGTTTGCAATTGACGATGTATTTCACGAAGTGTGGATCAGCCTTTTCGCGATCAACTTCATAAGTCGGAAAACGATGAGACACCAAGCAGGGTTCATCTTCTGGTTTGACGAAAGCTATTGCACCTTCCCACGCGAAGGTGATGTTGACGATCAAGTTGTCACGATTCAGCGCGTAGAGTTCTTCCATATCTACGCTGCTTGGGTCTTCTACGAAGCGCTGGAAGGTGCCTTTGCCATGGCTGCGAATACCGAGCGCCCAATAGGGTTTGCCCGGTTTTGGGACAGAACGAGATACCTGCTTTAGAAAATCTCCCAGCTTTGTGCTGTGACCAAATCCCGAAATTATCTTTGCGACAAGCCACGCTTTTTGTCTAACTCGCAAGGCAATCAGTCGCTCGGTTTTCTCGATTGCTGCATCCCACGTCAAGAGTACCTGCCGAATTCTGACCTGCTCGCCGAGTTCCGGAAGCGGAATGTAAAAATGATTTTTGAAAGTTGTGGGATTCAGATTGGCTTGACTAACAGCCCGCGTTGCCAGTTGCTTGATGTGGCGTTGCCCACCTTCGCTGGCCAGAATCTGGACTACATAGTCGGGATCAACGCGTTCGCGATCCAGCACCAATCGCACCAGATAGGATGCGAACACTGCCTTCCCATCGCCGCGGTAGATACCCGTCTTGCCAACCAGATCGGGGCTATTGGTCCGGTTCAGGAGAATGTCGCCATTCGCCAAGAGGTAGTCCCGCGCATCCTCTTCTGACAGATTGACGCACACGTTCGGATCAATGCGCACGCGACCATCCTGAATGTCTTTCATCCCTACAATCGGCACGTGGCCGTTTGGGTCTGCCGGAATCGATAGCCCGTATTGCGAAGAGCGGATAACCGTTCCAATGGGCACAGTTTTCCAAGTCATTTTTTCTTCCCCTGCCCCTTGCCTTCCAACTGCCGTTCGACCTGCTCCAGCGCCTGCGTCGCCTTCACCGCCCGATCGAAATCCGATTCGAACAGCCGGTCCTGGGTCACGCGGTAGCGTTCGAACTCGCTCTCCGCATGGGCCTTGGCCGCCTCGGCGCTGATGCTTCCGGCATCGCGCAGGATGTCGCGCTCGGTCAGTTCCAGGAACTGGTCGAGGCGCTTTGCCCAGTCCTCCATGGTCATGGGGATCTTGCGCTGGGCGCGATCTTCGGCGAGGTCGAGGTAGGCGTTCACGATGCGGCCAAGCGCTTGCAGTTCGTCCTGGCTCAGGTAGTTCTTGGCCACACTCACATCGGTCTTGACGATCTTGCCGTCGGGCGCGTTTTCCCAAGTGGTGAGGCCCATGTGGGGCTGGTCGCTGCGGGCGCGTTCGACGATGAGTTCGGCGGCGGTGCGGCGGTGGATGGCAAAGTGCAGTTTGTTCTGCACCTTGGCAAAGAATTCGCGGGTGGTGGGGGCGTCCTTGTTGTAGTCAACGGCCGTGGCGTAGATGTCGGCGATCTTCTGGTAGAAGCGCCGCTCGCTGAGCCTGATCTCGCGGATTTCGGCGATCAGGCGTTCGTAATAGTCCTCGCCGAGGAAGGCGCCGTTCTCCAGGCGCTTTTTGTCCAGCACATAGCCTTTGATGGCGAATTCGCGCAGTACCTGCGTGGCCCACTGGCGGAACTGGGTGGCGCGCACCGAGTTCACGCGGTAACCGACCGAGATGATGGCGTCCAGGTTGTAGTGCTGGGTCTGGTAGTTCTTGCCGTCGGCGGCAGTTGTCCGGAAATTCCGGACAACTGTGTCCTCCGGCAACTCGCCACTGTCAAAGATGTTCTTGAGGTGTTCGCTGATGGTGCGCTTGTCGACGTCGAACAGCTCGGCCAATAGCTTCTGGTTGAGCCAGATGGTGTTGTCCTCGTAGCGGACGTTGATACCGGATTCTCCGGCCTGCTGGGTGAATATCAGGAACTCGGCGGTGCTGTTGCGGATGCTCAGGCCGGTGTCTTTTCCGGGTTTGTTCTCGGTCATTTCTTCTTCCCCCGCCCCTTGCTTTCCCTTTCAACCGTTGCAAAACGTGCCGCCACCTTCCTGCGGACCTTGGGCTTTTCCGCCGCCGATGTCGCCAGCGCCTCGGTCTGGGTTTCGACGAAAGCCGTCACGCCGATTTCCGCCGAAGTCGCAGCGGTCGAAGCCAGATAATTCTGACGACTGACAACCGGCACGCCGGTCTTGGCTTCGAGTTCCTTGCGCGCGTTGCCGGCAACGGTGCCGCCTTCCTTGGCAGCGTTGCGGTTGCCGTCAAATCCCTGGGCGTCCTTGCGGCGGGCAATCTCGGTGGTGCCCGCTTCGCCGAGCATGGTGAAGATCAGTTCCAGATCGGTCATGTGGTCGCGCAGGTTGGCGGTTTTCGCCTGCGCCAGCCCCTTGAGCTTCTTGTGATCGCCGGGGGTGACGCCGAAGGTGGCGCGGGCGATTTCGGCGGTGAGAATCGAGTATTCGCGGCCTTCCGCGACACCGCGCGCTTTCCATTCGTCGGTCAGCGCGCCGCGGATGGCGATGGCGCGCATGCGCTTTTCGATCCAGTCCTTGGGGTAGCCCTTGGCTTGGTAGAGTTCGCGGGCGCGGGCACTGGCCAGTTCGGGGTCTTCGATTTCCTTGACGCGCTCGTAGCCGACCTGGGCCAGCCAGCGCTTGAAGGGCTCGGCCTTGGGCGAAGGAATCGACTGGATGATGCGGAAAATGCCCTCGGTGTTGGCGCAGTTGGTCGCGCGAACCTTGCCGTCCGGAGCAAGCAGGGGAAGAGGGGTACAAGTTGTACCCCAGTTGGCGTCCAGTTGCGGATCGCGGCTGCGCATCTTCTTGATGTATTGCCGTGCATCCAGGGAATCGGTCAGGGCCGCCACGACATCGGCGACGGCGAACCACCATTCCTTGTTCTGCCACACGCGGCGAATGGATTTTTCCTGGAAGAGGACCACGCGGTCTTCCGCGCCCGATGCCGGCGTATCAGCTTTCCTGCTCATACGCCCAACTCCTTGAGGTAGGTTTTCATCTTCGCCCGGACCTCGGCCAGTTCGCCTTCCAGGCGCTCGATTTCCTTTTCCACCGCGGCGACGTCGATTTCTTCCTCTTCCTCGAAGGTATCGACATAGCGCGGGATATTGAGGTTGAAGTCGTTCTCGGCGACCTCGGCCAGGGTGGCTTCCAGGCGCTCGATTTCCTTTTCCACCGCGGCGACGTCGATTTCTTCCTCTTCCTCGAAGGTATCGACATAGCGCGGGATATTGAGGTTGAAGTCGTTCTCGGCGACCTCGGCCAGGGTGGCGACATAGGCGTATTTGTCGACGTTCTGGCGTGTGTCGAAAGTGGCGACGATCCTGTCCAGATGCGAGTCGAACAGGGCGTTCTGGGTCTTGGCGGCCTGGAAGTCGCGGCTGGCGTCGATGAACAGCACGTCGCGGCAGGCTTCGCGTTCGCCGCCCTTTTCCCGTGCCCGGTCGAAGACCAGAACCGCCACCGGAATCGAAGTGGTGGGGAAGAGGTTGGCCGGCAGGCCGATGACGGCATCGAGCAGGTTGTCCTCGATCAGTTTCTGCCGGATGCGGCCTTCGGCGCCGCCGCGGAAAAGCACGCCGTGCGGCACCACCACAGCGACGCGGCCGGCCTGGGGCAGGGCGGTTTCGACCATGTGGGAAATGAAGGCGTAGTCGCCCCTGGATTTGGGCGGCACGCCGCGCCAGAAGCGGTTGAAGCGGTCTGACTCGGCATGCTCCGAGCCCCATTTGTCGAGGCTGAAGGGCGGATTGGCCACCACCACGTCGAAACGCATCAGGCGGTCGGCTTCGACCAGCGCCGGGCTGTTGAGGGTGTCACCCCATTCGATGCGGGCCGAATCCTTGCCGTGCAGGAACATGTTCATGCGCGCCAGTGCCCAGGTGCTGCCATTCACTTCCTGGCCGAAAAGGGCGAAATCGCGGCTGCCGGTTTCTTCCACCAGTGCCGCGGCCTCGATCAGCAGGCCGGCGGAACCGCAGGCCGGGTCGCAGATGCGGTTGCCGGGCTTGGGCTTGGCCAGACGGGCAAGCAATCGGGAGACCTGCTTGGGCGTGTAGAACTCGCCGGCCTTCTTGCCGGCATCGGAGGCGAAGCGCTCGATCAGGTAGATGTAGGCATTGCCGATCACGTCCTCGGAGACGCGAGAGGGGCGCAGGTCGAGCTTGGCAAAATCTTCCAGCAGGTTCTTCAGCCGTCGGTTGCGGTCCTTGGTCTGGCCGAGGTTGGCTTCGGAGTTGAAGTCGATGTTGCGGAACACGCGGTCGAGCTTGGCCTTGTTGGCATCCTCGATACCGTCAAGCACGATGTTGATCAGTTCGCCAATGTTGGCCGCATTGCGTCGCTCATAGATGCTGTTGAAATCGCCGGCGAAACGCTCGATCACCTTGCCGGTCTTTTCGTCCTTGAATTCGACGAAGGGCAAGGTGAAGCGCTCGCGGTCCAGCTTGCGCCGGATGCGTTCGTCGTCATCGCCGTATTGCTTGCGATAGGCGTCGTAGTGGTCCTGCCACAGGTCGCTGATGTACTTGAGGAACAGCATCACCAGGATGTAGTCCTTGTACTGCGCCGGATCGACGACGCCACGGAAGGTGTCGCAGGCGGCCCAGGCGGTGCTGTTGACGTCTTGCTGGGTGACTTGGTCGTTCATCTTGTTTCCTTGAAGTTGTTGATCCGCAGCCTAGCGGGCATTCCTCGCGTACCGCATCAAGACCCCATCCGCGAGACGCTTTCTTTCTCGTGCGATCTGTTCCAGCAACCCTTGTTCGGCTGCGGCGAACTCCGACACCTCAACAATCAACTGCTGCTTGCGTCTGCTCGGCACCGGCACCTCCAGCGCCTCCAGTGCCGCCTTGCTGATCATTCGCACTGACGTACCTTCGGCCTGGCCTGCCAACACCGCCTGAGTTGCCGGCAGGTTGATATACCAGCGCAGGTAGGCAGGCAACACCGCGATGGGCCGAATCAACAGCATCGGCGCGGCAAGGACAGCCGGCCCGATTTCGGCGGAAACCAGTGCCACCGTGTTCGTTCGCCCACGAGAGCGAAATGCCAGATCGCCCGACCGGATCAGGTGGTGGTTTTTTACGTCCGCCAAATCCACCCGAACCGCGTCTTCCACGTGCAGCAAGCTTGCATCGTCGATGTCCTTCATCTGCACGACAGCGATGGCTCCCATCGCATCGTGCTCAAGGCGCGAACGGAACGGGTAACCCATGCGTATGCTTGCCACCTGGCCCAATTGTTTCATTTGGATAGAAATCGCGTTTCTGGCGAATGTTGCGATTCTGGGCGGCGGAATTATGGAAGTCAACTGTTGTAACGTCTTTTCTGGTAGTTATCGTTCTTGATCGTCGGCCAGGCCATCTGCCCGTCAAGCACGCTGATGGCCTGTCGCATATGCGACAAGAACGCCGTGGCGCCAGCGCCGACTTTCACAAAAACAACAAGTTGCACGCGTGGCACGGGCTTTGCGCTGTATCGCCTGACGCAGCCCCACGACAACACTTCGCTCCATCCCTTCCCCAAGGAGAATCGCCATGATCAATCTGACTCCCGCCGCATCGAAAGCCATCAACCGTTTCATCAAGGGCGCCGAGAATCCGGTCGCCGGACTGCGCATCTTCGTTTCCGGCGGCGGCTGCGCGGGCTTGCAGTACGGCTTGCGCCTGGAGCAGGAGAAGGGCGAGGACGATTTCGAATTCGACATCGGCGCCGGCGCCAAGCTGCTGGTCGATCCCATGAGCCGGCCAATGCTGGAGGGGCTGACCGTCGATTTCGTCGACAGCCTGACCCAGACCGGCTTCAAGTTCAACAACCCCAATGCCACCGGCTCCTGCGCCTGCGGCTCCTCGTTTTCCGCCTGAGGGACACGGCCATGTGGGATTACTCCGAGAAAGTCCGCGAGCATTTCTTCAACCCGAGGAATTCGGGTCCGCTGGAAAATGCCAATGGCACCGGCGACGTCGGCTCGATCAAGTGCGGCGATGCGCTGCGCCTGATGCTGAAAGTGAACCCCGAAACCGAGATCATCGAGGACGCCCACTTCCAGACCTTCGGCTGCGGCTCGGCCATCGCGTCGAGTTCGGCACTGACCGAGATCATCAAGGGCAAGACGCTGGATGACGCCTTGAAGGTCGGCAACCAGGACATCGCCGATTACCTCGACGGCCTGCCGCCGGAGAAAATGCATTGCTCGGTGATGGGGCGCGAGGCCCTGCAGGCGGCGGTGGCCAACTATCGCGGCGAGGTCTGGAGCGACGACCATGAGGAGGGCGACCTGGTCTGCAAGTGCTTCGCCATCGACGCCGTGATGATCGAGGACACGGTGCGCGCCAACGGCCTCAAGACGCGCGAGGAAGTGACCAATTACACCAAGGCCGGCGGCGGTTGCTCGGCCTGCCACGAGAAGATCGAGGACATCCTGATCGCGGTGAATGGCCGGCTGTATTCGAGCGAGCCGAAACCGAAGAAGGCGCCGGCGAGTTTGCCAAATGAATCTCCGGTGAAGCCCAGGCTGACCAACTACCAGCGCATCCGCAAGATCGAGGACACACTCGAATCCATTCGTCCCATGCTGCAGCGTGACCACGGCGATGTGACCCTGATCGAGGTCGACGGCAAGAAGATCTATGTCGCGCTGTCCGGCGCCTGCCAGGGCTGCCAGATGGAAGCGGCGACCCTGGGCGGCATCCAGCACAAGCTGATCGAGGCGCTCGGCGAACTGGTGCAGGTGCTGCCCGTGGGCGCCATGGCGCACAACTAGGACCATCGCCATGAAACCCATCTACATGGACAACAACGCCACCACTGCCTGCGATCCGGCCGTGGTCGAGGCCATGCTGCCCTTCTTCACCGAGCAGTTCGGCAATGCCTCGTCGATTCACAGTTTCGGCGCCCAGGTGGGCAAGGCGCTGAAGGAGGCGCGCGCCAGGGTGCAGACCCTGCTCGGCGCGGCGCACGATTCGGAAATCGTGTTCACCTCCTGCGGCACCGAATCGGATTCCACCGCCATCCTCTCGGCGATCAAGGCCCAGCCCGATCGTCGCACCATCATCACCACGGTGGTCGAACATCCGGCGATCCTGACGCTGTGCGACCAGCTCGAAAAAGAGGGCTACGTCGTCCACAAACTGAAGGTCAACAAGAAGGGCCGCGTCGATCTCGACGAGTACAAGGCACTGCTCAACGACCGCGTCGCCATCGTCTCCATCATGTGGGCCAACAACGAGACCGGCACGATCTTCCCGGTCGAGGAAATGGCCGAGATGGCTCATGATAAAGGCATCATGTTCCACACCGACGCGGTGCAGGCGGTGGGCAAGCTGCCGATCGACCTGAAGAGCACGAAGATCGACATGCTCTCGCTCTCCGGCCACAAGCTGCATGCGCCGAAGGGCATCGGCGTGCTCTACCTGCGGCGCAACACCCGCTTCCGCCCCCTGCTGCGCGGCGGCCACCAGGAGCGCGGCCGGCGCGCCGGCACCGAGAACTCGGCCTCCATCGTCGGCCTCGGCGTCGCCTGCGAACTGGCCATGCAGCACATGGACGCGGAGAACACCACGGTCAAGCGACTGCGCGACCGGCTGGAGCGCGGCATCCTGGCCAAGGTGCCCAATGCCTTCGTCAATGGCGACACGCTCTACCGCCTGCCCAATACTGCCAGCATCGCCTTCGAATACGTCGAAGGCGAAGGCATCCTGCTCATGCTCAACAAGCAGGGCATCGCCGCCTCCAGCGGCTCGGCCTGCACCTCGGGCTCGCTCGAACCCTCGCATGTCATGCGTGCCATGGGCATTCCCTATACCGCCGCGCATGGCACCATCCGCTTTTCGCTCTCGCGCTACAACACCGAAGAGGAAGTCGACCGCGTCATCGCCGCGGTGCCGCCGATCATCGCCCAACTACGCAAGCTCTCGCCCTACTGGAGCGGGAACGGGCCGGTGACCAATCCGGAACAGGCTTTCCAGCCGGAGTACGCCTGAGGGTTGCTGCCCGTGCCGAGCCCCGGCATGGGCAGGCGAACAGTCGGCGCCGGCGGGACGGCGATTCAAGCCGGATTGCCGACGTCGGCAAAGCGCGTGACCGCGATGCGCGGCGCGAGCGGCAAGCACTTATTGGCTTACGTCGAGCACTACGACGCTGATGCGAGTGCGTTCCGCAGGGGTCAGGATGGCCTGCAACTCGCGTTCGACATCGGCGGCGGTGCGCGGCCTGGAGCCCGAAGGTGGGAAAGGCATGCCTTTGCCACCAAACCAGAGCACCACGTAGATGCCGTAACCGCCCGCCGCCGGGTCCTGGGCGTAACGGGTCAGTTGATTCCCGATGGCACGCCAAACGTCTGTGTGGCGGTCGCGCTTGATTTCCACCGGCACGATCCAGCGCCCGGAACGATAGGACACCCGGATGTCGGCCCGCCTGTCTTCGGCGAAATAGCCTTCCTTCTGCGCTTCGATGTCCATGGGCTGTAGCCTTGGGCGCAGCAGGTCGAGCAGGTAGTCCCGGCACTCGTTCTCCAATGCCGGTTCCGCGGACTCTCCTCCGATCCAGAAGCGGCGGTAGCCGTTGGTATCGCCGTGACGTAATGTCTTGCCGATTTCGTGCAGTTGTTCGGCGACCAGCGCTGCAAGGTCGGCGCAATTCGCCGGCTTGCCGTTTTTCAGGGCCTCGACAAGGGCCGCTGCCTCCGGTGCGCGGTAGTCGGCCTCGCGGCTGACCACGCGCTGGGATTCGATGGCATGGCGGATCTCGTTGCTCCACGCGGTGACGCGTTTGTCTTGCGACAGCGCTTCCAGTGCTTGCCGTGCGGCCAAGCCGGGCCGCCCGCCCAACTGGGAAATCAGATGTTCGACGTATCTGGCGGTTTCCTGCTCGGGACGGACCCAGCCGTCGAGATGTGTTTGCCGGGGCGAGATTGAAGGCGCCAGTAAGCGGACAAAGAGTTGGATCAGGCTCTCCGGCAGATCGTCATGCGCGGGTTGCTCGCCCCAGCGCGTGCGCAGGAAAGAGGCCAGCACGGCGGCCCGGGTCTGGCTGCTTCCCACATGGATTTCCAGGGCGGCGGCGTGCCGGTTTGGATCGATCAGCGTCGCGCATGCCAGCCACATCACACGCTGCCCGGCGTCCAGGCTGCCGAGTTTCAAGCGGGCATCCAGCAGCGGCAGCAAGGCCGGGCGCGCGTGGCGCAAGGTGGCGAGCAGCAAAACGTTGAGTTGGCGTACCTGATTCTTTTTTATCCGGTGCGGCAGCGCCTGTAATAGGCGAGGCGCCGCCAAGGTCGCGACTGCTGTCCACTCTGGATCGTGGGCCAGCGCATGGAGGGAAGAGATGTGTTCGTGACCGGCCTTGAGCATGGGCGTCGCATAGGCCACCAAGGCATCCGCGACCAAAGCGGGACGCTCCCTCAGCAGCAGGCCGAGCCAGTCCGGTTGATCTCCCACATCGTAGGTGAAGCGGAACGCCAGCATGCGCAGCAGCAGGTCGTCGTCCAGCGCCAGGATGGATAGCGGGTCGTCTTGGTGGAGCAATTCCATGCCGACGAGGCAAGGACGGCGGATGTAGTGTTCACGTCCTTTTCGGGCCAGGTCCACGATGTCTGCTGTGGTCGGCAAGTCCATACGCGTTACGCAGCGGCGCAGGCCTATCAAGCTTGCTTCGACCAGCGCGGTATTTCCTTCGAACAACTTTTCCATGCGTTGCAACGGAGCCCCGTCTCGGGCGCCGGTGAAGGAGCCTTCGTGAGCACGCGCCAAGTCGTAATAGATACCGACGGGCGCGGTGCCTGCTTGGATGGCATCGATGTGATTGCGTAGTTGCTGCAGCCAGTCGGAGCGTTTGGCTTTGTCGGTTTCTCCTTGGTTGCGCTTGCGTTCGGCGTGTTTGAGGCGCCACTCAGCTACATCCTCGCGCAGCCAGGAGTCAAGCCAGGGTTGAAAGCGCGGCCGGGCTGCGCACCAGGAAGAGAGGCTATCGATGTTCAGTCGTTCCCATCCAAACTTTGAAACCAGGGACCGAACCGCCTTGTCGAAGAAGTGCCTGGCGCGTATGTCGGATATCTGGGATTCGGCTTGCGCCAGACACCATTCATCGAATCCTTCCGGATATGCCGCATCATAGATGCGCGCTTCCTGATCAAAGATTCGGTGCGGAAACTCCTCATCGCTCGGACACTGGTCCACGGCGTGGAGAATCAAGGCTTGATAGGACTTTGGGTGAGCAGTCAGCCACGCCACTATCCGCGCGGAATGCTTGACGTCTAGCCGTGAGCTCCGGTGCCGATCTAGCCCTGTGTCCAGCCACGCGGCAAGGCGCTTCACGTCGGGCTCATGAACCAATCGTTCCAGCGTGCTGGCGATCAGCTCTCCAATCACTCCCTGGAACAGATAGTCCCGCGACTCGTCCGACGGGAGCCAAGCAGCCGCCACAGCATCCAGCAGATTCGGCAATTGCTCGATGGGCGTACGGGCGACTACCTCCTGTTCCCAGAACATGAAATAGGAACCGATCAGCGATGGTTGCTTGAGTTGGTGTAGAAATGCGACGAGTTGCTCCGGGGTAATGAATCTCGGATACAACTCGCTCAGGAGATAGCCCAGCAGTTCGTCATCCGAGTCCTCCACCGTACTCTGGCGAATCGATTCCAGTAGCTCCAACAAAGGCGCCACGTTCTGACTGGAGCGTCGCCAGGCTTCCAGTGCGTGGCTTCGCAGGCCAGGCCAGTAGCCGGCGTCGCGCACAATGGTCCAGAGCGCCGGCTCCAGTTCGGGAATCGCCTCGCCGTGAATCAGCGCTTCAAGCACGCATTCGAGAAAAGCCTGGCTGGCCTCGTCGCGGGCCGGTGAATCCAGATAGGACCGCAGGGCGTCCGCCATGTCCCGCTTGCCCAACGCGCCAAACGGAGAACTGCGCCAATCGACATGGCGGAACCACGGATAGCGTTTTGCTTCGCCCTCCAATGCCCGCAATAGTTTCAATCGATCGGCAGTACCAAAGCCGGCGGCATCGCCATAGAGCAGTACGCCCAGCGGGTCCCGCTCGATCAATGTGTCGCGACAGGCGGAGCAATGCACGGCCAGCCAGGCATGCAGGCCCCGCAATCCCGCCACGACACCCCCGTCGGAACCGCCCATCCAGGCCAAGACGCGGGCGAGCGGCAGCCCATGTTGCTGAATCCGCGTCGCCAGATGGCGTGCCGCCAGATACTCCGCAAACGTGCGATGTATGGGGCGACGATGGTTGTCTTGCCCGTCGGCGACGAACAGCAGCGTTTGCACCGCTCGCTGCGACTTGGCCACGTCCGTGACGGACAGGTGGGCCAACGCCAGGTATGCGGCAGTCGCATTGCCGCTATCGAGTGCGACACCCTCCCGTCCCGACAGCAGCAGGACGGCGCACAGTTCGCCCGCGGCATTCAGCAGGTCGGCATCGGAAACGGCCTTGCCGCGCTTCGCGGCGCGATGCTCCGGGTTCGGCTCTTGCACGATTTTTTCGCAGGCCAGACGGTAGAGGTCGGCCCGAGTTTCCGGCCAGGAGGCGCCGTTGCCGACGGTGTCGGCGAGCAGCTTCAGGGTCAGGGGATTTCCCAGGAGATCGCCCAAGCCCTGCGTGTCGGCACGACGCAGAAAATCCTCACCGTCGATGACGCCTTGGTCTTGCAGAATGGCGAGACGCGCTGCCCGATCCAGATCATCCAGATGCAGCACCCGCAAGCCGGCGTCACCCGCCAGATATTCGAGCGCTACCCGGTCGCTGTCGCCCAGCCAGTCGGCTTCGCGACAGGAGATGCGGAATGGCGGAATATCCAATTCGGCGAGCCGGCGGCGGATGGCATCGAGTGGCTTGCGGCCATCGTCGGAACCCGCGCGCATTTCATCGAGGCCGTCGATAAACAGGGTCTTGTGCCGCCACTCCTGAGCAAGCGGCAATTCGATGAATTCACGCGCCCGAATCAAGGTTCCGTCGCACGCCGCCGCTTCCTGTTCGAACGCGGAGGACTTGCCGGCTCCGGGCTCCCCCAGCAGCACGTAGGCATGCAAAGGGCGCAGATTCGACAGGGGCGTCGAATGCGCCCCGGCGTTGTCGTGGTAGCTACAGGTACGTGGAACCAGGTGGTTGCTCACGATTTTTCCGGTAGCCAGTGTTCGGCCGGGAACGAGAAGAACTCCGGCAGGGAAATACCGCCCTCGCCGACAACCAGTCGGCGGCATGGGCCAAAGGCTTTTTCGAATGCATCGAAGCCGCGCACATGGGCGCGTTTGCGGCCGCTCTTGACCTCGATTGCCGTCAACAACCGGCCCCGGGTCAGGACGAAATCGACCTCGTCGGAGCCGTCCGACCAGTAGTACAACTGGCAGTCGGGTACACCGGTGTTGAACAAATGGGCACCCACGGCGCTTTCCACCAAGCGGCCCCAGTGTGTCCGATCCTGCCGGGCGGAGGCGAAATCCGCGCCGTTGGCCAAGGACATCATTGCCGTATTGAGGACCAGCAGCTTTGGGCTCGATCCACGTCGTCGCAGTTTGCTTCCCGTGTATTTCTGCAAGCCGGTCAGCAAGCCGGCCTGGGTCATCAGTTCCAGGTAGTGGGACAGGGTCAAGGTGTGGGCCTTCTCCCCGTCATCCTGGAGATGTGGCGCCATCTTGCTCAGGGCCAGGACTTGGCCCGAGTATTCGCAGCCGAGCTGGAACAACTGGCTTAGCAGCGCAGGTTTATCCACCCGGTTCAACAGCAGGATGTCCTTGCTGATGGCGGGATGGATCAAGGCATCTCTCACATAGCTACGCCATCGCGGCTCGTCCCTGACCCAGCATGCACTGCCAGGGTAACCACCGAAGTAGAGATAGTCGTCGAGCGCAAGCCCGAATGCATCGTGCATTTCGGGATAGCTCCAGTGGCTGACCATGGGAATCGGTTCGAACCGCCCCGCGAGACTTTCCCGCAGGCCTTTCTGCACCAGCAATGGAGACGATCCCAGCAACACCACGCGCAGATCGAGTCCTTCCATGCGGTCCGCATCCCAGAGGCCCTTGACCACTTCGGACCACTGGGGGATGGCCTGGATTTCGTCGATCGCGAGAATGAAGCCGTTCTCGTCCGCCTGCTTCGCCAGCCGCCGGGCCTCCTGCCATACCCGAACCAGCCAACTCGCGTCCCGGCGAACGCCTGGCGATTCCATGGTTTCATCCCGGGAAATGGACAAGGCGACGAAGCTTGGCTCCTCGCTCGCATCGGCACTTACGTATTTGCCGTGCTTGAAATGCCTCAGCGCTGCCTGCACGAGGGTCGTTTTGCCCACCTGCCGTGGTCCGGCCACGACTACCAGTCGATGAGCAGGCTCCGCCAGTCGCTGGACAAGAACGGTCAGGTGGGAACGTTGGAATTCAAGCATGGGTTAAATCTATGAGTAAATTTGCTCATAAATTTAACCCATGTGTGAAAAATTCGCAATAACAATGTGTTACATTGTTTTGCCTGCTTCCGCAGGCGCTTCGATTTCCGAACTCTAAGCTACTTCAAGGCAGGGAATAAGCAATCCGGTTTTTCTTGGTTCGCTGCGGAGGATGGACGCACTAGAGTGCCTCCATCCTCAACCACGCAAAGACTCCGACCATGAAGCGCTCCCTGCTTCTGGCTGCACTGTTCGGCATTTCGCTGACGGCACAGGCCGCCGAGATCAATCTGCTCAACGTCTCCTACGATCCGACGCGCGAGCTCTACCAGGACTTCAATGCCGCGTTTTCCCGGCATTGGCTGGCCAAGACCGGCGACAAGGTCGCCATCAAGCAGTCGCACGGCGGCGCCGGCAAGCAGGCGCGGGCGGTGATCGACGGGCTGGAGGCCGACGTCGTGACGCTGGCTCTGGCCTACGACATCGACGCCATCGCCGAAAAGGCCAAGGCGCTGCCCCCCGACTGGCAAAAGCGCCTGCCGCACAATTCCGCGCCCTACACCTCGATCATCGTCTTCCTGGTGCGCAAGGGCAATCCCAAGGGCATCAAGGACTGGAACGACCTGGTCAAGCCCGGCATCGCCGTCATCACGCCGAATCCCAAGACCTCGGGTGGCGCGCGCTGGAACTACCTGGCGGCCTGGGCCTATGCGCTGAAGCAGCCGGGCGGCAGCGAGGCGACGGCGAAGGACTTCGTCGCCAGGCTGTTCGCCAATGTGCCGGTGCTGGATTCCGGAGCACGCGGCGCGACCACCACCTTCGTCGAGCGCGGCATTGGCGATGTCCTGCTGGCCTGGGAAAACGAAGCCTACCTGGGGGTCAAG
Organism: Rhodocyclales bacterium RIFCSPLOWO2_02_FULL_63_24; assembly: GCA_001828935.1. Taxonomy (GTDB): domain Bacteria; phylum Pseudomonadota; class Gammaproteobacteria; order Burkholderiales; family Rhodocyclaceae; genus Sulfuritalea. The sequence continues at coordinate 37,116 of MHZX01000088.1, forward strand.
GAACTCGGCCCCGACAACGTGGAAATCGTCGTGCCATCGCTCTCGATCCTGGCCGAGCCGCCGGTCGCGGTGGTGGACAAGTTCGCCGACAAGCATGGCACGCGCAAGGTGGCCGAGGCCTACCTGAACCATCTCTACTTCGAGGAAGGCCAGGACATCGCCGGCAGGCACTATTACCGGCCGATCGACAAGAAGGTCGCGGCGAAATATGCCAAGACCTTCGCCCCGGTCAGGCTGATCACCATCGATGAAGTCTTCGGCGGCTGGCAGCAGGCGCAGAAGACCCATTTCGGCGACGGCGGCAGCTTCGACCAGATCTACCGGCCGGCGGCGCGCTGATTCGCCGCGGCCGGGCGGCGAGCCGGCGCGAAAGTCGGCGCCGGCGGGACGGCGACGAGTATTCACATAAAATGCGGGGCGACTCTTTTTCGGTTTTTCGTCATGCCCGCCTCATCGTTTCGCGAAGGTGCCCGCGAGGGCTTCCGCGCTTTCCTGCCATTGTCCGTCGGACTGATCCCCTGGGCGCTGGTCACCGGCATGGCCATGATCAGTACCGGCTTCACGCCCGCGCAGGCCATGGGCATGAACGTGATCGTCTTTGCCGGCACCGCCCAGCTCGGCACGCTGCCGCTGATCGGCATCGGCGCGCCGCTGTGGCTGATCGTGGTCACGGCGCTGGCGCTGAACCTGCGCTTCGTGATTTTCAGCGCGGCCGTTGCCCAGGGTTTTCGCGGCATCGGTACGCCGACGCGCTGGTTCGCGGGGCACTTGCTGACCGACGGCGTCTTCGCCTGCTGCCTGGAGAAGATGCTGAAGGTCGAGGATCCGCGCTGGCGGCTCGGCTACTACCTGGCGCCCTCGGTCTGGTCCTGGCTGCTGTGGCAGAGCTTTGCGCTGATCGGCGTGTTTGCCGCCGGCTCGATCCCGAAGCACTGGTCGCTGGAATTCATGGCCACCATCGCCCTGCTGATGCTGCTGGTCCCACTTGCCAGGCAACGGCCGATGCTGGTCGCCGCCCTCAGCAGCGGCGCCACGGCGATAGCCCTGCGCGGCATGCCCTTGCGGCTCGGGCTGATCGTCGCCATCGTGGTCGGCATCCTTGCCGGCTTCGCCGCCGAACACTGGCACGCGAAGGGAGAAGCGCAATGAGCGCCGAGGCGGGCTTGTGGCTCAGCTTCATCCTGATCGGCCTCGCTACCACGCTGCCGCGGGCCAGCTTCATCGTCCTCGGCAACCGTGTACGCCTGCCTTCCGTGGTGCAGCGCGCCCTGCGCTATGCCCCGGCCGCGGCGCTGGCGGCCATCGTGGCGCCCGACGTGCTGGTGGTCGGCGCCGACTTTGCGCCGCTGAATCCGAAACTGGCGGGCGTGGTCGCCGCCGTTGCGGCGGCGACGTTTTCGCGTAACCCGTGGCTGCCCTTCATCGCCGGCATGACTGTGCTGCTCGGCTTGCGCGCGATGGGCGGCTAGGCGGGTTCGCGGCGCTCAGCGCGCGGGCAGGCGGCGGCCCCAGAACGCGGCCAGTTCCAGCATGCGGTTGGCGAAGCCCCATTCGTTGTCGAACCAGATCAGCAGGTTGGCCAGCAGCGGGCCGCTCATCCGGGTCTGGGTCATGTCGATGATGGCTGAATAGGGACTGTGATTGAAGTCGACTGAGGCATGGGGGTCGTCGGTGCACGCCAGTTGACCAGGAAAGCCGGCGTTCACGGCGCGGCGCAGGCAGGTGTTGATGTCGTCGGCGCTGGTCGGACGGGTCAGGGTCAGCACCAGGTCGATGGCCGAGACATTGGCGACCGGGACGCGGATCGCCTTGGCTTCGACGCGCTCGGCGAGCCGCGGCAGCAGCCGCGCCACGCCGCGTGCAAGTCCGGTCGCGACCGGGATCATGGACTGCATCGCCGAGCGCGTGCGGCGCAGGTCGGCATGGTGATAGCCGTCTATCGGCGGCTGGTCGTTCATCACCGAGTGCAGCGTGGTCATCAGGGCGTGATCGATGCCGAATTCGGCGTCGAGGATGGACAGCACCGGCACGATCGCATTGGTGGTGCACGACGCCGCGGAGACGAGCCGTTCGTCTCCCTTGAGCGATTCGTGGTTGCTGCCGAAGACGATGGTGCGATCGACGTCGCCGGCGCCGTGGCCGGGGTGCGACAGCAGCAGGCGCGGACAGCCAGCCGCGACGAAGGCGTTCAGTTCCTGGCGCAACGCATAGCGGCCCGAGGCCTCGATCAGCAGATCGAGATCGAGCGCGCGCCAGTCCACGCCTCGCGGTTCATGGGCATGGGAGACGATGATCTCGTGGCGGTCGATGCGCAGATGGCCGTCGCGCACGTCCACCGCGCCCGGAAAGCGGCCGTGGGTCGAATCGAAGCGGGTCAGGTAGGCCATGCTTTCGATGTCCGCCGGTTCGTTGATCGCCACCACCGAAATTTCCTCGCGCAACGGAGACTCGTGCAGGGCTCGCAGAAAACAGCGGCCGATGCGACCGTAGCCGTTGATGGCGATGCGTAGCGGCATGGACGGTCGCGGCTATTGGGCCGCCGCGTGCTTGTTCTCGGCCGCCCCGGGGTAGTTCGGCTTGATGTAGCGCTCGTCGATCACCTTCTTCAGCAGCTGGTCGCCATTCCGCTTGAATTTGCAGAACTCCAAGCCGATGCGGAAGGTGTCGTGCTCCGACGAGAACACCGTATAGACCATCTTGGCCGTGGCCTCGATGACTTTCTGGGTCTCGCCGATATGCGCGGGTGGAATCGCCAGCAAGACGGTCACCTCGCCCTCGTTGAAGATGTTGTGGCCTACCAGGATCGACAGCCCCTTCAGGGAAATGTCATTGGTCCTGCCGTGATAGCGCGGTCGCGTGGCTTCGTCCTCGTGCTGGTGATAGACGATCGCTACCTTGAAGTGCAGCGGCGCACGCGGCGCCTCGCGCTTCTCACCGTTCTTCTTCTGCCGTCCGCCCAGATCGGCAATGTCCACGGTGAAGTTCCCGAAGCTCATTGCGCCTCCCCGGGATCGGCGAGAAATTCGGTAATGACTATTTCGTGCGCTTGAAAGGGAGTCACCGATCCGCTGACCATGGCGAGGTCGAGGGCGGCGGCGTGCGCCTCGTAGAGATGGGCGAATTTCAGGGAGGGCAGCGTCCAGCCGTCGTCCATGATGGTGCGTTCGCCATCCTCGCCGAGCTTCTTCCATTCGGCATAGGCAGCCACCACCTGCAGGGTGGGGGCGGAAACAATGTATTTCTTCATCGGGTAGTCGAGTCTTTGCAGCTTGGAAAATGCGCGCCGGAACGCTGGACATTTTATCGGGTGCGCCGGCATGGGTCCATGTTTGTCGACATCGCGGACCCGGCACGGGATACGTCAGCTTAGGCAGGTCCTGCAGCGCGTGGCGGGCGGAAGAAGTTGATCCGGTTGCGCCCTGCCTGCTTGGCGGCGTACATCGCCTGATCGGCATTGCGCATCAGTTCGTCGGGCGTGCCGCCGCCTGCGGGGAACAGCGCGACGCCGATGCTGGCCGAGAGCACGACGCTGACGTTGTCATTGAGCACGAAGGGCAGGGCCAGCGAGGAAATTACCCGCGCCAGCACCCGTTCGCATTCGTCGAGGAATTCGAGGTCCGCCAGCAGCAGCACGAATTCGTCGCCGCCGAGGCGCGCAGCAGTGTCCTCGGCGCGGATCGATTCGCTCATGCGCCGCGCCGCCTCGATCAGCACCTTGTCGCCCGCCTCGTGTCCGTACCGGTCGTTGACCGGCTTGAACTGGTCGAGGTCGAGGTAGCACACCGCCAGCATGCGGCCCTTGCGCCGGGTGCGGGCCAGCGCCTGTTCCATGCGGTCGGTGAGCAGGCGCCGGTTGGGCAGGTTGGTGAGGATGTCGTAGTTGGCGATGCGCGCCAGTTCCTGCTCGTAGGCCCGGCGTTGGGTCAGGTCGTTGAACACCACCAGGCAGCGGTCGGCATGCAGCGACATATGGATTTCGACGAAGCGGCGGCTGCCGTCCTTGCAGGTGATCTCCGCCGCAACAGGGTCCTCCAGCGAGTGGCGCCCTGCGTCGAGCATGCGCTGCACGGCTTCGCTCCAGCGGCGCTGCACTTCCATGCGGTAGCCGGGATCGGGACAGGCGCGCGGCCACCAGGCGTCAAGATTCGGGATGTCTTCGATGGCGTAGCCGAGCACTTCGGCGAAGCGTTCGTTGAGCAGCAGCACCTGGCCCTCGGGCGGCGGCGTGGAAATCAGCATCGGCAGGGGCGAGGTTTCCATCAGTATGCGCAGGCGCGCCTCGCTCTCGCGCAGGGCCGTCTCCACCGCCTTGCGTTCGGAGATGTCGATGAAACTGCCGCGCACCAGGCGCCGGCCGCCTTGGGACATGTCGTCGATACGCGTTTCGGCGGTGATTTCGCCGCCCGACGCGCGGCGGATGCGGCGTTCGATCAGCACCGACTCGCCCTTGAAGCAGCGCTCCTGGGCGATGCGCATGCTTTCGGCAGCGGGCAGCCCGTCCGGCTGGATCGGCGCGTAAAAGCGCTCGACGCCGCCGCTCAGCAGTTCGCCGCGTGTCCGTTCGAACAGTTTTTCCGCCATCGGGTTGGCCTCGACGATTTTCTGCGTATCGGCATCGAGCACCAGGATGGCGTCGGGCGCATGCTCGATCAGCGTGCGAAAGCGCTGTTCGCTGTCGGCCAGTTTCTGCTGCGCCACGCGCGCCGCGCGCAGCGTGCGACGGCTGAACAACAGGGCGAAGCCGGAGACGGCGAGGACGAAGGTCAGCAACTGGTAGAGCTCGCGCCACCAGGGCTGCAGGGCATCATCGACGCTGGCGGTCACCGCGATGATGATGGGGTAGGTCTGCAGCTGGGCGAACCCGATCATGCGCTCGACGCCGTCGAAGGCGCCCTTGACGCGGTACAGGCCGCGACTCTCGGCGCTCAGGTGCTTGATGAAGTCCGGCGCCTGGGCGATGGATTTGCCGATGGCGCCCTCGATCGCCGGCGTGCGGAACAGCGTGACGCCGCTGGACTTGAGCAGCGTGATCGAACCGTTGGGTTTTTGTCGCTGCGCCTCGAAGGGCCGGGCGATGCGCTCCAACTGGATGGCGGCAACCACCACGGCGAATTGCTGCGTCGGCGCCTGCACCGGATAGGATACCGGCACGACCCATTGGCCGCTGATGCGCCCGATCACCGGATCGCTGATGTGCAGCCCGCGCATCAGCGGGTCCCGCTGCACGCGAAACAGCCCGCGGTCGGCCACGCTGGCGACCGCCTGGCGGGTGGGCGCCGGAACGACGTGGGCGCCGCCCTGCGCATCGATCAGGCGGACTTCGATGGCGTCGTCTGACAGGCGTTTCAGGTTGCCGACCAGATCGATGAAAGCGGGATTCTGTCCTGGATAGACTCCCGGATGTTCCTCGATCCAGCGGCTGGTGGCGAACAGCGCGGCCTCGGTCAGGCGGAACAGGCGCAGCGTCTGTTCCTCGACGGCGATCACCAGTTGGTTCAACTCGACTTCCTTGGCCGCGATCACGCGTTCGCGTTCGGCGTAGGTCCGATAGCCCGCCACCGCCCAGAGCACGGCGAGCAGCAGGGCGACCAGCGAAGGAATGCCGAAACGGTTGTGATAGGAGGCGTTCACACGGCACAGTGTATGCCAAACGGGGGCGGATTCGCCCACCTGCCGGGCGCCTAGCCGAGTGTCGCCTCGATCACGCTTTCGTAGGCGAACTGGAGTGCCATCCACTGCCGGGCCGGCAGCCCGCGGACCTGGCCGACGATGACCTTGATCACCCCGGCGTGGGTTACCAGCGCGGCGCGCTCGATGCCTTCGCGACGGGCTTCGGTGACGAAGTCATGCACCCGCGCCTGCAATTCGGCGACCGTTTCGCCCAGCGGCGGACGATAGCCGAGCGGGTCGGCGGCCCAACCATCGAGCGCCGCGCGCTGCACCAGATGCCAGGGCTGCAATTCCCATTCGCCGAAGTGCATCTCCTGCAGGCGCTCGTCGCTGCGCGGCGCGGGGTGCAGGGCCTCCGCCAGCCGCCGGCAGCGCTGCAGCGGGCTGGTGTAGACCGCCAGTTGCGGCGGCAATTGGGGTGCGATGCGCGCCGCCGCCGCGGCGACGTCCGCCGCCAGCGGCAGATCGGTGCGGCCGTAACAGATGCCGGCGGCAACCTGGGGCGCCGGATGGCGGATCAGGTAAAGCTGCACAGCAGGCCCAGGTAGAAGGCCAGCTCGCTGACCTGCTGCGTGGCACCGAGGCAATCGCCGGTGTAGCCGCCGATGCGGCGCCGGAAATAGCCCGCCGCGAGCAGCGTGGCCAGGGCCGCCGCGGCCAGCGCCAGCAGCATTTCGGGGAAGGGCAGCAAAAGGCAGGGCGCGAGGCCGAACAGCGTCGCCAGCGCCAGTTCGTGCGGCGCCATGCGCTGCGCCAGCGGCTTGGAGCGGGAACTGGCGTCGTCGCGCACGTAGTCGAGAAAATAGATCAGCACGGTCGAGGCCAGGCGCGATACCGCATGGCCGGCGATCAGCGCCAGGGCCAGCAGCGGCGGGCCGAAGGCGGCATCAAGCTCGGTCAGCGCATTCCATTTGGTCAGCAGCATCATGCCGGCGCCGAGCGCGGCGTAGCTGCCGATGCGCGAGTCCTTCATGATCGTCAGCACCTGGGCCTTGTCCCAGCCGCCGCCGAAGCCGTCGCAGGCATCGGCGAAGCCGTCCTCGTGGAAGGCGCCGGTGGCCAGCAGCGTTGCCGCCATGCCGAGCAGCACCGCCACGCCGAGCGGCAGCGCCAGCGCCGCCAGTTCGGTGACGCCGGCGCCAATGCCGCCGATCAGGATGCCGACCAGCGGAAAGTAGCGCGCGGCATGATCGAGCTGGTCCTGCCCATGGCCGACCCAGGCCGGCACCGGCAGGCGCGTGAAGAAGCGCAGCGCGGCGAAGAAATATTCCAGCTCGCGTTTCATCCGGCCTTCTCGCTGACCCCGGCCGATTCGAAGCTCGCCATCTCGTTCATGAAGGCGCAGGCGGCGTTGAGCAGGGGCAGGGCCAGCGCGGCGCCGGTGCCTTCGCCCAGGCGCAGGCCGAGGTCGAGCAGCGGCCGGCCCTTGAGCCAGTCGAGCTGCAGGCGGTGCCCGGCCTCGTTGGAGCAGTGCGAATACACGCAGTAGTCGAGGATCTCAGGCGAGACCTGGGCGGCGATCAGCAGCGCGCTGGTGACGATGAAGCCGTCGATCAGCAGCGTCATCTGCGCCTCCGCGGCGGCGAGCATGGCGCCGGCCAGCATGGCGATCTCGAAGCCGCCGAAGCGGGCCAGGATGCGTAGGGCATCGTTGTCGACTGGGCGGCCGGCTTCCGGCCGTTCCGGCCAGATGGCGAGCGCCTGCGCCAGCAGCGCGCGCTTGCGCTCCAGGCCGGCGTCGTCGAGCCCGGTGCCGCGGCCGACGCAGTCGGCCAGCGGCAGGCCGGTGATGCAGTGGGTCAGCAAGGAGGCCGAGGCGGTATTGCCGATGCCCATTTCGCCAAAGCCCAGCACGTTGCAGCCGGCGGCGGCGAATTCGCCGACCAGGGTCGCGCCGTGATGCATCGCCGCGGCGCATTCGGCGTCGCTCATGGCGGGGCCTTCGAGGTAATTCGCCGTGCCGCCAGCGCCGTCCGCGTGGATACCGCTTCGCATAACTTTCGCGTCGACCAGCCCGTCGCGCCGGCCGAAGTCATGCGCCACGCCGGCATCGGCCACCACCAGGGTCATCCCGGCCTGCCGCGCCAGGACATTGATCGCGGCGCCGCCGGCGAGGAAGTTCTCCACCATCTGCCAGGTGACTTCCTGCGGGAAGGCCGAGACGCCGGCCTTGGCCGCGCCGTGATCGCCGGCGCAGACCAGCACATAGGGATTGACCAGCTTCGGCGACAGGCTGCGCTGGATCAGGCCAAGCTGCAGGGCCAGGGTTTCGAGGCGGCCGAGCGCGCCCTGGGGTTTGGTCTTCTGGTCGATCTTGTGCTGCAAGTCGCCGCTCAGGGCGCGATCCAGCGGGGTAATCTCGAAGCGCGGAAACGTACGGGGAACTGCGGCGGTGGAATGCATCCGATTCATCCTTTCAAGCGTAACGGGGCTTTGTCCCGCGCGTCCAAACGCGAAACAAAGCCCGCGCCACGGGCTTATGAAATTCATCGGTCGGTCTTCTGGCTCCCGGATCGTCCTTGGCTTGCGCCTTCCCGAGCGTTACCTCAGTGGCATCGTGCAAGCGTCGTCCCCGGTTACAGCGGCGGGCCCGCCACGGAATTGGGTTGCCCCGCACCGTGTTCCCTGGAGGCCCGATGCTGTACCGAGCCTCCACCGAATCGCCGCGGATTATGCGGCCTCGCGCCCGCTTCTGCAATAATCGTCCCATGATCGAACTCATTCTTGGCGGCGCCCGTTCGGGCAAGAGCGCACTTGCGGAGCGGCGCGCGGCCGAATCCGGGCTGGCCGTGACCTATCTCGCTACGGCGCAGGCCGGCGACGAGGAAATGGCGCGGCGCATCGCTCACCATCAGTCGCGCCGCGCGCCGCACTGGTCGCTGATCGAAGAGCCGCTGCATCTTGCCGCGACGCTGGTCGAACAGGCGGCGCCCGACCGCTGCCTGCTGGTCGACTGTCTGACGCTGTGGCTGACCAATTTGCTCTACACCGGGTCCGCCGCGCACCAAGCCGAGGCCGGCGAAGAAGTGGCTTGCCCGCTGCTGGCCTTCGAGACGTCGGCGTTGCTCGACTGCCTGCCAAATCTGCCCGGCCGCGTGATCCTGGTCAGCAACGAGGTCGGCCTTGGCATCGTGCCGCTCGGCGCCGCAACGCGGCTATTTGTCGATGACGCCGGCCGCCTCAACCAGTCCATCGCCCGCATCGCGCAGCGCGTCACGTTTGTCGCGGCGGGGCTGCCGCTGGAACTGAAGGGCGGGCATCAATGATTCGCGCCGGCCTCGCGGCCGAAGCCAAACGATCATCCGGTGAGTGGGTATTCGTCGACCTCGGTTTCGCTCAAGCTGCGAAGAGCTGCGGGGTCTTGGTTAATGATGGGACCCCTTTAGAAGTGTCGTTCTCCCAACTTCGGACAGATATGCTTGAACTAGTTGCTTCCAATGGAAATCCGCTGAATCTCCTGATAGAGGCACCGCTGTCAGTGGCGTTTAACGAGAGAGGAAATCCGACTGGACGCCGGATTGAGAGGAGAGGAAAGCAGACTCGCTATTGGTACGTTGGCCTTGGCTGCAGTGTTCTCGTCGCGGCAACCTATCTGCTTCGATCCATTCACGACGCCCAGTCCAAACGCGAGATTCGCCTGTTTGAAGGATTTGCCTCATTTAAACCAAAGGGCATTCGGTCATCTCATCGCGACGATGTTCTCAATCTGCGGCGAGTTATTTGGGACGGTGATCCAACATACGGTCGAATCGTAGCGCCCTGGCGACTGGCCGCATCGCCGGACCATAGACTGCAGTCTGCTTTTGTTGTGGCTGGAATGGATTTTGGAGTCCCTCCAGTTGTTGAACTCAGTGGATGGGCGTCGGATTAGTATTGTGTACCGCATGGATCGCCGTCTTGCCGGCGCCGACTCTTTTACCGAACAGGAGCCCTGACATGCCGATTATTTCCATGTTCTACGGGATCATCATCCGCCTGTATCTGATCGACAACAAGAATCATAGCTTGCCGCATATCCATGCCAAGTACGCCGAGTTCGAGGCGTCGGTTGGTATCGGCGATGGCGAGATTCTTTCAGGGAATCTGCCACGCAAGCAATTGCGCCTGGTTCAGGCATGGATAGAATTGCATCGGGACGAATTGGTGGCCGACTGGGAATTGGCCGTCAATGGCGAAAACCCCTACAAAATTGATCCGCTGTGAGGCCGCCGTGTACTGGGATGTCAAAGTCGTCAAGCCGTTATCCGACTACCGAATCTACGTTGAAGTTGAAGACGGACGAAAAGGTGTTTTCGACATGAAGCCCTATCTGGATCGCGGCATCTTCCGCGAACTGAAGGATGTCCATTACTTCAATCAGGTCGGGATCGTGTTCGGTGCCGTTACCTGGCCCAATGAGCAGGACATTGCTCCAGAGACCTTGCTGGAAGAAATGCGGCCTCTGGAATCGGTTGCGACGTAACCATTTTTCGGTCGGAGGATTGATTTCCTCGACGGCTGAATTTGCCGTCCCACCAGAGGTAAATTTTGTGCAGGAATGTCCCGGTAGCGCGTTTACCCCGGATATCCCGCATTCGGATTCGCAAACAACTCCTTCATCAGCGCCGTTTCCCGCGCGCCGACGATGGCGAGAAATTCGTCGGCGCCCTTCATGGCGCTGAAGGCGTCGAAGCCGCCCTGCAGGAAGTCATGCAGGGCGCCCAGCCCGGCAAGATGCGCGGGGCCGCTCATCAGCTTGAGCGAAACGCGGATCAGCGGCATCCGCGTCAGGCGGTCGAGGGTCTTGCCGATCTGATCGACCAGGGCGATCTGCTGTTCGCGATCCTTCCTGCGTCCGCAGCGGCGATAGGCTGCGACGTAAGCCGGCCAGTCGATCGCCTTCGCGCCTCCGGCGCGGCGCAGGGCCAGCACCATGTCGGTGTCGAGCGACTCGGACAAGGTATCCATCTTGACGGCTTCGAGCAGCGTGGCCAAGGCGCGTGCCGGCAGGACGCGGACCATGACCGGCACCACGCGCTCCAGTTCCTCGTCGCGCGTGCGGAAATCCTTGGGGCCATAGAGGTCGCTGAGGAAGAATTCGGCGGCCGGGCGGTAACGCTCGCTGGCGAGCAGGTCGGCGTAGCTGCGGGCCAGCCGCGCGGCCTGGTATTCCTTGAGCCGCGGATAATCGTCCGGCTCGGGATCGCCTGCCCGTGCGGCACGCAGCTGCCGCGCCTCGGCAATGCAGTCCGCCAGTTCGCGGCCGATCGCTTCCTTGTCGCCATCCTCTTTCATGCGGCGATTATCCATCCCGGCAGGCGGCGCCCGTTAGAGTGGCTTGCCTAATCAATGTGCTTTCATGCGATTAGACTCCAACAATATGGTTGTGCCGACGGGGGAGACTCGGAATGAATGCCATCGCATCCACATCGCAACAGGCAGCACACGCTACCGCGTTCAAGGGCGCATTCGGGCGCATGCATGCTGCCAGCCGGCGCAGCCTGATCGTCGAGCGGCGCAGCCGCGAGGCGCGGCTGGATGCGCTGGCCGCGTTGGTGCACGACAATGCCGAGCGCTTCGTTGCGGCGATCGCCGCCGACTTCGGCCATCGTTCGGCGCACGAAACCCGGCTGCTGGAGCTGTTTCCCAGCCTCGAAGCAATACGCCACAACCGTTCCCACCTCGGCGCCTGGATGCGACCGCAGCGCACCTCGCCGTCGATCTGGTTCCGCCCTGGGCGGGCGCGCATCATCCCGCAGCCGCTGGGCGTCGTCGGCATCATGGTGCCCTGGAATTATCCCTTGCTGCTTGCGGTCTCGCCGCTGGCGGCGGCCTTGGCGGCGGGCAACCGGGTGCTGGTCAAGATGTCGGAGTTCACCCCGTGCACCGGCGAACTTCTCGCCGAACTGGTGGCACGCTACTTCACGGAAGACGTGGTCACGGTGGTGCTCGGCGATGCGGCGGTGGGTGCCGAGTTCGCGCGCCTGCCCTTCGATCACATGTTGTTCACCGGGTCGACCCGCGTCGGCCACGACATCATGCGCATGGCGGCCGACAACCTGACGCCGGTGACGCTGGAGCTGGGCGGCAAGTCGCCGGTGATCCTCGGTCCCGACTATCCGCTGCAGAAGGCGGCTGAACGCATCATGGTCGGCAAGCTGATGAATGCCGGCCAGACCTGCATCGCGCCGGACTACGTGCTGGTGCCGGCCGGTCGCGAGCAGGCCTTTGTCGACGCCGCGTGCGCGGTGGTGGCGCAGTGCTACCCGGCCATGGCGACGACGCCGGATTACACGGCGATCATCAACGAGCGGCACTACCAGCGCCTGCAGGGCTATCTCGTCGACGCGCAGGCCAAGGGCGCCCGCGTCGAGCCGTTGTCGACGGCGGCGCCGGATGCGGTTGCGCGCCGGCTGCCGCCGCTGGCCCTGCTCGACGTGCACGACGGGATGCAGGTCATGCAGGACGAGATTTTCGGGCCGCTGCTGCCGGTGTTGCCCTACACCGACCTCGACGCCGCGATCGCCCATGTCAATCAGCGTCCGCGCCCGCTGGCGCTGTACTGTTTCGAGAACGACGCGCGCCGCCGCGACCGCGTGCTGCACGAGACGATCGCCGGCGGCGTCACCGTCAATGACACCATCCTGCACATCGCCCAGGAAAACCTGCCCTTCGGCGGCGTCGGCCCCAGCGGCATGGGCCATTACCATGGCATCGAGGGCTTCAGGACCTTTTCCAAGCAGAAGGCGGTGTTCTACCAGTCCTCGCTCAACGGCATGTCGCTGTTCAATCCGCCCTACGGCAAGTTGTTCGAGCGCCTGACCAAGTTCCTCATTCGCTGATGGCAATGCTCACCCGACGTCAATTCATCAAGACCGGAATCGCCGGCGGCGTGCTGCTCGCCGCGGCGGCGATTTTGCAGAAGCCGCTGGACCGGGCAGGCAAGCAGGCACTGGTCGCCGGTAATCCGCTCGATCCCTCGCTGCGCGCCGTGATCACGGCGATCGCGCCGGTGCTTTTGCAGGACGCCTTTCCGGTGGCCGGTCCGGAGCGCGCCGCGGCGCTGGAACGCATCGCCAGGGGCGTCGCGCTGGCGGTCGGCGCCCTCAGCGCCGCGGCACAGAAGGAAGTGGCGGAACTGTTCGCACTGCTGGCCTTCGCCCCGACCCGCGTCGCGGTGGCCGGGGTCACGGCGTCCTGGGATCGGGCCAGCGCGGCCGACATCGAGGGCTTCCTGCGGCGTTGGCAGCACAGCCGCCTCGACTTGTTGAAAAGCGGCTATCAGGCGCTGCACGATCTGGTGCTCGGCGCCTGGTATGCCGATCCGCAATCCTGGACCGCGATTGCCTACCCCGGTCCGCCCGTGCTGGTGAAATCATGATCCGAGACCCTTACCCGGAGGGCATCGCGCGCGGCTGGAAGGTGATCGACGCCGCGAAGCTCGACGGCGATCGCGAAGACGAGGCCGACGTGGTGATCGTCGGCAGCGGCGCCGGCGGCGGCATCAGTGCCGAGATCCTGGCCAGGTCGGGCTTGCGCGTGATCGTCGTCGAAGAAGGCCCGTTGCGTTCGACGCAGGATTTCCACATGCGCGAGGCCGAGGCCTATCCGGACCTGTACCAGGAATCCGCGGCGCGCAAGACGGCCGACAAGGGCATCAACATCCTGCAGGGACGCTGTGTCGGCGGTTCGACCACGGTCAACTGGACCAGCAGCTTTCGCACACCGCCGGCCACGCTGGCGTTCTGGCAGCGCAACTTCGGGCTCGCCGACTACACGCAGGAAGCCTTGCTGCCCTGGTTCGAGATGGTCGAACGACGGCTGTCGATCAGCGCCTGGTATGTGCCGCCGAATGCCAACAACGAAATCCTGCGCACCGGCGCGAGCAAGCTCGGCATCGCCACCCAGGTGATCCGGCGCAACGTGAATGGCTGCTGGAACCTGGGCTACTGCGGCACCGGCTGCCCGACCAACGCCAAGCAGTCGATGCTGGTGACGACACTGCCGGCCGCGCTCGATCTGGGGGCGACGATCTATTCCGGCCTGCGCGCCGAGCGTCTGGTCTTCGCCGGCGACAAGGCGACGGCGCTCGAATGCGTAGCCATGGATGCGGCCGGGATTCATCCGCAGGCGCGCCGCGTGCGGCTGCGCGCCAAGCACTTCGTGCTCGCCGCGGGCGCCATCGGCAGCCCGGCGTTGCTGCTGCGCAGTGCGGCGCCCGATCCGTCGGGCCAGCTCGGTCGGCGCAGCTTTTTGCATCCGACGGTGATCAGTTCGGCGCTGATGGATTCGGTGGTCGCCGGTCACGCGGGTGCGCCGCAGAGCCTGTATTCCGATCACTTCCTCGACAACTTGCCGATCGACGGCCCGCTGGGCTACAAGCTCGAAGCGCCGCCGCTGCATCCGGTGCTGTTCGCCACCACGCTGCAGGGCTTCGGCGCCGGCCATGCGACCCTGATGCAGCAGTTCAACCAGGCCCAGGTGCTGCTCGCCCTGCTGCGCGACGGCTTCCACCCGGCCAGTCGCGGCGGCCAGGTGCGCCTGCGCGACGACGGCACGCCGTTGCTCGACTACCCGCTCGACGATGTGATCTGGGACGGCGCACGGCGCGCCCTGCTGAGCATGGCCGAAATCCAGTTTGCCGCAGGGGCGAAGAAGGTTTACGCGGTGCACGAGGAATGCAGCGGCTGGGACAGCTGGGCCGCGGCCAAAGAGGGCATTGCGCGGCTGCCGATGCAGGCGCTGACCATGCGCGTGGTCAGCGCCCATGTCATGGGCGGCTGCGCCATGGGTACCGACGCGGATAGGTCGGTGGTCGATCCGCGCGGACGCCATCACCAGCTCGGCAATGTCACGGTGGCCGACGGCTCGCTGTTCCCCACCAGCATCGGCGCCAATCCGCAGCAGTCGGTGTATGGCATCGTCGCGCGCAACGCCTCGGCGCTGGCGCAGTCAATCACGGGGCGGCCGGCCGCGCCCCTCGCCTGAAGCAGGAGTCGGCGATGGCGGCACGGCAATTCCGCTGGCTGCTGTTCGGCGAACTGCTGTTCTATGTCCTGCTCGGCGCGGTGCTGGTCGGCCGCGGCGGCTGGACCCCGGCGCAGGCTGCCGGCCTTGCTTTGGGTGGTTTTCTTGGAGTGCGCCTGCTGATCGTCGGGCTGACCTTCGGCCTCATGCTGGGCAATCGCAATGCGGTGCCGCCCGAGTTGCGCATCGGGCCGCTTGGCGCGCTGCGCATGTTCGCGGCGGAATATCTTGCCTTCGTCCTGATGTTCGCCGCGATCATTCCTTTCGAGAACTTCTGGCTCGGGCCGGACCGCCTGGCGCATTGCGCCGCGCGGCGCACGCCGCTGCTGCTGATCCACGGCTACCAGTGCAATCGCGGTTTCTGGTTCTGGCTGCGGCGCAAGCTGGAAGCCGCCGGCTGGACCGTCGCGACGCACAGCCTCGAGCCGGTGTTTGCGGACATCGACAGCTACGCGCCAGGTATCGCGCGGCGGGTCGACGCAGTGCTGGCGGCGACCGGTGCGCCGCAACTCATCCTGGTCGGCCACAGCATGGGAGGGCTTGCCATTCGTGCCTATCTGCGGCGTCACGGCACGGGCAAGGTGGCGCGCATCGTCACCTTGGGTTCGCCGCACCAGGGTAGCCGTCTGGCTTGCCTCGGCCTGGGTCAGAACGCGCGCCAAATGAGACTTGGCAGCCCCTGGCTGAAGGATCTGGCCGCCGCCGAGACCCTGCCGCCGGGATCGGTGTCGATCTACAGCGGCCACGACAACTATGTGTTTCCGCAGGAGCAGGCTGCGGCCCTGGCGGGTGCGGCCACGGTTGCCGTCGGCGGCGTCAGCCATCTCGGCATGGCCTTGTCGCCGCGCATGCTGGGCAAGTTGCTGGAGGTGCTGGAGTCGCCGTAGTGCCGGCGCCGACTCCCGGCCCGAAGCCGGGGAGTCGTGCCTTTCGGTGCTGTCTAGAAATGTATCCCGCGCATCAGCTGGGTAAAGGCGATCTGGTCGGCCGAAGGCATGACCGGCGCATCGCTCTTGCCCTTTGCCGCCGAGGAGTCGGGGAACATCCGGTAGGTGGTGTTCATCACGATCTGCGCCACGCGCGGCGCCGCCGCGTGCAAGACCTGGCCGAAGATGCCGAGACGGGTGGCGATGCGCACCGGCCGGTTCACGATGGCATCCACGATCATGTCGCCGGCATCGTCCGGGGTCAGCGTCGGCACGTGGTCGTAGAGCTTGGTCGGGGCGATCATCGGCGTCTTCACCAGCGGCATGTTGATGGTGGTGAACTCGATGCCGCGAT
>MHZX01000089.1:0-203 GCA_001828935.1 Rhodocyclales bacterium RIFCSPLOWO2_02_FULL_63_24
AGTTTGAGAAACACGTCTTCCAGGTTCGCCGGCCGATGCAGGGTGCGCAGCGCGGGCCAGGTGGCGAGGTGGGCGAGCAGCGCTGCGGCGTCCTCGACATAGCAGAAGGCCGTTTCGCCGCTGACCTCGACGCGGCGCGAGTAGGCCTTCGCTTCGCGCTCGGCCCAGCCGGGCGCGTCCTCGCCATAGACCTCGACCACCTG
>MHZX01000089.1:225-51984 GCA_001828935.1 Rhodocyclales bacterium RIFCSPLOWO2_02_FULL_63_24
AATTGCTGCGGCGCGCCTTCTGCCACCATCTTGCCGTCGTCGATGATGGCCAGGCGCTGGCACAGGCGCTCGGCCTCGTCCATGAAGTGCGTCGTCAGCAGGATGGTCTTGCCCTGGGCCAGCAGGCGCTTGAGGCGTTCCCAGATCAGATGGCGCGCCTGCGGGTCGAGGCCGGTGGTGGGTTCGTCGAGCAGCAGCAGTTCGGGGTCGTTCACCAGCGCGCGGGCCAGCGTCAGGCGCCGCTTCATGCCGCCGGAAAGGGTGCGGATGTTGGCGTCTTCCTTGCCGGTGAGGCCGGCAAAATCCAGCAGTTCGCCGATCTTCGGCCGGATATCGGCATCGGCCAGGCCGAAATAGCGGCCGTACACGATGAGGTTTTCGGCGGCAGTGAAATCGGGGTCGAGGTTGTCGAACTGCGGCACCACGCCGATTTTCATGCGCGCTTCGCGCGCCCGCGCCGGCACCGGCTCGCCGACCAGCGTGATGGCACCCGAATCCGGCGCCGTGAGGCCCAGGCAGCAGCGCAGGGTGGTGGTCTTGCCGGCGCCATTGGGGCCGAGCAGGCCGTAGCATTCGCCGCGCTGCAATTCGAAGTTGAGCCCGGCGACGACTTCGCGGCCGTCGTAGGACTTGCGCAGTTCCGATACGAATAATGGACTCATCCTTCAGCAAGCCTGCGGCGCATTGCACCCTCCCTCGAACGACGGCGAAATTTTAGGGCATTCGGAATCGGGCATGGGAACTTCCTCCCGATCGTGCCGGGTGGCTTCCGGTCTGCAAACGATATCTCTAAAGCAATAGCCGCCGGCAGCCGAAAGGAGGCAAAATGCCTGTTGCAACAGGCCTCCCGTCCGGGGTGCGGCCGGATTTGCCAGGGTGGTCCATGCCTGAATTGTTTGACACCGACGATCTGTTGAACTTGCTGGGAGACGCCAACGCGGACGAGCGCGCGCCTGTTCCAGCCAAAAAGCCGCTGGCACCGCCGCAGCCTTGCCCCTATGGCGCGCTGTCCTATCTGCTGATCGAGGATTCCCAGACCATGCGCGTCTGGCTGCGCACCACCATCGCCAATGCAGGCGGCAAGAAGATCGACGTCTCCGACAGCTACAACGATGCCCTGTACCGCATCCGCAACCGCGGCGGTTACGACGTGGTGCTGTGCGACTACATCCTGTCCGACACGCGCGACGGCCAGCAACTGCTGGAAGAAGTGCGGCGGCAGAGGCTGCTGCCGCAATCGACGATCTGGATCATGATCACCGGCGAGCGCAAGTACGAGCAGGTCTTCTCCGCCGTGGAACTGGCGCCCGACGATTACCTGATCAAGCCGATCACGCCGGATCTCCTGCATGTCCGCCTGGGACGCGCCTGGGATCACCGTCAAGCGCTGAAGGGGGCCACCGATCTGTTCGATGCCGGGCGCTTCGAGGAGGCGCTGCTGCTGTGCCGCACCGAGTCGGACGGCAATCCGCGTCACGCCACCGGCTTCCAGCGCATTGCGGGCGAATGCATGATGCAGTTGGAGCATTACCTGGAGGCCTACGAGTATTTCGAGGCCATTCTCGAAGCCAAGCCGAGCTTGCCGTGGGCCAAGCTCGGCAAGGCGCGGGCGTTCTTCCATCTGGATCGCTATGACGAAACCTCGGCCATCATCGAGGAACTGATCCACGACAACCCCGAATATCTGCACGCGCACGACCTGCTGGCCAAGGTTCATGAGCGCAAGGGCGACCTGGAGGCGACCAAGTCGCTGCTCAAGCTGGTGCTGCAGAAGAATCCGAAGTCATTGTCGCGCCAGCGCGACATCGCGCGCATCGCGGTGGCCACCGACGACCTGCAAACCGCCATCGACGCCTTCGCCCTGATGCATCAGCACGGCCGGGGATCGAGCTTCGTGCGTCCTGGCGATTTCTGCACCTATGCCGCGATGCTGATCAAGAGCGGAAGCAAGGCGGCGGCGGACAGGCTGGATGCGCTCAACAGCAACCTGCGCGACTTCCACAAGAACGATCCCGCCTACAATCTTTCGGAGAAAACGGTTGGCTATGCCTCGGCGCTGACCGGCGGCGATCGCCAGGCTGCGGCCGCGGCCTATCAGCAGATGCGGCAGGCCCTCGAAACGGCGAAAACGACGGAAATCGAAGTCGACAGCGAGCAGTCGATGTTCATGCTGGAGGCTGCGGTCGCGATGGGCGATGAAGAGACGGCGTGCCAGATGGCCCAGGTGCTGTACCAGGACCACGTCGGCAACCAGTCGATGGAAGGCCGTATCCGGCAGATGATGGCCAGCGGCGGTTGGGACGAACATGCCTCGCGCATTGCGGAGGGTGCCACCGAGAATCTGAAGCGGATGAACGTCGCCGCCGCCAACATGGCCAAGCACGGCCAGTTGCTCGAAGCTGTGGAGGAATTCGCCCGTCTCGCCGAAGCCAACAAGAACGTCGCCGTGTATCTCAACGCCGCCACGTGCATCGTCAAGTGCTTCGAGGAGGCTGCCGCCGGGCGCCTGGCAATGGATTCCAATACCGGCAAGCGCCTCAACAACCGCATGCAGGGCTATATCAACTTCGTCAGCCTGCGCGACGCCGGCAACCATCGGCTGGAGCAGATCTGCAAGGCCTGGGCAGCCATCACGCGTTAGAGCCGGGCGTTACCGCCAGGCGCGCTGGATGATGTCGCGGATCAGGTGCAGGCGGCGGTGGAAAAAGTGGTCGGCGCCGGGCACCACGACGACCGGGAGATCGAGCGGTCGGGCCCAGGCCAGGACGTTGGCCAGGCGTACCGTTTCGTCTTCGGCGCCGTGGATGACCAGTGTGTCGCGGCTCACCGCTTCGGTTTCGTAGGTCCGCGCGCCTTCGACAAATCCGGCCGCGGTACCGACCAGGACCAGCCACTGGGCCGGATCGCCGGCCGCCGCGAGACGTTTGGCGAGTCGCGTGCTGACGTAGGCGCCGAAGGAAAAGCCGGCCAGGTAGAACGGTAGCGGCGCGCCCGAAGCCGTCGTTGCCGTCGCGTACCGGGCCCGGGCCCAGGCGTGCAGGGCCAGCAGGTCGTCGGTCTCGGCATCGCCGTGATCGTGTTCGCCTTCGGAGTCGCCGACGCCGCGAAAATGCGGTCGCAGCGTGATGCAGCCGCGCTCGCGAAAGGCGCGCGCCAAGGTGGTCACCACCTTGTTGTCGGCGGTGCCGCCGAACAGGGGATGCGGGTGGGCGATCAACGCGATGCCTTGCGGATTCTCATGGCCCTCGACGAAAACCTCGATCTTGCCGCCCGGCCCGTCGACCAGGATGCGCTCGTGTCGGGACACCTGTTCAGTCCACTTTCAGGCGTTCGACGATGCGACCCTGCACCAGATGCTGGTCGATGATTTCGTCGATGTCTTCCTGGTCCACGTAGGTGTACCAGACCGCTTCGGGGTAGATCACCATCACCGGACCCTCTTCGCAGCGATCCAGGCAGCCGGCGGCATTGATGCGCACCTTGCCCGGCAGCTTGTCGCCCAGGGCCTTGACCCGGTCCTTGGCATAGGCGCGCATGTCGCTGGCGCCGTGGTTGTTGCAGCAGGTTTCGCCCGCGGCGCGCTGGTTGGTGCAAAAGAACACGTGGTGTTTGAAGTGGCTCATGGTCAGGGGCGGGCGACAGGGGAAGGAAGCCGCATTTTAGCGGCGCTGTGCGGCGCAGGCACCGTCGTCTTGCCGGTCGGTCACTTGTCTTGCGCCGGGGGCGGCGGATATTTGACCGCGTTCTTGACGATTTTTTCGCGGGCGGCGGCAATCGGGTCGATATCGAGCACGTCGGCCAGTTCGGTCAGGTAGATCAGCACGTCGGCGATTTCGTCGGCCACCTCGGCGCGTTTTTGCGGCGCCAGGGCGAGGCTTTCCTCGGGCGTCGCCCACTGGAAATGCTCGACCAGTTCGGCCGCCTCGACGCTCAAGGCCATGACGAGGTTTTTCGGCGTGTGGTAGCGATGCCAGTCGCGTGCGGCGCAGAAGGCCCGCAGCGCATCGCGCAGGGTGGTGAGGTCAGTAATCGAGCGCATCGTGTCTTTCCGGACGGTAGATCATCAGCCAGGGCAGGGCAAGGAAAGGCCACAGCGAACAGATCAATCGCGTGAGGCCGTTGAAGTTGAGGAACTGACTCGTATTCCAGGTGTGCAGCGTATTGGCCAGGTAGGGGTTTTCCGGGGCGACATTGACCATGACCGTGGCGAACAGCAGGGCCAGCGCAGCCACGGCGCGTTGCAGCGGAAACACCAGGAAGGAAGCGCTCCACCACAAGGCCAGTCCGATCGCCATGCCCACCGCGTTGCCCGGCGTGATCCACGCCACGGCAGCCGCGGGACCCATCAGCAAGGCATGGGCCAGGGTCTTGATCAGCAGCGCGGCGAGCAGCAGGCCGCCGGTGAGGACGCGGGCCTGGCGGCACAACAGCATGGTTGCCATCAGTCCCGCGGCCAGCAGGCCGGCGGCGGCGATGGCGGTTTCGACGCTGGCGAAGCGCTCCGGCAGGAAGGGCTGGACTGGCGGCAGGTCGAGCATCTGGCGCAGGTTGCCGCTGCCGAACAGCAAGGTTTCGGGCGACAGCTGGGTCATCAGCCAGGCGGCGATCAGCAGCAGACCCAGGTCAACGCCGTGTGCGCGCATCATGACGCGCCGGCGCCAGCGTGCGAGACGGCCTTCATCGAGCGCGAACGCGCCCCAGCGGATGCCGATCAGGCCGCCCAGCAGTGCACCGCCGGCATTGCACGCAAGATCCAGGTTGGAGGGCACCCGGCTGGGCAGGTAGTTCTGCAGCAGTTCCATGACCAGGCTCAGTCCGCCGCCCAGCGCAGCGGCCATCAGCCAGGCCGTGAGCGGCGCCAGGCGGCGGCGCAAGGCGGCGGTGCAGAAAAAGCCGAAGGGCAGGTAGGCTATGACGTTGGTCGCCAGGTCGAAGCCGGTGAAATAACGCGGCCACGACGCGCCGAGAAAAGCCAGCGGGGCGCCGCCGCTGTCGCGCCAGCCGGCCAGGGGATACAGGCTCGCATAGATGATCAGCAGCACATAGCCGCCGGTCAGGTAGAGGGTCAGGTGGGTGCGTGCGCCGTTTGCCACAGTATCCGATTCTGCCGGCTTCCCGGCGAGGGGACAAGCGCAGACGACGACAGCTACCAGCGGCGCGCCAGATTGCTCAGGTAATTCGGCGGAAACGCGTCGATCGCGATCGGCGTTTGCGTCAGCACCGTGCGGGCGGTCTCGGCGGTAAGGGAAAGACAGAAGCTGCGATCGGTCGGCCCGCCGGAAGTCAGGCCCACCAGGCGGCCTTCCTCGTCCACCAGCGGTCCGCCGGACACGCCGTGATCGCAGAAATTCGAGGACGCCAGGTAGTTCTGCCCGCCGCGCTCAATGACCCCGAGCAACACGCCCGCCGAGGAGATCAGGCGGCCGTCGGCGAAACCGATGTTGAAAATGCGCGCGCCGCGCGCCAGGCGCCCGGCGTCGCCGATGGCAATCGGCTTGCCGTTGAGGCCGGGGGCATGGACCACGCAGGCGTCCTCCCTGACCAGGAAGGCGGCTTCCGTGATGCGGGTTCTTTCCCGCGTCGCCGGATTGATGGCCAGAATCGGTCCCTTCAGCACGTTGGGAGCGATCACATGGCAGTTGGTCAGCAGTTTGTCGTGGTCGATCACCACCCCGGTACCCTGACCTTCGGCGCCGACGATGACGTAGGTCGAGTCGGAGAACTTTGCCAGGTTGGCGGCATTGGGCCCGTCGAAGACCAGCTTGTGCTGGATTGGCGGCGGGACCGCGGCGGGCTTCGCTGCCGCGCTCGCCGGCATGGCGGTGACGGGCACCGATGGCGGCATGACTTCGATGTCCCTGGCCTTCGCCTGCGGCGCGCTGCTGCTCGCCGCGGGCTGGGCCGATTTCGGCGGGGCTGTCGCGGTGGGCTCCGCGCGCTCCGTCGCGACCAGGCGCCAGGCCGGATAGGCCGCTCCGGCAATCAACAGCAGGGCGAACGCCGGCCAGAGCGATCGGGAGGGTGGCGGTGCTTCCTCCGCCGGCGGCCTGGCGCGCGTGCGGCTGTCATACAGCGCGCGCCGGCGCGGGTCGCTCAATACATCGTGGACCTGTCGCAGGATACTCAGGCGGTTGCGCCGCTCCTGGTCGTCCGCGTGCTGTTCAAGGGCTTGCAGGCATGCCGCGAAAGCGCTGCGTATGTCCTCGGGCGACGCCTTGCTGGTGAGTCCGAGAAGCTGGTAGAGCGATTGCTTATGCGACACTCCGGCCTCCGTGCAACTACTCGTCAGTGCTTGTGCTCCGACTCCGCGTGATGGGTCTGTGCGGCGGCGTGGTGATGCAGGATCGCGTGCGGGTCGTGGCCCGGCAGCCGGTGGCCGACCCACTGCGGCAGCAGCGAGCCGGCAAGCATGCCCAGCGCCGAGACGCCGAGTCCGATCAGCTGCGGCGGCACCGGGCTGGCTTCGCCGATCAGGACCTCGACCAGCACCCAGGAGATAAGACCGCCGAAGGTCGAGGCCAGCGCGCCCTGCGTCGTTGCGCGGTGCCAGAAAATGCCGGCGGCCAGCGGCACGAAGGCGCCGGCCAGGGTGACCTTGTAGGCGTTCTCGACCATCTTGAAAATCGAGGACTCGGACTTCAGCGCAAAGCCCAGCACGATGCAGGTGAACACGATCAGGCAGCCACGCATCACGCGCAGGAACTGGTGGTCGCCCATGTTCGGGTAGAAGCCCCTGACCACGTTTTCGGCGAAGGTGACCGAAGGCGCCAGCAGGGTGGCCGAGGAGCAGCTCATGATGGCCGACAGCACCGCGCCGAAGAACAGCACCTGGGCGAACAATGGGGTGTGCTGCAGCACCAGGGTCGGCAGCACCAGCTGCGTATCCTTGGCCAGCAAGTCGTTGAACAGCGTCGGGTCGATCAGGGTCGCCGAGTAGGCGATGAACATCGGTACGAAGGTGAAGCAGAAGTAGATCGAGGCGCCGAGAATCGAGCCGGCCAGAGCGATGTTGGCGGTCTTCGCCGAGGTGATGCGCTGGAACACGTCCTGTTGCGGGATCGAGCCGAGCATCATGGTGATCCAGGTGCCGAGGAAGGTGACCCACAGCCAGGGGTCGGGCGGCGGGAAGAAGTCCAGCTTGCCGGCCGCCGCCGCATGGTTGATGACCGCCGTGGCGCCACCGCCGACTTTGCCGCTGACGGTCCAGGCGATGAACAGCAGGCCGCCCATCGACACGGCCATTTGCACGAAGTCGAGGATCGCCACCGAGAACATGCCGCCGAACACGGTGTAGGTCAGCACGATGGCCGCGCCGAGGATCATGCCGGCGTTCTGCGAGACGGCGCCGTCGGTGACGACGAAGAAGATCAATCCCAGCGCCTTGATCTGCGCCGCCACCCAGCCGAGGTAGGAAAGCACGATGCAGACCGTGGTAATCACTTCCACCGTGCGGTTGTAGCGCATGCGGTAGAAGTCGCCCAGGGTGATGATGTTGAGCTTGTAGAGGTAGCGCGAGAAGATGATGCCGGCGATGACCAGGCACATCGAGGAGCCGAAGGGATCGGCGACGACCCCGGTCAGGCCGTCCTTGACGAAGGTGGCGGAGACGCCGAACACGGCTTCGGCGCCGAACCAGGTGGCGAACACCGTCGCCATCACCACCGGCAGCGGCAGGCTGCGGCCGGCGACGGCGAAATCCTTGGCGTTATGGACGCGGGTGGCGGCCAGCAGGCCGATGCCGACCGAAACCATGAGATAGAGAATGACAAACCAGAGCAGCATCGGGAATCCTTAGTGAAGGACTGACGACCGGGAACAGAAGTTTACCCGCGCTTGGCACCGAATGCCTGACTGTCTTCGGGGCGGCTTCCTCAGGCCCGCAGCGCGGCGAAGGTCAGGGCTGCCGCTGCGACGACCAGCGCCAGCCAGAGCAAGTGACGCAAGCCGCGCACTTCCGCAGCCAGGCTCTCCAGTTCGAGGTTGGGCGCCGGCGAGGCGGTGGCGCTCAAGGCCTGATGCACCAGGCGCGGCAAGGTCGGCAGCAGCTTGGCCCAGTTCGACGCTTCGCGCTTGATGTTGTTTTCCAGCGCCAGCCAGCCCAGTTGCTCGCTCATCCAGCGTTCCAGATAGGGCAACGCGGTTTTCCATAGATCGAGTTCGGGATCGAGTTCGCGGCCGAGGCCCTCGACGTTGAGCAGGGTCTTTTGCAGCAACACCAGTTGCGGCTGGATTTCGACGTTGAACTGGCGCGAGGTCTGAAACAGGCGCAGCAGCACGCGGCCGAGGGAGATGTCCTTCAGCGGCCGATCGAAGAAGGGCTCGCAAACCGAGCGGATCGCCGCCTCGAACTCGTCGACGCGAGTGTCCTTGGGTGCCCAGCCCGATTCGATGTGCGCCTCGGCGACGCGTTTGTAGTCGCGTCGGAAGAAGGCGAGAAAATTCTGCGCCAGGTAGTTCTTGTCGATGTCCGACAGGGTGCCGACGATGCCGAAATCGAGTGCGATGTAACTGCCCTTGCGCGGCCCCTCGGTGGCGACGAAGATATTGCCGGGGTGCATGTCGGCGTGGAAGAAGCCGTCGCGGAATACCTGGGTGAAGAAAATCTCGACGCCGGCGCGCGCCAGCCGCGGGATGTCGACGCCCTTGTCGCGCAGCGCGTCGATCTGCGAAATGGTGGTGCCATGCATGCGTTCCATCACCATCACGCTTTGGGTACACCAGTCCCAATGCACCTCGGGCAGGATCAGCAGGTCCGAATCGGCAAAATTGCGCCGCAGCTGCGAGCAGTTGGCGGCTTCGCGCATCAGGTCCAGCTCGTAGTGCAGGTATTTGTCGAACTCGGCGACCACCTCTCGCGGCTTCAGGCGCCGGCCATCGGCCCAGAGGGTTTCCAGCAGGTTGGCGGCGACCTGCAGCAGCGCGATGTCATGTTCGATCACCGGCTGGATGCCGGGGCGCAGGATCTTGACTGCGACCTCGCGGCCGTCGGGGAGCACCGCGAAATGCACCTGCGCCACCGAGGCCGAAGCCACCGGCTCGCGGTCGAAGGTCGCGAATACCTGATCCACCGGTTTGCCGTAGGCCTTCTCCAGTTCGGCGATGGCCAGTTCCGAGGCAAACGGCGGCACGCGGTCCTGCAGCTTCGCCAACTCGTCGGCGATATCCAGCGGCAGCAGGTCGCGCCGGGTCGATAGCAATTGGCCGAACTTGACGAAAATCGGTCCCAGATCCTCCAGCGCCTGGCGCAGGCGCACCGCGCGCGGCGCCGCGAGATCGCGCCAGAACATCAGTCCTTGCGCCGCCAGGAGCAGGCGGATGCGGAAACCGGGTTCGATCTCGTGATCGAGGATCAGGCGGTCGAGTCCGTAGACGTAGGCGACGCGGGCAATACGGATCAGGCGGAAGATGCGCACGGGGAATTGGAGCGGACGAAGAGTGCTTTGCTTGAAGGATAACGTCGGCATTATCGACGTTACGCGTTGCGGCCGTAGCTAAAACGGGAAGTATAATTCACAGCCTACCGAAAGACCCGCGACCTCTTGATATGGCTGCATCCAGCGCATCTACTCCCCCGGCCTTCGACGTCCGCCAGCATCTCGCCGGCCTGCTGCGCACCGCGCTGGCCAGCGTGGCGCCCGATCAGGGGTCCGTCGAAATCATTCTCGAACGCCCCAAGCAGGCGAGCCACGGCGATTTCGCCAGCAATCTGGCCATGCAGCTGGCGCGCGAACTGAAAACCAGTCCGCGCCAGATTGCCGAGCGACTGGTGCGCGAATTGCCGCCCTCGCCGGCGGTAGCCAAGGTGGAGATTGCCGGCGCCGGCTTCATCAATTTCACCTTGACGGCCACGGCCAAGACGGCGGTGGTCGCTGCCGTGCTGGCGGCCGGCCATGGCTTTGGCCGCGGCGTTGCGGGCAGGCTCAAGCTGCAAGTCGAATTCGTTTCCGCCAATCCCACCGGCCCGCTGCATGTCGGCCATGGTCGGGGTGCGGCCTACGGCGCCAGCCTCGCTTCGCTGCTGGCCTTCGCCGGCTACGATGTGACGCGCGAGTACTACGTCAATGATGCCGGACGGCAGATGGACATCCTTGCCGTTTCCGCCTGGCTGCGTTATCTCGAACTGTTCGACGAGCCCGTCCCGTTTCCGCCCAACGCCTACCAGGGCGGCTACGTGCGCGAGATGGCGGAACAGATCAAGCAGGCCCACGGCGACCGCTACGTGCATCCGGCCGAAGCCGTGCTGGCCTGCCTGCCGGCGACCGAAGACGCCGAAGCCCGGCTCGACGGCCTGATCCTGGCCGGCAAGGACTTGCTGGGCGAGGACTGGTCCTACGTCCACAGCCACGTCCTGAACGAGCAGCTGACGGATTGCCGCGCCGACCTCGAGGAGTTCGGCGTGCATTTCGACGTCTGGTTCTCCGAGCGCAGCCTCTACGACACGGGCATGGTGGCGCGGGCGGTCGCGGCGCTGGAAGCGTCCGGCCATATTTATCTGCAGGATGGCGCCAAGTGGTTCAACTCGACTGCCTTCGGCGACGAGAAGGACCGCGTCGTGCAGCGCGACAACGGCATCTATACCTATTTCGCATCGGACATCGCCTACCACCTCAACAAGTTCGAGCGCGGCTTCGACCGGGTGATCGACGTCTGGGGGGCCGATCATCACGGCTACATCCCGCGCGTGAAGGGCGCCCTCAGCGCTTCCGGGGCCGATGCCGATCGGCTCGAAGTGACCCTGGTGCAGTTCGTCAGCCTGTTCCGCAACGGGCAGAAGGCCTCAATGTCCACCCGCTCCGGCGAGTACGTGACGCTGCGCCAGTTGCGCCTGGAGGTCGGCAACGACGCCTGCCGCTTCTTCTACATGCTGCGCAAATGCGATCAGGCGCTGGATTTCGATCTCGATCTGGCGACCTCGCAGAGCAATGAAAACCCGGTGTATTACGTCCAGTACGCCCATGCCCGCATCTGCTCGGTACTGGCGCAGTGGGACGGCGATGCGGCGGCGCTGGCGCAGGCCGATCTGGCACCGTTGCAGCACGAGCGCGAATTTGCGCTGTGCGCGCGGCTGGCCGAATTCCCCGAACTGATCCAGATCGCGGCGCGCGACTATGCGCCGCATGCGCTGGCCTTCTACCTCAAGGATCTGGCCGGCGACTTCCACAGCTGGTACAACGCCGAGCGCTTGCTGGTCGAAGACCAGGCAACCCGCTACGCGCGACTGGCGCTGGCCCTGGCGACGCGGCAGGTGCTGCAGAACGGACTTTCCCTGCTGGGCGTTTCGCAACCGGTGAGCATGTGACCATGGGTAAATTCGACAGGACCAGTGGCAAGAACTCGCGCGCCACGTCGAGCGCACGGGCACCGCAGAAAAAGAGCAGCGGCGGCACGCTGCTCGGTATTTTCATCGGCCTCGTGGTCGGGATTTCGATCGCCTTCGGCGTGGTCTGGTATCTGAACAAGTCGCCCTTGCCGTTCCAGAACAAATACGAAGGCGCACCCAGGATCGAGAAAGACAAGAACGCCAACGGTACGAATGGTGCGCAGACGCCCGCTCCATTGCCCGGCAAGCCCGGCGACAAGCCCGCCGACCGCCAGCGCTTCGAGTTCTACGGCATTCTCGAAGGCAAGCAGCCGGCCGCGTCCGGCGCGCCGGCGCCGGCAGGGGCCGCCGCGCCTGCGGTGTCCGTCGCGCCGGTGGTCGAGGCCAAGCCGGCGCCCAGCGAAATCTTCTTCCTCCAGGTGGGCGCTTTCCAGAAGGCCGCCGATGCCGACAACCTCAAGGCCAAGCTCGCGCTGACCGGGCTCGAAGCCAGCGTGCAGGAGGTCAGCATCCCCGACAAGGGCACCATGCATCGCGTGCGCGTCGGCCCCTTCCGCGATCCCGAGGAAATGAACCGCGCGCGTACGCTGCTGTCCCAGAGCGGAGTACAGGGCGCGGTCATCAAGCAGAAGGAATAGGAGTCGGCGATGAGGACATGGCGTGGAGTTCTGGCGACGATCCTGGCGACGCTGGGGGTGTGCCTGGCACTTGGCGCGGGTGCCGTCGAACTGAAGGAAGGCCGCGACTTTCGCGAGATCAATCCGCCGCTGGCGCCGGGCAAGGACAAGATAGAAGTCACCGAATTCTTCTGGTACGGTTGCCCCCACTGTTTCGACTTCGAGCCGGTGCTGGCCGGCTGGCAAAAGAAACTGCCGGCGGATGTCGAGTTTCGCCGCGTACCGGCGATTTTCCCGAACGACAAATGGACCCCCGGCGCCAGGCTTTACTACACGCTGGAGGCCATGAACCTGGTGGATAAGCTGCACGGCAGCGCGTTCAATGCGATCCACGTCGCCCGCCAGCGCCTCGACAACGAGCAGATCCTGTTCGACTGGGTGGCGAAGCAGGGCGTCGATGCCAGGAAATTCAGCGAAACCTGGTCCTCGTTCGGCGTCCAGAGCCGCGTCCAGCAGGCGCGCGAACTGACCAAGGCGGCCGCTCTCGCCGGCGTCCCGTCGGTGCTGGTGCAGGGCCGGTATCTGGCCCTGACCCCCGGCAACTATGGCGAATTGATAGCGATCATCGATCAGTTGATCGCGCGCGTCCGCGACGAGTCTGGCACGAAGTAGTGCATGTCTTTCTGACCGGCGCTTCCAGCGGCATTGGCGAGGCGCTGGCCCGCCATTACGCCGCGGCAGGCGCCACGCTGGGGTTGGCGGCGCGTCGCCAGCGCCGACTCCTGGAACTGGCCGCGGAACTACCCGGCGCGCACGCCTGCTATGCGCTGGATGTTGCCGATGCCGCAGCACTGCAAGCCGCGGCGGCGGATTTCATTGACCGCTTCGGCTGTCCGGATATCGTCATCGCCAACGCCGGGGTGTCGGTCGGTACCCTGGCGGACGAGGCAGGCGACCTGCCGGCGTTCCGTCGCGTCTTCGAAACCAACGTGATGGGCATGGCGCAGACGTTTCAGCCCTTCGTTGCCGCCATGAAGGCACGCGGTGGCGGGCGGCTGGTGGGCATCGCCTCGGTGGCCGGCATCCGCGGCCTGCCTGGGGCCGGCGCCTACTCGGCGTCGAAGGCGGCGACCATCGCCTATCTGGAAGCCTTGCGCGTCGAATTGCGCGGCAGCGGCGTCCGGGTAGTCACCATCGCGCCGGGCTATATCGCGACGCCGATGACGGCGGTGAACAGTTACCCGATGCCCTTTCTGCTGCCGGCCGCCGAGGCCGCACGCCGCTTTGCCCGTGCCATCGAACGCGGCGTCGGCTACACCGTGATTCCGTGGCAGATGGGCGTGGTGGCGAAACTGCTGCGCTTGCTGCCCAACCCGGTGTTCGATGCCTTGTTCGCCCGCGCCGGAAGAAAGTCGCGCGGCCTCGATTTGTAGTCGTAGTGGGGCGAAACAGGCGCTACGCGGCTTCGATCAGCAGCGCGCGAAATGCGTAGCCGACACCGCGGATGGTCTTGATCGGCGTCGGATTGATGCCGACTTCTTCCAGTTTGCGGCGCAAGCGGCTGAGCCCGGCCTCGATTTTTTCGTCATTGTGGTTGTCATGTTCGGGCGCCGCGTCCCAGCCCAGACCTTCGATGATTTCCTTGCGCGGCAGGACGCGCCGGCCGGCGCGCGTGAACAGTTGCAGAATCTGGGACTGCTGCTCGGTAAGCTTGATGACGATGCCGCCGGGTGAAGTGAGCGCCCAGGCGCTGGCGGAAAACTTCCATGCCTGATCGGTATCGCCGGGTGGGGGGTAGAGTCGCTGGGCGGCGCGATCGACCACGGCCACCAGTTCGCGCATGTCTACCGGCTTCACCAGGTAGGCATCCGCCCCGTGCTGGTAGCCGGCGATGCGGTCCTCGGTCGCGCCGCGCGCGGTGAGGACCACGATGGCGACATCGTGACGACCGCTGTAGCGATTGAGCAGGTCGACGCCATCGATGTCGGGCAGCCCGAGGTCGAGCACGATGATGTCGCTGCCGCGTTCGGCCATGTGCTTGTTGAGCGCTGCACCGCTTGCACAGCCGATCGCGCGATGGCCGACGTGGGACAGGAAGAAGACGATTTCCTCGCGCAGGTCGTCGTTGTCTTCGACCACGACAATGCGCAGGCCGTCGTCGGCCGAGCCTTCCCTGGCGGCACTCTGGCTCTTTTCGAGCGCCGTGATTTCCGCGCCAAGCGCCACGTCGGTATGCAGAATGTGGCTGATCAGCCAATGCCTGAGGTAGCGCAGCAAATGGGTGGCAATCGCCACCGTGTCGCCGGTCTGGGCCTGATGGCGGAAGTCCGCCACCTTTTTGCGAAATTCGTTATGGGTGCGCACGTGGGCGTCCATTTTCGACGTTGCCTTGGCGCGGTAGGCGAGACTTTCTTCCGTGACGAAATGATAGAGGGAATACGCCACCGCGCCGTCGATGGCCTTGCGCAATTGACCGACGTCGATCGGATCTTCCGCCAACTGGTCGTCGATGTCGTTGATCAGGTCGAACAACACCTGATGTTGTTCATCGATGATTTTGATATCGGTGCGGAACTGCGGGCCCCATTCGAGACGCGGCGAACTTCTCGGCATAAACGCTTCCTGATCAAGTCTGACAAGGCAAAATTATCCTCTAACTGGTACGGGAACGGTAACTATTTGTCCGCCGGCAGATAGATTCTGAAGCGCCCTCCGGTGCCGTCGAGCACGCGCACATGGCCGCCGTGGCTGGCCACGATGCGTCGGGTCAGGTACAGGCCCAAGCCCAGTCCCGGCACGCCCTTGCGCTCCTCGGCGCGAAAGTATTTTTCGAATATGCGTTCGCGCATTTCGACCGGCACGCCCGGGCCGCGGTCGATCACATCGAAGACGATGCCGGGGCCGCCCTCGTCCGCTCCTGCAAGGTCAACGCGCATTTCGATCGGATCGTCCGGCAGCGAGTATTTGGCGGCGTTCTCGATCAGATTGGAAAGTGCGACCTTGAGCAAGCGGGGATCGGCCTTGATTTCCTGACCACGGGTATGGTCCTCGATCTGCAGCCGCGTGCCGGGTTCGAGCCCGTGTTCCGCGGCGATCTCGGCGATCAGGGAGAGCAGGGACACCGGCTGCAGCTGCGGCTTGTCTTGCGGGTCGTTGATGCGCTCTGCCGCGAGGCAAAGCTCGAACAGCTTGCCCATGCGCTGCGCCGAACGTTCGATGCGGTCGATCCGCTCGGTGACTTGAGGTAGGTTTGCGTCGAACAACCGCAAGGAATTGGTCGCTGCCGTGATCACCGCCAGGGGCGTGCGCACCTCATGCGCCACCATGTTGAGAAACTGGCTTTGCGTTTCGCGCAGTTGCTGCTCCTTTTCGGCATGTTCCTGTGCCGTCTGCGCGCGTTCGAGCAAGGCCATATGGGTCCGTTCGGCCTGGTGGGCGCGGGCCACGATGCCGACCTGGAAGAACAGCAACTGGGCCGTGACCGAGACGTAAAGGCCGAGGTAAGGATCGACTCCGGTAGCGAATACCCCGACATGGCTGAGTGCCGAATAGCCGATAAACACGATGTGCGCGAAATAGCCGGCGGCGACAAATCCGGCGCCGCTCTCGCCGGTGCGTGCGGCCATGATCGCCGCGACCAGGGTGATCAGCGTGGCCGGCAGGATCAGCAACTGGCCAAACGGGGCGAGCAGGGAAAAATAGTCGGTCAGGGCCGAGAGCGAGACCGTGAACTCGCATGCGGCGGCAAACACGACGATAAGGTCAAGGCGCGGCAGGTAATGGCGGACTCTGACGAACTGGCGGAACAAGACCATGCCCAGGCCGAACGAGGCGTAGGTGGTCAGTCCGACCAGGCGGTCCGGAATAGTCGGCGAATCCTGAAAGAAAAACTGGGCAAGCATGCCTTCGACGTTGACGAAGCCCAGCAGTTCCAGCGTCAGAAACACGCCATAGGCGCCGAAAAACAGATCGCGCAGGGCTATCGCGTAAAGCAGGTTGACGCCGATCATGGCGATCATGACGCCGAAGAACAGCGACAGGCCGATCAGCGAGAATTGCGCACGTTGGCGGAAGACTTCTGGCGTCGTCACGCTGGGCATGACCATCAGGCTGCTGGTGCTGGCGACGCGCAAGTAGAACTGCTGCCGGCTCTCGTCGGGCAAGTCGAGCGTGAACAGCGGATTGCGATAGCGGAAGGGCCGCGTGGAATAGGGCAGCCAGTCGCCCTGGCGGTCTACCCGGTAGCTCTGGTCGGCAGTTGGCGCGTAAAGACGCAGGTCGTCGAGAAACGCGGGGCGAACCTCCAGCCGCCAGTCCTGCGGCGCACCGGCGCGGCGCTGGACGCTGATGCGCAGCCAGAATGCGTCGCGCGTGAAACCGGCATTCAGCACCCCGCCGGGCAGCGGCGCGAAACGCTCGCCGAGCGCGGCAAGGTCGCCGACGGCGAGTTGCGCGCCGGGGTCGCGCAGCACGTCGATGCGCAACTCGGCGAGGCCTTCGGGCAAGCCCTGGGCGCCGACGGTGCCCATGATGCCGGCCAGCCAGAACCAGATCAGCCAGCGCAGGACTCGTCCAGGATTCATGGGCGGATTATGCGGCAAGTGTCATCCGCTGTTCCAGGCGACATGCGCTTGGAAAGTCGGCGCCGCCGGCACGGCGATCAGGTCGGCTCTGTCTCGGGGCACAGGTCGAACAGCAGCAACTCGGCATCCTCGCCGCCGTCGAAGCGGAGCCGCTCTTCGTCGCGGATGCGCGCGCCGTCGCCGGCGCCCAGCGCGATGCCATTGACGTTCAGCGCGCCGCGGGCGACATGGACATAGGCGTAACGGCCCGGCGCCAGGCCGATCTCGGCGCGTTCGGCACCATCGAACAGGCCGGCATAGACGCGCGCATCCTGATAGACGCCAAGCGCACCGTCGGCGGCGTCCGGTGAAATGATCAGGCGCAGGCGGCCGCGCTTTTCAGCGGCGTGAAAATGTTTCTGCTGATAGCGCGGCGTGACGCGCAGCCGGTCGGGCACGATCCAGATCTGCAGAAAATGCACCGGCTCATCCTGCGAATGATTGAATTCGCTGTGCGTGACGCCGCTGCCTGCGCTCATCATCTGCACGTCGCCGGGGCGGATCACCGAGCCGCTGCCCATCGAATCCTGGTGCTCCAACGCGCCTTCCAGCACATAGGAGAAGATCTCCATGTCGCGGTGCCCATGGGTGCCGAAGCCCATGCCGGGCTGCACGCGGTCGTCGTTGATCACGCGCAGGTCGGAAAAACCGACCTGCTGGGGATCGTAATAGTGACCGAAGGAAAACGTGTGGCGCGAATCGAGCCAGCCGAAGTTGGCTACGCCGCGATCAACGGCCTTGCGCAATTCAAGCATTTCGTTCTCCTTCGCGTTCGGGTTGGGTCAACGGTTCCAGCGTACCGCGGTTTCGGCAACGCGGCTGCCGAACAGGCGCGCGGTTTCCAGGTCGCCGGGCAGCGGGCCTTCTTCGGGGCTCGAATCCGAGGGCGACTGGGCCATGGCGCCGGCAAAGGAACCGATCCAGTTGACGTCATTGCGCTGCGCCGCCTTCGAGTTGGCCGGCATCATGCCGGTGCCGACCCAGACCATGCCGTGCTGCATGGCCAGTGTGAACAAGTAGTGCAGGGTCGATAGCTTGTCGCCGTTCATCGAGGCCGAATTGGTGAAGCCGGCCGCGATCTTGTCCTTCCATTTGGCGCCGAACCAGGGCTTGGCGCTGGCATCGGCAAAGCGCTTGAACTGCCACGAGGGGCCGCCCATGTAGGTCGGCGTGCCGAGGACGATGGCGCTGGCGGCTTCGAGCTTTTCCCAGGCGCCGGCGGGCAGTTCGCCTTCGGCGCTGATTGCGAGCAACTCTGCCGTGGCGCCGGCGACGCCGGCGGCGCCCTGGTGCACGGCTTCGGCCAGCTTGCGGGTATGGCCGTAGCCGCTGTGATACACGATGACTGTGTGGGACATGATGATTCCTCCGGGTTGAAATGTTCGATACTGCTGATGATCGCTGCTAGAATTCCCTGCGGTGATACCTGGATCAAGCTTGAGTAGAATACTCAAGTAAGTTGCAGTATCAGCTATTGCAAGCTTCTCCGTGATGAGGCTTTTGTCAGGCTATGATCGAAATTTTCGAATGTTAAAACGTTTCCCATGCTCAAGCTGACGTTGGATGCCATCGAAATCATCGATGCCATCGATCGCGGCGGCTCGTTTGCCGCGGCGGCGGAGGCCTTGCACAAAGTGCCCTCGACGATTTCCTACACGGTGGCCAAGCTCGAAGAGCAACTCGGCTTCCCGCTCTTCTCCCGCCGTGGGCCGCGCGTCACGCTGACGCCGGCCGGCCGCGAACTGCTCAGCGAAGGCCGCTGGCTGCTGCGTTCTGCCGCCGATCTCGAATCGCGCCTGCGCCGCATCGCCACCGGCTACGAGTCGGAACTGAGGCTGGTGCATGATTCCCTGTTGCCGACCGTGGCGCTGCTCGACCACATCCGCGCCTTCGAGGCGCTGGATTGCGGCACGCGCCTGCGCATCAGCAGCGAAGTCATGACCGGCAGCTGGGAGGCGCTGCGCGAGGGCCGCGCCGACCTGATCCTGGCGGTCGGCGATCCGCCGCCCGGGTTCGCGCAGCAGGCGAAACGCCTGCACGACATCGAGTTCGTTTTCTGCGTCGCGCCACAGCATCCGCTGGCACGTATCGACCGTCCGCTTCGCACCGATGATTTCCTCGCCCACACGGCGATCGTCGTCGCCGACAGCGCGCGCCTGCTGCCGACGCGCAGCATCGGCCTGCTCTCCGGGCAGTCGCGCATCACCGTGTCGAACATCGAGGCCAAGATCGCGCTGCAGATCGCCGGGCTGGGCTACGGCTTCCTGCCGCGCTGTCGCATCGACGCCGCGCTGACCAAGCGCGAACTGGTCGCGCGGGACGTCGCCGAAACGCGTGCCAGCGAACCGCTGTGGCTGGCATGGAACCTCGACGGCGAAGGCGAGGCGCAAAAGTGGTGGCGTGCGCGCCTGCTGGCGCCAGGCGCCCTGATGCCGCCCTAGTATCGCCGCAGCGCCAGCGCCGACTTTCCAATCAACCTGCCTCCCATGAGTTCATCTGCCACACCACTCGACCCTGCCCGCGAACGCATGCTGCTGCTGACCCTGGCCGGGATCCAGTTCGCCCACATTCTCGACTTCATGATCATGATGCCGCTGGGCCCGATCCTGATGCGGGAACTCGGTGTCGGCACCCATGAATTCGGCTTGCTGGTTTCCGCCTATACCTTCTCGGCGGCCTTTACCGGCGTCCTGGCGGCGGTCTTCGTCGACCGCTTCGAACGCAAGCGCATGCTGCTGACCATGTTCGCCCTGTTTGCCGTGGCCACCCTGGCCTGCGGCCTGGCGCCGGGCTACTGGACGCTGCTGGCGGCACGCGGCACCGCCGGCGCGTTCGGCGGCGTGCTCGGCTCGATGGTGCAGACCATGGTCGGCGACCTGATTCCCTTCGAACGTCGCGGTCGTGCCAGCGGCACCATCATGTCGGCCTTCTCGTTGTCCACGGTCGCCGGCGTGCCGCTGTCGCTGTACCTCGCCAATCATTTCGGCTGGCGCTTTCCCTTCATTTTCATCGCGGTGCTGGCCTGCGGCTTCCTGCTGCTCGGCTGGAAAATGCTGCCAGCATTGCGCGGGCATCTGCCCGGCGCCACCGTCTCCGACACCGAGCGGGCGCATCCGCTGGCGGCCATGGCGGCCGTGCTGCGCGATACCAACCACCTGCGGGCGCTGCTCTTCATGGCCCTGATCATGTTCTCCGGCTTCAGCGTGATTCCCTATATCACGATCTATGTCACGGCCAATGTCGGCATCCGGCAGGAGGACATCCCACTGATTTATCTGGTCGGCGGTTGCGCCACCTTCTTTACCTCGCGCCTGGTCGGCCGCCTGGCCGATGCCCATGGCAAGATCCGCGTCTACCGCCTGATGGCGCTGTGTTCGATGTTGCCGCTGTTCGTGCAGACGCATCTGATGCCGGTGCCGCTATGGGTCATGATCTTCTGGTCGACGCTGTTCTTCATTTTCGTGCCGGGACGCATGGTGCCGGCGATGGCCATCGTCACCTCGGCCGTGCAACCGCGCCTGCGCGGAACCTTCCTGTCGATGAATGGCGCCGTCCAGCAACTGGCGTCGGGCGCTGCGTCTTACCTCGGGGGCGCGATGATTGCCGCAGATGCCGCGGGACATATTGTCGGCTACAACAGGGTCGGCTACCTGGCGATTGCCGCGACGCTCGCCGCCATGGCTTTTGTCGGCCGCATCGACCTGCATACGGGAAACCCGGCGGCAGGCCGCAAGCCTTGACGCCGACGTCAGAAGCGATCGAGCGCTTTATCCAGTTTCTTCCAGTTGTCGCCCATGTCCTTGGCGGCTTTTTCAACCACCGGGCCATCCAATACGGGCGTCTTGTCGCCTTCCTTCAGGCCGGCGGCATTGGCCGTCGAGGCGGTCGCGACATCGGCTGGGCCTTCCTTGTCCTGGCGGCTGCCGTAGTCGCGGGCTTTTGCTGCCTGTCGCGCGGCAGCGCTTTGCTTGCCGCCTTCCTCCGCTTGGCAATTGGCAAACGCCAGCAGCGCAAACGCCGTCGCGCTGGTCACAATGAGTTGACTGGCTTTCATGACTCCCTTTCCGCTTGCCGCCGCCAGCGGCCCGTTGCAACCGGCCTTTGCGGCAGCGCGCCCCGGCCTCAGGCCGTGACGTTGACCACGCGCCCCGTGGTTTGCCCCTGCGCGTTGACCACGGGTTTCGGCGGCTGGGTCTTTTGCGCCTGCTGTTGTTGTGCCTGGCGCGCCTTGGCGGCTTCGTCGCTGGACCCGGAGGCCTCGGTCTTCTGCGTTTGGGTCTGCTGCGGCTTGGGCTGCTGAACCGCCTGCGTCGCGGCGCTGGCAGAAGGACTCACTGCGTTGATGGCCATAATAGCCTCCTGTGGTTGAACTGCTCTAGGCGGTGGTGTTGATGACGGTACCGGTGACCTGTCCCTGCGTATTGACCACCGGAGTCGCGGCATCCTGAACCGGAACGGCGGGTTCTGCAGACTTCACCTTCTCGGCAACCTTGGTGACAACGCTGTTCAGCTGGGTTCCCATCTGGCCCACGCTCTTGATCACCGCCAAGCCCTGGCGTGCCTGGCCGGCCTGGGTTTGCGCCTGGTCCGACTGCGCGGTTATGGCGCGAGCCTCTTCCTGAGCGTCGCTGGCTTTCTGTTGCGCCTGGCTGGCCTGCGCAGCAAGCACGCGGGCGGTAAATTCCGCCTGCTCGGCTTCCCTCTTGGCTTGTTGCAGCCTGAGCTGCTGCAGGCCGGATTGGGCAGCTGATTGTGCGCCGGAAAGGGACGAAATGGATGCCATGAAATACTCTCAAGCCGAAGCTCGTCGAACAATCATAGACCCTTCCCCGGTCGGGAACAAGCCGGACGACGTTCCGGCGGCTATTCGTTCTCGCGCAAGCGCAGGCGCAACTCTACGGTGCCGAGGTCGGCACCCGTGCTCAGCTGGAAGCCGAGGCCGCGTGCCAGATGCTGCATGCGCAGGTTTGCGGCCAGGGTTTCGCCGCGCAACTCGCGCGTGCCGCAGCGGCGGGAGTAGTCGATGATGCTCTGCAACAACAGTCGCCCGAGACCCTTGCCCTTGATTTCGGAACTCACCACGATGGCGAAGTCGGCGACCCGGTTGTCGGGGTCGGCCACCGCGCGAACCTCGCCCAGCGAATGTTCTTTGCCGTCGGCGCCGTGCTCGATCGCCACCAGCGCCATCTCGCGGTCATAGTCGATCTGGGTGAAACGGGCCAGCTGCGAACGCGGCAGGCTGCGCATGGTGCCGAAAAAGCGCATCCGCGCATCTTCGGCATCGAGTGCGCCGAACAGGTCGCCGAGGGTCGTCTCGTCCTCCGGGCGAATCGGCCGGATCAGCAGTTGGCGACCGTCCCAGCCGACCCGCTGTTCCAATTCTTTCGGGTAGGGGCGGATCGCAAAACGCCGGAAGCCGAGCCGGCGTCCCCGTTTCTCGACGCGGATGCGGGCCTCCAGCGCGATCACGCTCGATGTCTCGACATGCAGCGGATTGAGTTCCAGACCCGCCACCTCGTCGAGATCCGTGAGCAGTTGCGAAATTCTTACCAGCGCGGTGCACGCGCCCGATTCCAGCGCCGCGCGCTGGTCGCCCGGCGCCTCTTCGGCAAAACCGCTGCGCCCGACCAGGTCGCGGGCCAGCGCGAGGTTGAGCGGCGGCAGCGCGACGACCAGGCGACCCTCGCGGACTCCTGCGACGGAAGCCGATCCGAGAAAAATCACCGGACCGAATACCGGGTCGTCGGCCACGCCGAGACGCAGCGCGCAAGTGCCGCTTCGCGTTACGCTGGGCCGCAGCCGGTAGCCGCCGACGCGGACGCCCGGACGCTGCA
This sequence comes from Rhodocyclales bacterium RIFCSPLOWO2_02_FULL_63_24, assembly GCA_001828935.1. Lineage (GTDB taxonomy): Bacteria > Pseudomonadota > Gammaproteobacteria > Burkholderiales > Rhodocyclaceae > Sulfuritalea. Next base: position 22,619 of record MHZX01000089.1, read on the forward strand.
CGCGCGCCCAGTTGCGCAAGCCCCGGGCGGCGAGCTTGATGTCAGCTGCCGAGCGCAACCCCGCCGCCACGGGTTCATACCCGGTCTCACGGGCAAGCACCAGGCCGAGATCCACCGGATAGCCGATTTCATCGGCGCCGCGTATTGCCGCATTGATGCTGGCGGCCTGGGGATAGTCGGCCGCGCCGATGCCGTAGGCCTGCAACAGGCGACGTGCCTGGAGCGCCGACAGGGTGTCGGCGCCGGCGTCGAGTGCCTCGGCGAGGACACCGCGGGCGGCATCGAGGTCGGGGCTGAAATCCTCGGCGACGGAAGGCGGCATCTGTGCCAGCAGTTCCCGATTGCGCGCGTAATTGACGATGCCCTGGAAGATGGCGATGGCCTTTTCCGGCGATTCGTGGCTCAACAGGCCGTGCGCCGCGGCGATCCGCTGCGCTTCGAGCATCGTGGCGCCGCCGATCCAGCAGGTGAATACGTTGCGCTGCGTTTGCCCGGCGGCGTCACAGATGGCCGCGGCGACGTCTGCACTGGGCGCGAAGGGCGACGGCGAATAGACCGTCAGCACCGCGTCCGTTTCGCGGTCGGCCAGCACCGCTGCGAGCGCCGCGGCCCAGTTGGCCGGCGTCACGTCGGCCGGCAGGGCCAGCGGATTGCCCAGTGGCGAGCCGGGATGCAGCAGTCGGTCGAGATGCTTGACGGTTTCCTTCGACAGCGCTGCGAGCCGGCCGCCGGACCGCAGCAGCGCGTCGGCAGCGATGCGCCCGAGGCCGTGGCCGTTGGCAATGATGCTCAGGCGCTGGCCGCGCATCGAGCGCACGCGCGCCATCGCCTCCGCTGCGTCGAACAGGTCTTCCAGGGTATCGATGCGGACCCAGCCGGCGCGCCGCAGCGCCGCTTCATAGACGTCGTCGGTGGTGAACCAGCCACCGGCCGCGCGCCCGGCGTCCGCCCGGCCGCCGCGGATCGCGACCACCGGCTTGTTGCGTGCAGCGGCGCGTGCCGCCGACATGAACTTGCGCCCCACGATGATCGACTCGAACTGCACCAGTATGGCTTCGGTGTCGGGGTCTGCCGCAAGCCAGTCGAGCGCGTCGGCCAGATCGATGTCGATGCTGGCGCCCAGGTGCAGCACCGACGAAAAGCCGATACCCTTGCTCGCGGCGCGATCGAGCACGGCGGCGGCGACTGCCGCCGACTGGGCCACCAGGGCGATCTTGCCGGGAGTTGCGACGCTGGGCGCAATGCTGGCGTTGAGACCGCTGGCCGGAACGACCAGGCCGCCGCTGCCTGGTCCGAGTACGCGCATCAGGTTGGGGCGCGCCGCGTCGAGAATGGCCTTGTGTATATCGGCGATTTCGCCCCCATGCCGCCTGTTCCGCGTCGACGGCCCGACGATCACCGCCCGCGTGCCGCGGGCGCCGAGCTGGGCGACGATCTGCGGCACGTCGCTCGCTGCGGCGCAGACGATTGCCAGGTCGGGCGCCAGTTCAAGCGGGTCGATGTGGATATGGCTGCCGATGCCGAACAGCGAGCGTTTTTTCGCGGCCACGGTGATGACCGGTCCGGCAAATCCGCCGGCGGCGAGATTGCGCAGCACCACCTCGGCATAGCGGCTGGCTTGGTCCGGCTCGGCAACCACCGCAACCGACTGCGGACGGAAGAGGAATTCGAGATTGCGGACAGTCATTGTTGTTGTGCCCCCGGCGAGCGGCGAGGCTCGGTATCCCGGCGATCCTCGGTCTGTGCGCATCGCTTGATGCGACGAGCGCAATCCATTGTGCCATAGCGTCGGCGCGCGGCCAGCTCAGCGTTGCAGCTTTGGTTTGGTGCCCGATCCATGCGATCATCGGCGCCATGAAGATCACCGAATTGCTCAAGTCGCTGGCGGACGAGCGGGTTCACTATGTGCTCGTCGGCGGGTTGGCCGTTCAACTGCATGGCTTTCAGCGCAGCACTTTCGATATCGACCTGGTGCTGGCGATGAACGATGACAATCTGGCACGATTCTTCAGTGTCGCCAAACGGCACGGGCTGACGCCTGGAATCCCGGTGCCGATCGAATCGCTGCAGGATGCTGACCAGATCGACCGGTGGCACAGGGAAAAGGGCATGCTGGCGTTTTCCCTGCGAGAGCCGCAGGCCGGCGGCGTAGTCGTCGATGTGATCGTGCGGCCGGAAGTTTCATTCGACAGGTTGATAGCCAACGCGGTTGCCGGCGACCTGTTCGGCAGGCATGTACCGATTGCTTCGATAGACGATCTGCTGGTGATGAAGCGCGCCGCGAACCGGCCCAAGGATCGGCTGGACATCGAGGCGCTGGAAAAGATCAAGCGTGGAGAAGACCCGAATGCCTGACGCCATCCGGCCGCCTGTAACGATCCCGCAGCACCTCATGATCGAGCGCTTGGCTCAATCCGAGCAGATGCGGGAATTCTTCATCCAGATGTGGCTGCAGAATCCCGTCTTGGCCAGGCAGGCCGGCGCGCGGGTACGCGAACTGCTCGCCGTCGCGCCGGCGCCGACTCTCGGTGCGGCCGGCGATCCTGACCTTCCTTAAGCGTTCAGCGCGTCCACCACCCCGCAGCGACGAAGACCAGCAGCGCGATGGCCAGATAGGTCTTCCACGGCAGCTCCTTTTCCGCATACGGGTCGGTCAGGGCCCGCTCGGCGCCTTCCGGCAGTTGCGCCAGCTGGGTCAGCGAGGTGCCGAAGGGGATGTTGATGCGCGCCCGTGCATTCACCGCCCAGCCGTTGGCATCGAGGATCGGGCCGAGGTTGCGGCTGCGGAGCTTGAACCAGGCCAGCGCCATGGCCGGGCCGGAGATGAGCAGCAGCAGGCCGCCGATGGCGAAGGGAATCTGCCACCACTTGAGGCCCAGCAGACCGGTCACCACAGCCGCCGCCGCCGTGCCGAGGGCACCGACGGCAAGGCCGATGGCGGCGAAGATGCCGGCGAACTTGCCGACGTCGAATGCGGCAACCGCGGCCTGCGGCGCGCCCGGTTTGACCGGCGGCGTTTCGACCCTCTTGCCGACGCCGATGGCGGCTTCGGCAAGCTTGCCTTCGACGGCGGCAGCCTTGCTTGCGGCAATCTTCTGCAACTGTTCGCCGACCAGGCGCAGCAGGCGCTTGTAGGGCGACCAGAAGGCCTGGCGCAAGCTGATCGGATGCTCGACCAGCTTGGTGATGGTGGCGTTCCAGTCGCGCCCCTGGCGGTCGTAGAACACGCCGTTGCGACCCACCATCAGCTGATCGGAATCGCCGGCGGTGAAGGCGGCGGCGATCGACAGCTTGTCTCCGTGGCGAACGCAGTCGCAATACACCAGACAGATGCGCGACAGGCCAGCCAGGGCTGCGTGCTTGGCGGCGTCATTGACCGCGACGCAAAGTTCCGCCGAGCGGCCGTCGAGATACAGGGTGCCGATCTGGAATGTGGCCCGCATCGGCGTACCCGGCTGGCGCGTGTAGAAATCCCGGAAGGCGACGAAGTTGTTGGCCAACGGCATGAGGTCGCGCACGTAACGGGCCAGGCGTTCGAGGTCGCGCACCGCTTCGGCCTCGGTCGGCAGCCTGGCGGGCCTGGCGGCCTGCCAGGCGACAAAGGTCGCGAGCTGGTCCTGCAGCGCCAGCCAATCGGATTCGCTCAGCGCTTCGCGGGCGCCCAGCAGCGGCACCACGGCAGCCTCGCGGAAAGCCGCGATGCGCGCGGACCAGGCCGGGTTGGCCCCCGCGTCGATACCGGCGCCCAGCGGCACCGCGGCGCCAGCGCCGACTCTTGCCAGCGGCAGTGCGGCGATATCGGCGTGCGCGGCGGACAGCGCCGCGCCGCTCAAGGATTTCAGTGCCTCGTCGGACGCGTTCATCGCCTCTCCGGCCCGTGCGTCGAAGGCCGCCAGGCGGCAGCGGACGAAGAAGTCGTCGAGCTTGTCCTGCACCGCGGCGGTGGCGTCGCAGGCGGCTTCGGTGGCATCGCCGAGCGGTTTTGCCGCCTGGCCGGCGGCTTCCCAGGCCGCCAGGGCGCGGGCGCTGAAATCGGTTTCGGCGGCACTCGCTGCATACACCGAGACCAGGCTCTGGCCCTCCGGCAGCAGGCTGCGGGCGGCAGCCAGCAGCGGCGCACCGATGTCGTCGTCCTGGATGGCGGTCAGCGGAACGCCGTCCAGGCCCTGCGCCAGAACGCCGGGATCGGCCAGGCGTGCGGCCGCCCAGTCGATCGCCGCCAGCAGTTCCGGGGCGCGGATATGTCCGTCGCCGTCGCTGTCGATCAGCGCCAGGCTGCGCTGGTCGAACTCGATGCCCTGCACCGGGCAGGACAGCGCGACCCACAGCTTCTGGTCGAGTTCCTTCAGCGCCAGCAGGTCGGCGGCGGTATCGATGCGCACCTGGTCGAAGCCGCCGGCGCGGAAGAACTTGAACGCATGCGGCATGATCAGGCTCCGTCACCGACAAAGGGATTGCTGCGGCGTTCCTCGCCGAAAGTGGACATCGGCCCGTGACCGGGAATGAATTCGACATCGTCGCCCAGCGGCCAGAGTTTGTTGTGGATCGCATCGATCAGCGCGTGATAGTCGCCGCGCGGAAAGTCGGTGCGTCCGATCGAGCCGGCAAACAGCACATCGCCGACGATGGCAAGCTTGGACGGGGCATGGAAGAACACCACGTGTCCCGGCGTGTGGCCGGGCGTGTGGAGTACTTGCAGCGTTTCTTTGCCGACGCTGACGCTGTCGCCGTCGTTGAGCCAGCGGTCCGGCGTGAAAGCCTGCGCCAGCGGGAAACCGAAGCTGCGGCTTTGCGCGACCAGCTGGTCGATCCAGAAACTCTCTTCGCGCTGCGGCCCCTCGATCGATACCCCAAGGCGCGTCGCCAGTTCGCCGGCGCCGCCGGCATGGTCGATGTGGCCGTGGGTGAGCAGCACCTTCTCGATGCTCACGCCCAGTCTGGCGGCCGCGGACAGCAGCTTCTCGATGTCGCCGCCGGGATCGACCAGGGCGCCTTTCATGGTTTCGGTGCACCAAAGCAGGGTGCAGTTCTGTTCGAAAGGGGTTACCGGAATGATGCGATAGTCTATTGTCATGAGTGCTGCCTGTCTTAAGTAAACGAATGCCCGGCGCTACGGTACGCACGCGCATTTGTCGCCGAGCTCCGGCGCAAGGTATCGGCCGGGTTGCGACGGTTGGAAATTGCGATGATAAGCCTTGGCGTGCTCGCGCCGATCTAGGTCGGTTTTCCGACGATTGCCGCCAGCCGGTTGCGCGCCAGGGCGAATTCGTGCCGGAGTTGTTCGAGAACCTGGCCGGCGCCGGTCACCGTGCCGGCGCGGCCCAGCCGTTCGAGTTCCATGCATTGGGTGCGCATGCGTTCGGCGCCCAGGTTCTCGATGCTGGAGAGGTAGCGGTGGGCCGCGTTTGCCAGTCGTTCGCCGTCGCCGTCGCGGATCGCTGCGGCCAGGTTTTCCAGGTGCCGCGGCGAGTCGTTGCAGAACATCTCGACCACTTCGCCGACCAGGGTGGGTTGCCGCTCGTCCTGGATTTCCATCAGGTGGGCGATGCGGCTGCGATCGATCACCGGGCTTCCCTCGTCCCCGTTGCGGGGCGGTGTCGATGCGGTTGCGGGGCGGGCAATGGCGGCCAATGCGGCGCGGATGTCGTCGAGCTCGACCGGTTTCGGGACGTAGGCATCCATGCCCGCGGCGAGACACTTCTCGCGATCTCCGAGCATCGCATTGGCGGTCATGGCGATGACCCACGGCGAGGCTGCCTGGCCGAATCGCGCCTTGAGGCGCCGGGTTGCTTCGAGGCCGTCCATTTCCGGCATTTGCACGTCCATCAGGATCACGTCGTAGTTCTGCCGTTCGAGCGCGTCGAGTACCTCGGTGCCGCTGGCGACGACGTCGGCGCGGTAGCCCAGATGGGCCAGGAGTTGCTGCAAGACTTTCTGGTTGACCGTGTTGTCTTCGGCGACCAGGATATTGAGCGGCAACTCGACGGCCAGCTTCGCCGCGCCCGGAGGCGGCGCAAGCGCCCGTGCCGCGGCCGGGATCGGCGCGATGCGCAGGGCGTGGAGCAGCGCGTCGAGCAGGGCGGTGGGCTTGATCGGCTTGTTCAAATAAGCGGCAAAGCCGGCCTGGCCCATTTTGTCGTCCCTGGAGCGCTGGTGGGTGACCGAGGTCAGCATGACCAGGGGCAGGGCCAGCGGATCGCGGTGCTTGCGGATTTCCAGCGCCAGCGCGAGGCCGTCCATTTCGGGCATGCTCATGTCGAGAATGCCGACATCGAAGGCATGTCCGTGGCGGATGAAATCCAGCGCTTCGATGCCCGATGCCGCCGCCGAGGGCAGCATGCCCCAGACCAGGGTCTGTTTGACCAGGATGCGGCGATTGGTGCTGTTGTCATCGACGATCAGCACGCGTCGGCCGGCCAGCGCGAACGCGTATTCCTGCAGGAAATTGTTTGCCAGCTGCGAGCCGGCGGCCTCGGCGGAGATGTTGAAGAAAAAGGTCGAACCGGCGCCGACCGTGCTTTCGACCCACATGCGGCCGCCCATCATTTCCGCCAGGCGCCGGCTGATTGCCAGCCCCAGGCCGGTGCCGCCGTATTTGCGGGTGGTCGAGGCGTCCACCTGGCTGAAGGACTCGAACAGCATCTGCAGCTTGTCTTCGGCGATGCCGATGCCCGTGTCGCGGACGGCAAACAGAATCTCGTGGCGCCGATCATCCACAGCGACAGCGGAGACGTTGATCACGACTTCGCCGCGATGGGTGAACTTGATCGCATTGGCGAGCAGGTTGGCCAGTATCTGGCGCAGGCGGGTGACATCGCCGACCAGGCTGGCCGGCACGCTGTCGTCGATGAAGTAGGCCAGGTTGATGGTCTTTTCGCCGGCTTCGGCACTGATCAGATCCATCGCCTCTTCCAGGCAGCGGCGCAGGTCGAAGGGATAGCGTTCGATCTCCAGCTTGCCGACCTCGATCTTCGAATAATCCAGGATGTCGTTGATGATGGTCAGCAGGGCTTCGCTGCTGGCGCGCACGGTTTCGGCGTAGTTCCGTTGTTCGTCGTCGATCGGCGTGTTGAGCAGCAGGCTGGTCATGCCGATCACGGCGTTGAGCGGGGTGCGGATTTCGTGGCTCATATTGGCCAGGAACATGCTCTTGGCCTGCATCGCCGCTTCCGCCTTGTCGCGCGCCGCCTCCAGTTCGCGTTCATGGGCGACGCGGGCGGTGATGTCGCGCAGAATTACAGTGTAGATAATCGAACTTCCGGATTCGAGTCTGGAGATCGAGGCTTCGGCGGGAAACTCGGAGCCGTCCCGGCGGATGGCAAAGATCGAGCGGCGCTCCGCCATGCGGCGCGCCACGTCTCCCGACTGACGAAATCCCTCGACCAGCTTGTCGTGTCCCTCCCGGTAGCGCGGCGGCAGCAGCAGATCGATGATTTGACCCACTGCCTCGTGCGCCGGCCAGCCGAATATCCGTTCCGCACCGAAGTTGAACAGGATGATTTCCAGCGCATTGTCGAAGCAGATGATGGCGTCGTCCGCAATGCTCAGAATGCCTTGGAGCTGGGCTGCCGTGAGGTTGGCTGCGGATAGGTTTTTCGGCAAGAGAAACTCCTTGGTGCAAATGATGCCGCCGGCCGGGACCGATTCCTAGTGGGCCAGTCCGCGCCGGTAGTGTACGGCTTCGGCGATATGGGCGGCGGAGAGCGGCACGCCGTCCGCTACGCCGGCCAAGTCGGCAATGGTACGCGCCAGTTTGAGGATGCGATGGTAGCCGCGCGCCGACAGGCCGAGTTGGCGCATCGACTGCTTGAGCAGCGCGGCGCCCGTGCAGTCGGGCAGGCAATGCCGGTCGATCTCGTCCGGCGTCAGCCGGGCGTTCGGCTTGCCCTGGCGCGCCAGTTGCCTGTCGCGGGCGGCGACCACGCGTTCGCGCACCGTCGCCGACGATTCGCCGTCGCCGCGCGCGGACAACTCGTCTTCGCCCACGGCCGGCACATCGAGCATCAGGTCGATGCGATCAAGCAGCGGTCCCGAGAGCTTGCCGCGGTAGCGTGCGACCTGATCCGGCGTGCAGCGGCACTTGGCGGTGGGATGGCCGAGCCAGCCGCAAGGGCATGGCCGCGTTGCCTTTTTGCCATGGGTGCCGATATCGCTTAAGGCATTGAAACCAAAGGAAGCCAGTATTGAACCCCAAACTGTAGGCGAGCATATCAAGCGAGCCCGCAAGCTCCGGGGGCTATCCCAGCCCCAAGCAGCCGCTCTGATAGGTGTTGATACCAGTACCGTCCTGAACTGGGAAAAGAATCGCACTGAGCCGCCTGTATCCGTCATCCCTGCCATTCTACGTTTTCTCGGGTACAACCCTTACCCGGAAGGAAAGACTATATGCGAACGCCTCGTATTCAAGCGCCGAACTATGGGATGGTCAATCAAAGAGGCAGCGAATCAGTTTGGGGTGGATGAGGGGACATGGGGAGATTGGGAGCGGGGTGCGACGATCCTCTACCGGGAGCATCGGGAAATGGTCGGCCGACTCCTTGGCGTACCTACCACTGAGATTCACCGGGAAATGCGGGAGCAGTGGAACAGGGCGCACCACTCTAATTTCCGGGGCCAAAGAACGTAGGGACGAATGCAGACAATCATCTCAGCCGAATCGGCTTCGGCGGTGTAGACATCTATCGGTATGTGGATTTTTGCACTTCTTTCTTTTGGGTTTCTTGTTTCTTCGGAGTCTTGATCTTCACTCCTTCATCCTTAACTGCCTTCTTTTCTTCCGTTTTTTCCGCTCTCTTTTCTTCCTTCTTTGATTTCATAGGCTTCACTCCCGAGCAATCCCTTCCAGGGCACTCAACTTCGGTTGCGTTCGCTATGCTCAATGTTGAGCAAAGTATCGCGACGAACAGGGAATTGATCACTGGTCGAATCATGGTTCGTTTCCTCCTAGAAATTAAAAATCTTTCCTTGGGTGCGCACAAACTCCTCGCGGATTTCGCCGAGCAACGCATCGCGTTGATCCGACCACTCCTGACCGTTCGCTAGGCGAGGACAATTTGCCCCATACTGCAAACGGTCCCACTTCTCAAAGCTATTCACCTGCGCTTTGACCTTGTCTGAGAAGTACACCTTGAGCGTGCCGAGTTCTCCATACAGTGCGTCGCGCGCAGGGCTGCGCTCCTCCTTAGCAATTCTCAGAAGTTCACCCAGACGCTTTTCGGCGATTTCTTCGTTTCTTTTCTGTTGAGCTACGGTTACCTTGCCCGCTCGCTGGTCGGCTGTATCCTTTTCGATTTCCTGTTCTCGAAAGGCACAGAGCACTTTCATATGCCGTTGGCTCTCGACATATTTAGCCAGATACTTGGCCGTTTCATCTGCATGCTTCACCTTCAATTCCAAGTATGTCTTTTGATCCGTAGATTCCTGATTGAGCCTTGCCAGAACAACGCCGGTTACCAGAGCAAGCAACCCAGTCACGATCGGCACAATCAAAGGCGACCCGAGAAGGCCATTCGCCCTTTGCCTACCTCCACCTTGGTTGTTCGACATCGGCGTTCTGCGCAACCGATTTCTTCGGCGGATCATTGGAGCCTTCGCACGCCATCAAGATTCGTGGTGCAGCCAGAGAGCACCACCACGGCTACCGCAATCACTAGAACGCCCGTCCGCATGCCAGCCTCTCCTTAGTCGTCTTCCTCGCTTACCTCGTTGATCGCATCGTGGAACGCGAGCCATGCCTTCTCATCCGTCGCCTTACATTTCTTGATATCCCGATGCTTGCAGACATCCACCGCATATACCGGGTGAATTTCCCATGAAGAAATGCGCTTAGGATTATCATCAATGAATTGTTAGATCAATTCGCGTGAAAAGGAATGGTTCATTTTCAGACATCGAGCAGTGTGCAAGTGGAATGCTCCACCCGGCGCCATGCGCCAAATGCTGAAGTTTATGGTAGCAATCCGCAGGCAAAGTAAGGAAGATGTCCTGAAACTCCTCCGGCGTTACACCTGTCCACCTGAGGCGTGCGTCGTATCGGCCGAATGTCAGTTCGGCTGTCACGTTCCAGTCTTTGGCAATTATTTTGCGGGGATCCCTCTCTTCCAGACGTTTCGACGCATGGGCCTTAATTTCCTCACAGAGAGTTGCTAACAAATTTGGCTCCCCTGTCGGGGCTGCCATTGGTGCGTGGCAATTGCCACTGTTTTGCGGAGCACTATTTGTTGGCTTATCCTCAGGCGGCATGTTGGTGATCAACATGGACTGAACGTCCAATTCATTGGCTTTCACATCTAGAAAGGCGTTGATCTGTTCGTAAAGGTTACCCTTGTTATCCGATATTGAGAGTTGTCCCATCACATTATGTCGAACCAATAGGACAACATCCTCCCAGCCACTTGATAGAAACAGCTCGCAATTTGAATCCGCTCCCTGCCGCTGTAGTCCAATGAGAAGATTTAAAAGATCAAGCCATTTCGATCTATGTTGGAATTTGATTAGCGCAAGTCGGACGAATTCTCCGTTGCCAAAGCCATTGGCTTCTAGAAGAGAATTCGTCCCGAAAATCTTGACTAGCATTCGTGGCTTTTCAAAATGACGTGGGACAGTTTCTAGCGGTTCTCTTATTCGTGAACGCATCTTCGACGGAAAACTATCTTCCGCAAGGCTAACTAGATTGCTTACTGTTCGCCCGGATTCCAGTCTGACATAGCTATAGTCACCTATGGCGGGGAATAACGGGCATTCCATTGTTGTGCCCATGACATTCGCCTTCATCAGGTTGGTCAGTGCATTCAACGCTGTCATTGGCCTCACTTGGTCGGCAGCGTCAATATATGACGATGGCCGCAGGACGCCAAGACACAAGACAGAAACTGGGAAACGCCCATTCTCGCCAATCTTGTCGAAACCGCGTGTCCATAAATCGTTCTTTAGTTTCTCTATAAATTCCGATGTGTACTTCTCGAATAATTCGCGTTTCTTCGCATCGCTTCCAATCCAGGCTAATCTGTCGCTACCACCCTGGAACTCATCTACTTTCTCCCACCATTCATATCGTGGGTTGAGAAAGAAAATCATGAACTTGCTTTTCATCAGGGAATGAAGATGTTCCGTTGCGGAAATCCCATTGTGAAGCTCCGTCTTAGGGAACAAAGCAAGCAGGTTTGTTTCTGCCAACCCAGAAAGGTTATCCAGACTAAGACTATGTCCTTTCGCCATGACAAGCTGATACCACTCTAGTAGGTATCGGAATGCACCCAATCCGTCCCATCGGGTCTCGTCGACAAGTTTGTCTAACTCGCTGAATTTGACCTTATCGTCTTCGTCTATAGATCGGTGTAAATTTGTAGCGTGGTTAAACAGCAATGTCGCTGACGCCCAGCGCATTGCCAGTGCGGCATCCTCAAGACGAGTTGGCGCATGTTCTTTTAGATCTTGTCGAACGGTTTTGTCATGTAGGTCTCGACAAGATGGCTGCTCCTCCATAAACGAATGGAAGAACTGCCATATACGTTCCCTCAATTTTGCATCCGTAGGACCGCGCCCAAATCTATAGGCGTGCCGATTATGATCTTTGGCGTATTGCCACATTCGTCCAATGTGCGGCTCTAGGTGAACGAAGCAACCCTCAGCAAGGGACTCGTTAGCATCGCAATACAAATCCCACCAACGTTCGTGATCCCCTGATGATCTGTCCTTGTGATAGGTATGGTCACCACTTGATCTAAACCGCTTCCAGAGCTCTTCGATAGCATCGCATGAGTCGCGAAGCCCATCAACGAAAGGAATGTCTTCAGTGTCCTTGCCCATGTCCTTGGCTCGCTCGGCCCTCTCATAAAGGGCGAGTGCAAGCTTTACTGCGACGAGGATTCGAGCAAAAGAAAAGTACTGAGCAGGCTTCTCGCCGATTTCGCTGGCGTTCAGCGTTTTGAGTTGCTGATGCCACACATCGTGTCCGCGATTGTCGCCATATTTCCCGTCATTCGGACCGCCGAATGGCCTCCTTCCCATCGCGATATTCGTATGCTCCCGCTGGCCGAATATTTGTAGAGCCAGAGCGTGAACGAATGACGCTCCTCCGAGCGCTACTCCGAGCGCGTCCGCCCATATTTCGGTAGCGATTAGTTGATAATCCTCGTCCCCAATAGTGTATATACCGAAACGGGACATACCAATCTTGAGGTCGCTTGCCGCCTTTCTGGAGGACCGCAAGAAAGAGAATAGCTCTGTGTCTCTCGGTGTGGTTCCCCAAGTCGGCTTGAGCTGCCGTTCTTCCTGCTGATCCAATTCCATATGGATATGCCCCAGCTCATGAAACAGTAGCGGGAAGAGGATTGGATGTTCAAGGTAGAAATACAGGCTGCGGATTAGTGCATATCCTGCGGGAGTTCCGGCCTCCGCGCTATCTTTTGTTGCAATTTCTCCCTTTATCAGTGGAATCGTCTCGCTTGTTGCACTGTGATTCCATATATGGGACACGACTGTTTGCTTCCAGCGTCGAGTAGATCGTTCCTCGTATGTTTTCCGGTCATTATCTCCGCAGCTATCTGGGTCAAAGCCTGGAATATTCAGGAAGGCCATTGCTTTTGCCGTGTCTACGCACAGGTCGCGACAATACGCTGAAAGGAATTTCTCATGATTCGCCGACTGCCAGCGTCGCAATGACAAAGGAACGGGCATGGATCCCGATGTCGTATCGAGCATCTGAGCGATCTTGTCGTGGAGGTGCGACAGCACCCTCGTGCTATCGGCCAAGGTTATCTCAACGACATACGCACGTTTGGCAATGAACCAGTACAAGGAAGAGCCTGGACAGCCGTGCTCGCCATCTCTTGACTCTAGTTCGTCGGCGGCGCATCTGAATGCATTTGACAGCGCAGCCCTGACATCTCGTAGAGATTCGAATTCATGTACCGCGGTATCGGCGATTGCCAGATACTGCTTCTCTCTGATGCCAAATTCATCGTATTTCTTCACCGTGCGTGATTTTGGCAACGATCCGAGTACATCCGGCGCCGCGTGCTTCATGTGTGCATATGCTGTGAGTCGTATGTGCCGGAACTCAGCGAGTAGCGTATTCAGCCTTGAACGCGCATCGGAGTACAAAATCCAAAGGAAACGCTGCGGCAGTTGTTGCCTGCTAGTCCCAAGTCCTGCCGACCGGTTGCTGAATGTCATAGCAGTTTTTCCAAAATCTCAAAGGCAATCAGAAGGAGGGCGGCGTGCGTGAATTCAACCACTCTGGCATGGTCAAGCCCGAAGTTACTTACTTCCACGTCAAAATCTTCTGAAACGAGTTCTTCCCACGCCTTTTCTTCCGGGCGATCCGATCGGAAATAGAATATCGGCGGCGAGTCGCTAAAAAAAGGATGCCCGCGGAATCTGCCGGCCCATACCTTGAGCGCCTGTAGTTGATAGGAGCGCAGCCAGAGGGAAATGATTGCCCAAGCAAGAAAAAATCCAGCCCACAGAAACGGGCCAATGATATGTTTCTTTACGTCTTCATGGAATTGGAATATCTGAGTATCGTATGCGACTAACAGGAACATCGATGCCAACAGGGTTAGATATAAGAATAGCTGGAAACTGTGTAGACGAAGGGATACAAGCAGATCCTTTGCGACTCTGCCCCACTCACCATCGTGTTGCGTCTTGTCTTGGTACGGATCGCGACTTGTCGGCAACGGCGTCTCTCGACTAGCATCCCGCGGCAATAGATATTGCTGAAATGAGAATCTTGCAATTGCTGTGAGCTGAAGCTTGAGGGTATCCGACTCAGGGGTTACTTGAAGCGGCACAGCACTTCGTGGCTGCATCAATTTTGCATTTCTAAGCGGCGAGAAGATGCGTGCTCGTAGTGCTCGTAACCATGGGAACGACGGGAGCATGCCTATGCTTTTTCGGAGCGGTCGTGCCATACGGTATAACCACTTGCGTCTGGTCGTGTGTGAACCGGGGCTTTGGAAGCCTGATTCCAATTCAACGGGTATCGTCCATATTCTCATTGGATTGGTGGCGAGTATCAGACGCAGTTGTTCAAGGTGTTGTTCGAATGCATCGTTATCAATTCTGATTGCTATGTTTGTCGCATCTGCGTCGTAATTGATTCCGTTGTGGTGGTCTAGTCCGATTGAAGTCGGATCACCGATGTTCCACAGGGTGACACGAATGGTTTGTAATGGCCTAGTCAGAAGCCATAAGCTAACTCCTAACAGAAAGACCCCGAGCATTATGAAGAAGCCTGGAATGCCATGGCCAGTATGTTCGGTAAATGGCGTGAGAGTTGGGGGGCAATGACCGATGTTTAAATGAAAGCTGGAAAATATGTGTGAGATTGTAGAGGTGCAGAAATCTAAGGCGAGAATAGTCAGGAAAAATCCGGCAGGGAAAGTTAGTGCATACAGCCCCGCTTTATGCTGCTCGGATTCGTTCTGAACGCTGATTACGAGTATCAGTAGCGCAACGTTAACGACATACATTGCTAAGTGCGCAATCCCCCAGTCATCATTGGTCGCACTTAGCGCCAGAACATTGACAGCAAACGTCGATGTCAGGAAGACCAGCAGAACTGCAAGTGAGAGATACATGTGTTTCCGCAAGCGGAGCCACAGAAAGGTAAGGGGCCAGATGCCACCTACAAACACCTTAAGATAAAAATGACGCAACTGACTATTTCTATCAACTGCAACGTTCTGGTCGCCAGCATTACTGCCGGAGACGACAACCCTGACGCGCAGTAAAAGCCAGTGCAGGAATATTCGAAATCTGTTGATCACAAGTGATATATGCAATGCATATGCCTACCGCACATAGCGATTACTGGAGACGAAATAATTTGTCATTATCACCTGCTCATGAAGCAACTGTTGTGCTTGGGCAAAAAAAAGCCGCCTGCGAAGAGGCGGCTTGGTGGATATCTACAAGTTTCAGCGGTAGGTCGGGCCAGATGCTGAATGAGTCTTGATGTCCCGATGGACATGCCTTCTTGGCTCCTGCGGATAGGGAAACCGGTTGACCACTTCGGTGGTGCGTTCGAGATCGCCCAGCTGGATATCGATCTTTTTGCTGCTCGCTTCTAAAGCGCCCAGCCGGATACCAATATCTTTGCTGCTCGCTTCCAGCTTCTCATTGCTCGCTTCTAAAGCGCCCAGCCGGATACCAATATCTTTGCTGCTCGCTTCCAGCTTCTCATTGCTCGCTTCTAAAGCGCCCATTCTTACATTGATGGAATCCATCGTCGATTCAAGTCCGACGAATCTTCCCTCGAAGAGGCCAGCTATTTTCCTTAGATCTTCATCACTGAGTGCCATAAATTATCTCCTTCCAATTTTCTGCTAAAGTGGAAAAGCCAATGCTTCGCCCTGTGCAAAAGCACACGCGAACCTTTTGAGAGGGTTGAAAAGAGCGCCGAATACCACAGCGCCATTCTCAGCGCAGTGGCGACAAACGGTAGATCCGGCGATTTGCGCAATATGCAGAGATTCAGCGCACATTGCAATTCAGACGAGGCATTCGCGCACGTCCCTTATGGTGACAAAAAACAAAACGATGCGAGAGGTACAATTGCCAAGCACTAACCAGTCAAGCAAGTACGTCGCCCGTCTACCCTGTATCACATTAGCATGAGCCCAGCCGGACACAAGATAGATATGCCCACTGGGTACACTAACGACAGCTACCATTAATACTTTAAAAGCTACAGCAAAGCGCCATTATCCGCCATCGGATCAAACAGCATTTTCTGTACTAAATCCGGTATCCCGCTACGAAGCCTTCAGCAGAATAGGCGTAGATAGTAGACCTTAGTCCTGGAACGCAAATCAAGTATGCTTATGCGCCAATAGAGCCGCTTAATTAAATATCTAGATATTGTTACAGCAACTTCGCTGTTACTCTATTCCGCAATCTTTGGCCACGCTAACTCGGCGTCTCCCTCGATCTCCGCAGCGACCGCGCCAAGACCTCGGCAATCGCCTGCCGCCGCGCACTCGCTTCCTTTGGGTCCACTGCCTGCTGCACCGTCCGTACTTTGTAACCACGAACCATCTGCTCCGTTGGCAGGGGAGGTTCGCCGAGGGAGTCGAGATATTCGATCAGACTCTCGGGCACGGCATACCGAACCTTTCCTCGCTCGTTTTCTTCCAGGTTCTCGTCGATGAATTTCGTGAGCGAGCGGATATGCCGCTCGTTGCTCCCAATCAGGACTACTTCCGTATAGCCCGCCGCCAGGCACTTCTCGATATTGCCCAACTCGTGATCCCGGCCCGTCGTCACGGAGATTTCACAGGCAATCCGGCGTTCGCCGCGAACGAGCGACACATCCACCCGGCCCGCCCCATCGAGGATGACCTCCTCGATTGCCGTGCGGAAGCCGCGTTCGTCGGCAAGCTGCTTGACGAGATGCTGGAGATACTTGTGCTGTTTACCACCACCGCCTGGCTCAAGAGGTGGCTTCGGTTTTGATGCTGCCCTCGGAATGCGCTCGGCAATCTCTTCTCGGCGTATTGGTGCTTGAAGGGTGGTGTCGGTTGGAAGTCTTTCGGCGGGAGACGTGACCTGATCAGGGCTGGTATCGGCACTCCGCTCTTGCGGCTCGACTCGTGGTGTCAGTTTCGCTGGCTTCGCCGCCTTCGGTGTATCGAACGTCGGCTCGATGGGCGGTGCGCTGTATTCGTCACGACTCCGCCGCAGGAGTTTCTCATAGGACTCGCTCGACATCGTCGGTAGCGCCTCGACATATCCGAGCGGAATGCGAACTGAGAGCGCTTGATTGGTGAAGTTGCGCACGTAACAAGCGAACGAGGTGTATGCGTCGCGCTTCTTCTGGTCGAGGAGAAACGATGCTTCGACGCGGAATTCCGAATCAAGCGTGTTCGCGTCCTTGCTGCTCACCCCTCCGGCAAATTTGATCGACGTGCTCGCAAGCACGGTCGCGCGAAGGGCCGTGTCGAGCTGGTCGAGATTCTGATGCGCAAGATTGAGCGCGATGCGGTACTTTCTCGCCTGGTTGCAGAGGCGGTCAATCGAAGTATCAAAGTAGTCCTGCGCTTCATCGATATACACAAAGGCGGGGTTGCGCTCGTGGGGCGGGAGCGTCGCTCTCTGGAGCGCGGCTTGGGCGATGAGTGACACAAAGAACCGGCCCAGGATGCCGGCGCCTTCATGACCAAGGAAATCCTTGGCCGTCGAGATGAGCACGATCTTCCCTTGGTTCAGGAGGGAGAAGAGATCGACTTTGTTCTCGGTGTGCGAGAACATGCGCTCGATCGTCGCATTCGACAGTACGCCCCAGAGACGCGCCAGGATTTGCTTCTTGGTTTCACCGAACTGCCGCTCGAAGAATTGAGTAAGGAAGAAGTGCCTGGCGAAACCCGATAGGCCTTCCATGTACGGCCGGAACTTCTCGCCGTTCTCCATGAGTTCGCGCAGCGTATGAATGGTAGCGTCGGGGATTTCGAGCATGAGGCGGGCCAGATACCGGAAGATCACGCCTTGCCGCTGCGTCAGTTCCGCCCCGAGGAGCGCCCCGAAGAAATATTCGAAGGTCTCCACGGCGGCGTTCAGCGTCATTTCGCGATCAACCGGCGAAAGCCGTTCCAGCCGGCCCCGGTCGAAGTCGAACATATTCAGGCTGATCGGATGCTCGATGTCGGTCGGATCAACGAGCACCAGCCGGTCGGCAAGACTGCCGTACTCGTCCGGGTCAAAGTGCTTCAAATGCGAAATGGTACGGATCAGGTCGCCCTGACTATCGATGACCACGATCGCTCGTCCGTCCGTCTTGGCGCGCACCAAGTCGTGATGGATGAGAAACTGCAAGAGCTGCGTCTTGCCGTGACCAGTGCCGGCTACGATGTGCGTGTGTTCAAACCGAGCAGGGAAGGGGATGGCAAAGGGCAAGGGCGCGCGGAAGAAGTCTTGGAAGGGCGTTCCCTGGAGATAGACCTCGACCAATTCCTCCGCCCGCATCTTCTTCTCTTCGGACGGTAATCGTAGATTGAGCTTTTCATCGTGCCGCCGCGACAATGGTATGCCGGACGCGCGCAGGAAGTTGTCTTCAAGGCGGGTACGGACCTTCTTGAACAGCCCGGATTCGAACGCGTACTGATCGGAGAGGGTAATCAGGGTACGTTCGATGAGGACGCCCAGGTCCTCGCAGAGGTCGTATGCGGCGGCATCGGGGAAGACGACGTACTCTGCCTTGCCGCCACTGCCGCTCCCGTTCTCGGGATCGATGAAGGCCGAGACGGGGAAGGACTGAAGAATTCCCGAGAATAGATTCGTGAGCTTCGCCCGCCACTCGGCGAGCAGACGCTCATGACTCGTATGCACCCGCATCGAGCGGCGCAACGCTTCTCGTGCAGCGATCCCTTCCTCAATCGACAGATGCACGAGCGCCGACTCTTCCGGCAGATTGATGAGGAATCCGTCGTCGTAGAGAAGCTGCACCAGCGCGTCATACAGCGCTTCGCCGAGCGGCATCGACGGCGTGGTGTCGAGCACGCCGCAGATGTCATGGATCAGTTCGACGAGGAACGGGCCGAAGACTGCCCGGTCATGAAAATCGACGCCATTGCACAGCGGACGTAATTCACGGACGAGCCGCAGCGTGTCCTCGTGCTCGCGGTTCTCCGTGCCACCGCGCAGCCAATTCTTCCAATTGGACATGGAAGCCGGCTAGAACTCGATCACTTCCTCTCCGCCGAAGTGCGCTGCGGCCGTAAGCACCGCCTTGAAGGTCTCGCAGGCTTCCTTGATCTGCTCCTCGACGGCGAGCATCTCCACGATATCCTTGCACTCGACTTGCTTGCCGTTGGTGAGATCGTTCACGCTGATCGAGAGGTTCATCATCTTGAGCGCGAAGCGGGAGGCGAGGCCGAGCAACCCGCTCCCACCGACAATCTTGTCTCGCTCATAGAGCATGGTCTCGCCCAGCTTGTACTTCTTGATGTGGGATTTCTCTTCTTCGGTTAGCTCCGCTCGAACATCGAGTGTGAACGTGATTTTCCCCACGCCGAGCATGCCGGACTTCTGATCGCGACGCAGCAGCAGCTTCATGATGGCCCTCCCCAGGTGCATGCGAAAACAATACGGTACCGGATACGATATGCATTCGCCAGTCATTTTTAGCGAGCGATGCGGAGCGCTATAACTTAGGAGGTAGGGAGACGCTGACGTGCGCGGGCAAGGAGCCAAGATCGGCGCGGCGCTCGTCAAGGAAGTGCGGAAATGCACATGGCGCGAGCGTTTTCTTGCCACGCCAGGCGCAGAATGCGCCGATCAGCTTTTCCGGCAATGCCCGCCTGTCTGAAAGGGGTCCAGGAGATTTGCGCAAATAGAGCGGGCTATGGGCGTGCGCCAACTCTGATTGCGCAAATACCGTCCCATGCGCTGTGAGAAGGTGAGTTCATGGGGCAAGTCTAGGAATGGGATCGTGGCCAATATGTTCAGGCCGACATCCATCGCCACCGCGACGATCACGGCAGGAACTGCCAGCGATTTTGTAACGATGGGCAGGGTGCTCCACACGGCGTACAGGGACATTACCGCTAGGAATAGGACCCACATCACATAGGCATAGAGGGCAATCTCAAGCATGGCGTTCCCCTCCTGCACCAGAGGAATCTCGGCTGTGTTGGCGGCCGGGCAAGGGTGTCATGGCAACTCCTCCCGAGACGTATGCAAAGTCCATACGATACTCCAAAGGCGTGCGAGCCGCACCGCTCACGGGAGACTGCCTCACAACCGGCACCCAGACGAGACTACGCCTCGGCGATCCTTACGAAGCGTTACTTACCAGAATCACCGCTTAAAGGCTTGCACGCCCACGATCACGCCCGTTCCTGAGTTTGCCCCGGCATAGGAAAGGCCAAGTGCAGCTGCTTGGTTTCCGGTGAAGGCGCCGACCGCGTTGCCGGTCGCAGCGCCGCCAGTACAGTTGCCACCCGCGCAAGTTCCCGCGAGCGTCGTCTGAAAAAGCGCGTTGCTGTTGTAGGTCGCGGTACCGTTCAGATTGAATGTCGATCCGGCGGCGCTGGTGAAATTCAGGTTCTGAACTGTTACGCCCCGCGTAGCAAAGTTCACTTGCACCGCTCCGCCATTGAAGGTTCCCGCGTTTCCGGCCGAATCGCTGGGTCGCGTTCCGCCTGCCGGGTTGTACGTGACAACGCCCGATGTGGGCATATTGGTCACGGGAGCGCCATAGATGTAATGCAGGCTTTGTCCGGTGACCGTGCCACTGCTGTTCGTCATAGTCGATCCCGGCCCCGCCCATCGGCCCCAGTACATGTCGCCGGCACTGGCGTTGCTTCCGGTATCCAGGAGGGAAGCCGAACCTCGGTTGCCGGAAAGTCTGACCGAGGGAAGGTTGTATGAGGAGAAGTCATTGGAGGTGCCGATATGGAAATCCAACTTCGACGCCATCATGAGGCCAGCGACGCCAGGACCGGACGTTGCCACGCCGCCGCCATTGCGGTACGCCGGCTGCAAAGCCGCTTGCAGTCCATCGGAATTGGCGGACTCGTTTTGGTTGTATGCAGACGGGCTTGATTGATTGGAGGTACGCACCACAGGGACCGGAGTCACCGGAGATGGGGCGGCAGTTTTGTGAGTATTACCGAGGTTCTTTATTCTTCCGGGATCGTAGACGACTCCGGGTGCTGGAGCGGGAAACCCTTGCACAACGCCGCCCGGCGCGGCAACCGTAAGCGTTACGACTTGATAGCCTCCGAACTTCTTATCAAGAGCGTTAAAGCCAAGCGCTTTCAGTTTTTCCGGCGGATTGATCACCTGTCCCGTCGTTTTGTCGATTGTCACTTGCTGGCCGCTTAAGGGATCATTGGCGACTAGGTTTCCTTGGCTATTCACGCCAACTGCAAGCATGAAGTGAGATTCATAGTAGTTGGTGCCGGGAGTGGGATTCTTTGGATTGGCCGCACCGTATTGGAGGATACTGCCGCGCAATATGACCGGATTGTTTTCGCCAAGTTTGCTAACCACATCCGATAAGCCGGTCCCTTGCTTGCTTTGGATAACGGTTCCCGTGGCTACGTCGCCGCGGGGATCGAGCTTGCTGCTGAGAGCGCCCACAACTGCACCATCTGATGGTGACCAGAAGTCATCGATCTTCGCATTCATGCCGAGAGCACGTGCGACCATCGTGTAGACGGTCGCCTTGCACGTGCTGTTCTTGTCCATTGCAGCCTGAGAGTTTGTGCTCTGGTATGTACCGAATCTGGCGTCGGTATCCAACTGCCCAATCGGCTTCAGTGAGTTACCCCAATCGAATGTCGCCAGCGACGCAGATGCGGAAGTGGCTTGCGCAATAGCTTCGGCGCTCAAGCCGAGCCCGCATGCGAGGGCAGCCGCGAGAGGAGCGGTCAGAGACAGGCAGAAACGGCGGGCATAGGCCCGTTTGCGAATATCGTTGAACACCTCATACCCTCCTATCGAAAGTCGTAGCGCAAGCTCACGCCAAGCGTATTTCGCTTGAAGGCGTACAGCGCGAGATTGGAACGGTTGTCGGCTACCGCGAGCGCGCCTCGTACGCTCACGTTGCGCGACAGGGCATACGTCACTGCGGCATCCAATGCGTAGTAGTCATCTTTGCGCACGGTCGCCAGGATGGCATCGGCTTGAAGGTGTCGGGTCGATTGATAGTTGAAGCCGGCCGTCACCGCCCATTCCGCTGCCGGCTTCAGATCAACCGCGACGCGCAGCCCGTTCCGTTCGTTGGAGAGGTCATCTCGCTGATTGCGATTGCGTTCCCGGCCCGTGTTCGCTGAGACGACCAGTGCCGGTCGCCATGAGGCATCCCACGCCTGCCGGACTCCGCCGGCGAAGCCGTCAAAACTCGAATTCCGTACCGAATTGAACCCGGCGTAGCGAAACTCGCCTGTCTGCGCGGAGAGGAATAACAGCCGCGACGAGTTCAACACATGCTGCCAATCGGCGCCGTAGCCACTCATGGTTCGAAACCGGTTGTGTCCGACATCCACGTTGTTCCACAACAGGCTTCCGCGTACCGTATCCGCGCCATGGGCATAGGCGAGGCCGCCGTTCGCATCCGTGGTGTTCATGTCGAACTGGCTGCTGCGGCTGTGTCGGCGACGATCGTCATTCAGCGCAGCGAAGGTCGAGATGCCGCCGCCAAGCGGTACCACGGCCTGCACGCCCGCTGCGACCCGCGCATACGATGCACCGGTACGCACGCCAGCATTGTCGATGACGACGTTGCCGAAGGTAGGCAGATTGATGGTCGCCGCGTTGACGCCGCCGTTGATATTGCTGTCGTACCCCAAGCCGCCCTCGACATACCCGGTCAGTCCCACGCCCGATGCCTGAGCTTCGCGTTCCTGAATGGCGTTGAGGAACAGATCGATGTTTGCGGTCACCTGGGGCGGCGGATGAGTGCTTCTGACCGCCTCGAATTCGGTACGTGCGCTGGCATTGTCTGCCAACAGGTAGTACCCCCGGCCGAGTTCAAGTCGTGCGCGCGGGTCAGTCGGATTCTGTTCGACATACCGTTTCAGCGTCGTAACGCCGTCAGGGACAGCACCGGCATCTATGGCCGCCATGCCGAGGTAGTAGTCGAATAGCAGGTCGTTCGAGTCCCGAGCGAGCGTAGTCCCGACGCGATATGCCTCAGCCGGTTTGCCTTGATCGATCAACGCTCTGATCTCGTCCGACGGCATCGCAAGCGCCGAGCCAGATGCCGCTATCAGACAGATCGCTTTAAGCGTTTTGAACATAGAGACTCCCCAACAAGCATGCGACGAACGAAACCTTGGCAAGACAACCGGAATCAGGGGTTATTTGTTCGCCGAAACGTTTCCCGCCTTCTGACGCAGTCGGGCCATCGTCTCGTTATCCGCCTGGCCCGTACTGGGAAGCCCATTGTCTTTCTGGAACTTCTTGAGGGCATCGAGTGATTTCTTCCCCATGACACCGTCGGCGGCGCCGACTTGATACCCAAGCGCCAGCAACTGCTTCTGAATTTCCATGGCAGTCATTGGCGTGAAGGACTGAACGACCTTCGAGGGTTGGCTTGGCACTTGTCCGGCCGGATTTTGCGGAGACTGAATAGAGCTGTCGTTGCTCGCTTGCACCAGCGGTTGTGATTCGGCGGTTTCAGGGTTGAGGTCGCAATTTTTCTTTTGCGCGAGTTTGGTCAGCAATGCTTGCCGGTCTTTCGCAGCATTGATAGCTTCCTCGGTATTCACATAGGTTCCGAGTAGTCCCGGCAAGAAGAATATGGCAGCCGCCACATTCGTTCCTGTCACGGTCCGTTCCTTTTTTGCCGCCTTCAGGTAGTTGTCGGCTTGCGCAAACTCATCCTTCATCTGCGCGCACGACAGATTTGCGTCGCCTGCCTGCTTAACTGCAACTACGGTCGGCGTTGCGCAGCCTGCTAGCAACCAAACTGTTACCAACACCACCTCTATCCTTCGGGTTTGCATAGGCTTCCCCTCCACTTTGCTGCCTGGGGGTTAGACCCCGGCACCCCAACGCGAGGGAAATATAGCAGAGAAGAAAACAATAGCGCAAGCACTATTGTTTTCCTGTTGTTTTCATACCCCGCTAATAAACTTGCTGCATGAAGCGACGAACAAAAGTTTCCCCGGCGGCACTGGTCATCTCGCCGGGGAGCCGGAGCGAAGGAGGGATTCGTCTCGGCGAGACGCAAGGACTCGTGGCCCCGGTGCCGAGTAAAACGACGACGGTCACGCTCCGCCTTTCGGGTCAGTGGCACGTTTTGTGGGAGCGACTCAGGGCGTCCGTGCCGGATGTAAGCGATGCTGAACTCCTGCGGCAAGGGGTGGCGCTTCGAATGGCCTTGGCCGCCGTAGATGGCAAAGGGCAGCGGCCGAAAGCCTTCATACAGTTCCACGATCAGGCCGGAAAGCTCACCACCGTTGATTTGGAGGAACACGTCGGCATCCGAGCATCGGAAGACAAGGGCTGACGCATGCCATTGACAACCGGGCACGTTCTCACGACAATTCTTGAAAGTTTCAATACCGGGAAAGGAGACGCAAGCGCTCGCGAAGGGTGAGCAGACCGGGCCGTTCAGTCACACTGCCCATGTCAATAGTTCCGCGCGGAAATCGACATGGGGGTGCAATGAAGAAGACCCGAAAGACGATTCCGCTGACACAGCGGGTAATACAGAAACTCCTGCGCCGATCCCGGACTCTGGCGGGATTTGAGATCGCAGTGACTTTAGAAACAGATTCAATGGATGAAAGCGGGCGCGGGAGAAGGCCGCGCGGCTTGAATGCAGAATCCCTGTCATCGCCCATGCCGATCCGCAAGGGCTCTAAGTGACACTGGCAGTACCGCTTGACGACTGACGTGTTCTTGGCCTCACTGATAAAAGGCCAATGCAACATCGCAATCCGCTCTTGGCACCACTGGGCCTTTCTGCAGAAGGCTCCGCACACTCTCCGGGCAGGTATTCCTGCCCGATATTTTTTGCTCGACGTGTAGCTGTAGCCACGCATCTGGAGCAACTTTCGACGCCTTACCCCGCATCCCCTTTCTCCCTACTCTGGGGAGATGCCGGATATCTCATACTTCGGGAAGACCAATACGCGAGAACCGCATAAGGTTTTCGGCATCAAGCAGGCAGACCGGCTGTCTCATCTCTATGCGATAGGGAAGACCGGAACGGGGAAGTCGACGCTCCTTGAGACTTTGCTCAAGCAGGACATCGAAGCCGGACGAGGTTTCGCCCTCATCGATCCGCACGGGGACTTGGCGCAGCGGATCGCGGCGTATGCCGGGAGCGTGCGCCCAGACTCACTCATCTACCTGAACGCCGCTGACCGCAACCAGCCATTTGGATACAACCCGCTCAGGAAAGTTACCCCCTCGAAAATCCCTCTTGCCGTCTCGGGCCTCCTCGAAGTATTCAAGAAACGCTGGAGCGATGCTTGGGGCGTGCGCATGGAGCATGTCCTCCGGAATGCGCTCTTTGCGCTCATCGAGAAGGGTGACGCGACGCTCCCGGATGTCCTACGCCTCCTCACGGACAAGGGATACCGAAAAGACGTGGTGCAGGGCTTGACCAACGAACCCGTGAAGACGTTCTGGAAAGACGAATACCCGAAGTATTCATTCCGCTATCTGACCGACGCCATCGCACCGATCCAGAACAAGATCGGCGCATTCATTTCCGACCCCATCCTTCATCGGCTCATCACGGCTCCACCCGTTGATCTCCGTTTCAGAAAGATCATGGATGACGGGCAAATGCTCGTAGTCAATCTCGCTAAGGGCTCGCTCGGCGAAGATAGCTCCTCGCTTCTTGGGGCACTGCTGGTGACTACGATCGGACTCGCGGCTTTCAGTCGTGCCGACACCCCCCAAGCATCGCTCCGCCCCTTCTATGTCTATCTCGACGAGTTCCAGGAGTTCACCACCCTCGCTGTCGCGAATATGGTGTCCGAGCTTCGAAAGTACGGCATTGCGCTCACCCTGAGCCATCAGAACCTGGCGCAGCTTGAACCGGATGTCCGCCATGGCGTGCTCGGCAACGTGGGCACGATGATCGCTTTCCGTCTCGGGCCGGAAGACGCCCAGGTGCTTGCGCGGGAGTTCCAGCCGACCTTCACTGAAGAGGATTTGGTGAATCTTCCCAATCGCAGCATCTATCTCAAGCTCATGATCGACGGCGCACCGTCGCGAGCATTCAGCGCGACGACGATCAAACGATAGCGACGTTGCACGGGAGTGCATGTCTCGCATCCGTTTCAGAGTAGGCGATAGGCATAATCATAAATGTCGGACTGTTCTTTACGAAAGGAATCCGACATGAACATTCAACATCTCACCGACCTGGAATTACTTGCCGTTCTCATAGGTGAAAAGGCAGCACAGAAACTACTGCAAAGGAGTTTGGCAACGCTTCTGGTCGACGATGCTGAGCAGCAGCATCCGCGAATCGCAGCCGCTCGGGAGCTAATAACACGGGCACTCAAGGAGGAACTAAAGCGCTCCTCGGTACTTGCGAGCCCGGAAGCCGCGCGGGACTTTGTTCGGCTGCTGTTGATCGGGAAAGAGTATGAAGTGTTCGTCGTTCTCTTTCTCGATGCTCAAAACCGCGTCATCGAAAGCGAAGAACTCTTTCGCGGTACGCTCACCCAGACGGCGGTGTACCCGCGAGAAGTGGTCAAGCGGGCGCTACGTTTTAACGCAGGGGGTGTCATCTTCGCCCACAACCATCCCTCAGGCGTTGCTGAAACGAGCAGAGCGGATGAACTCCTGACACAGTCGCTCAAGCAGGCCCTGGCGCTGGTGGACATCAAGGTGCTCGATCACTTTGTGGCGGCGGGGAATGTGATGCTGAGTTTCGCGGAGAGAGGGTTGCTGTAGCGGAAACGCATCTGTTCTTCTTTGCCGCCCCGAACGGGGCGGCTTTGTTATCCCCAGATGTTCTAACGGTCTTTGATTTCCACTCGCCATAGCAGTATGCTGAAATGTTAGAGGCTCTTTTCATCATCTGAGGGAGGGGTTGTCATGCGCCTATGTCGCTATGCATTCCTTGCACTCTCTGCGCTCTTAGCGCACCCAGTGTTCGCGAAATGCGAATTCAAAGATCCACGGCAACAGCAGCAGTGCATTCAGCAAGAACAAGCACAGCAGCAAGCCCAGCAACGGCAACAGCAGTTGCTACAGGCACAGCAGGCGCAACAGCGCGCTCAAGAACAACAACGGCAGCAGCAAATCCTACAACAACAGCAAGAGCAGTCTCGGCGCGCACAGGAACAGCAGCGCCAACAACTGGAGGCGCAGCAGCAGGCGGCGGCGCAACGGCAAACCGAGGCGACTCGCAGGCAACAAGAGCAGGCGCATAGGGCAGGTCTGGAGCGTCAGCGCCAAGTCGAAGAAGCTCGCAAGCAACAGGAGCTTGCACGCCAGGCGGAAGAGCAGCGCCGGCAACAGGCACAGCAAAGAACCAGTCCTGCGCCGGCAGTGTCTCGCGCCGCAGGAATGACCGCCGTTACGCTCGGGAATGGTCAGCGTGCGTTTGTGAACTCACAGGGAGCCTTCTTCGATTCCAGCGGCAACCAAATCACACATCAGAGCGTTGCTGCGGCCACGAAAGGGACTCCAATAATCACAGCAGTACCAGCAATGCTTCCGCCAGTGCCGGTTCAGGGGATCAGCCCGAATCGAGGAAATACGGGAGTTGCTACGGTATCGAATATGCCACAGGCTATTCCCACGCTACCAAGCAAGCTTGTTGTTAATCCACCTTCAACACAAACAGCGATCAGCAGCACCCCTCGGGTACCAGCGTCTGCGCCGATAGCGTTCCCAACGGCAACCTCGACAGTACATCGCGGGCCGGTCCAAGAGATTGGTACTCGTCGAACTACTTCTGCACCAATGACTCCATCGACTCAGGAGTTGCAGAAATACGGAGTTGAACAACTCGCGTCGATGCCAAGAGAGCAGTTGGTCAACCTGTCCGCTGATCAGCGACAACACCTGAACAACTATCTTTCTGGGAGAGCCAATGCTGCGAAATATGAAGCGGAGGCAAACAAATCGGTTGTGTCCCGTTTTGTGCAGGAATTGCCGCGACAAACAGTGAAGGTCACTGCTGGTGCAGTCGTCGGTGCAGGCCAAGTAGCAGTTGAAACAGGGAAGGCCGCCTTTGATGCCGGACAACGAGTCGGTACACCTATCGGAACAGCTCTGTTGGAACTGTAGTTGGCGATGCTCTGTTCGATCGTAGAGCGCTCTCAGGAGATATTCGCGGGGGTGTTAAGAAGGTCACGGCTGATGTGCGCAGCGGCGCCACGAAAGCGTTGCATGCGGGAAGCGCAATCACTAAGGACCCTGTAAAGGTGGCTGGCGAGGTTGCATCGGTTGCGAATAACGTCGCGACACAGTCTGGGCAAGTCGTATTGACGGGCGCCACGAACTATGGGAACGCCATTAAGCGTGGCGATGGGTATGAGGCAGGACGGATAGTTGGCAGGACGGCCACTGCAACTGCACTAATGCTCGAAGGAGTACCCGAAGGCAAAGCGGTGTCGAAGGTCAGTACGATTTTTCACGGGACAGAAAAGCAGGCTCTTAAAAGAGAAGCCGGCACTGTAGCCACAAAAGCCGAATCAGGAGAAGCGCAACAGCTCACAACAATCGATACGAAGACAAACATTCAAGTTGAGCAAATATCGAATGTGGGCGCAAAGAGGGGACCAAAGACTGATCCCAATGCGCCACATAATAAGAAGATTCGAGAAACCGCCGATGGAATCACAGACGGGGAAGTTATTGCCGGAGGTGGTCGTCTACCTGAAAAGGCAATTCCGACGCCAGGCGGAATCAAGGATTCGAGACGGCCCGATATTCTGGTCAGGAATCCGGATGGGTCAATTAGAGCTATTAACGTCGGTAAGACAAAGACGGACGGAACACCCATTAAGAGAGAAGCTCAAGCTATTACGGACTTAGAACAAACCGATATTAAGACGGAATTCGTTCCGCTTGACCAATGACGACACTATGCAAAAATCCATACTACAGTTTCATGCGTTGCCGGAAGAGGTGATTTCCAGGCTGAACACCATAGTTAGCGACACGTATGTTGTTGCGGGCATTCGCCTAGGACCTCCATTTATGATAGATGATCTTTCCTGGCCCGTTCCTCTCGGCACGTCGGCGGATCGACTTGTGATAGGAACTCTTGATTTCGATAAAACAGCAACATCACTCCAAACCTTCGCCGAGAGAAACCACGATTGTTTGTATGTGGAGCTTCCATTTCTAGGGACTAATGGTTTAATCGAAGGTTCTATTGGTTACGTTGTTGGGAATGGCTCAGGGGTTGCAAAGAATTGGGCCGCAATTGTCAATAAATTTAAGAAGACCCTATTCATGGGTGGAGTTGCGATCAACCCTATATCTGGCGGAAGAGCGGTAATGAAATCTCACCGATTTAGTGAAGGTGCTCTCAAGCTGCAACGAACTGGGACTGTCATGAGACCTTCTGCTGGTAATGCCGTAGTAATGCTGGATGATGTCAAATAGTTGAAAAAGAAACATATGGTTGACTAACTCACACTCCGTGTGAGCCGCTTGTACGTCGTGGAATGTCTCAACAATAATTCTTCCTTCGTTTCAGTTTACCGTTGTGCCATTTTAGAATCCGTGAAGAATGGGGGCTCAATATGGGGAATCCGCTATTGTTAGCCGCCTGTGTGATGATGTTTGGCTATGTTCCGTTAGCGGCTGCCGACCAAGATGCCAGCGATAAAAACACTGTCAACTTTCCTGCGGCTGTCGCGGCTCAAATTCAAAGCCAGTTGGAGTCGAGATTCCCGTTAGCCGGAACAACCCCGGATAGTACCGAT